>NZ_CP067100.1:7359508-7668734 GCF_016616235.1 Bradyrhizobium diazoefficiens
GACGACGACGAAGGCGACGTCGAAATAAAGATAGGCTTTCGACAGCCCGACCAGCATCGGGATCGAGGCCAGGAAGATCGCGACCGCGCCGCGCAGGCCGGTCCAGGCGATGAAGATCTTTTCGCGCCAGTTGAAGCGGAATGGCGCGAGGCACACGAACACCGCGAGCGGGCGCGCCACCAGCATCAGGACCAGCGCGACCGCGATCGCCGGCAACACGCTGGAGCCGAGCCGGCTCGGCGACACCAACAGGCCGAGCAGCACGAACATCACGATCTGCGCCAGCCAGGTCGCGGCGTCCAGGAAGGTCACCACCGAATTATGCGCGCGGGTCGGCCGGTTGCCGATGATGATGCCGGCGAGATAGACCGCGAGGAAGCCCGAGGCGTGCATGATCTGCGAGCCGCCGAAGATGACGAGCGCTGCCGTCGTGACGAACGGCGCATGCAGGCCCTGCGGCAGCGCCACCTGATTGAGCGCGATGACGACGAGGCGCCCGCCGATGACGCCGACGACGGCGCCGAGCACCGCTTCCTGCACGAACTCCATCAGCACATGGCCGGGCGAGCTCGATCCGAGCGAGATGTACTCCACCAGCATCAGCGTGAGGAAGATCGCGAACGGATCGTTGGTGCCGGATTCCGCTTCCAGCGTCGCGCCGACGCGCGGGCGCAGGCGCAGGCCCTGGGTGTGCACCAGCAGGAACACTGCGGCGGCATCGGTCGAGGCGACCACGGCGCCGACCAGCAGCGCTTCCACCCAGTTGAGATCGAGCGCGAATTTCGCGAACGGCGCCGTGACCAGCGCGGTCAGCAGCACGCCGACGGTCGCGAGCACGACGGACGGCGCGAGCACGGTGCGGATGCTGGCAAAGCGGGTGCGCAGGCCGCCGTCGAACAGGATCAAGGCGAGCGCCACCGAGCCGACCAGATAGGTGGTGCGGACGTCGTCGAACTGGAGCTGCCCGGGGCCGGAATCGCCGGCGAGCATGCCGATGACGAGGAAGACGAGCAGCAACGGCGCGCCGAAGCGCAGCGCGAGCAGGCTCGACAGGATGCCGGCCATGACGAGGACGGCGCCGAGCAATATGGCGAGGCTGACAGAGTCGAGGGAAGCCATCCACCTTCCGGGCAAAGAACGCTGGAATTGCATCCTTATCGTCGACGAACTCAGTCGCCAACCGATTTTCTTCCGCTCGCGGCGATCTGCCCGTATTTTACGGCCTTAACGCGCTTCACTCGGCGGTGTATCGATGGTCCGGCCGCGCCCTTTGTGGGATTCTGCGGCGCCCTCGAATCAATTCCTCCCGACTGCTTCCCGGCGAGACCTCCCGATGGACATGGACCTCAAGGACTTCATCGAGTTCGCGCAGACCACTGCGCGCAGCGTCGGGGCGGAAATCTCCTCACCCTGGTTCTACCTGCAATTCGGCCTGATCCTGGCCGCGGCCGGAATCGCCTATGCCGCCGAGGCCGGCATTCGCAGCCGCATCGACATGACCTCAATGACGATGCGCTGGCCGCTGCCGCTCCGGCACTTCGCCCGCGTGATGGTGTCCAGCGCCTCGACTGCGGCGTTCACCGTGCTCGTGATCGTCTGTCGTTTCGTGATGTACCACGCGACCTGGCCGAGCCGCAGCTATCTGTTGATGGTCGCCGCCAAGCTGGGGCTGGCGTGGCTCGCGATCCGGCTCGTGACCTCGGTGCTGCGCAACGCCTTCATCGTCAAGCTGGTGTCGATCGCCGCGTGGTTCGTCGCTGCATTGTCGATCATCGGCCAGCTCGACACGACGGTCGAGCTGCTCGACTCTTTCGCGATCGTACTCGGCGGCCTCAGGCTGACGCCGCTCTTGGTGATCAAGGCCGGCGCGCTGCTGCTGATCGCGCTGTGGGCCACCAACATCGCCAGCAATTTCGCCGAGAGCCGGATCAATTCGACCACCGACCTGACGCCGTCGGTGCAGGTGCTGCTGGTCAAGATCATCCGCATCGGGCTGCTTGCGGTCGCGATCGTGATCGCGCTCGGCGCGGTCGGCATCGACCTGTCGGCGCTCGCGGTGTTCTCCGGCGCAGTCGGCGTCGGCATCGGTATCGGCCTGCAGAAGATCGTCGCCAATTTCATTTCGGGCATCATCCTGCTCGCCGACAAGTCGGTGAAGCCGGGCGACCTCGTCACCATCGGCGACAACACCGGGCGGATCAGCGCGATGAAGACGCGCTATATTTCGGTGGCCGCCGGCGACGGCCGCGAATTCCTGGTGCCGAACGAGGACCTCGTGACGCAGAAGGTCGTCAACTGGACCTACACCGACAAGAACACGCTGGTGAAGATCGCCTTCGGCACCAATTACGACGCCGACCCTAAGCTGGTCTGCAAGCTCGCCGCCGAGACCGCCGCCGCCCATCCCCGCGCGCAGAAGGGCAAGCCGCCGAACAGCATCTTGACCGAGTTCGCCGAGGCCGGGATGAAGTTCTCGCTGACCTTCTGGATCGCGGATCCCGACGGCATGGACAACGTCAAGAGCGACGTGATGCTGGCACTGTGGGACGCCTTCAAGCGCGAGGGCATCCGGGTTCCCTACCCCGTCCGCGAAATCCGGGTCCGCGGCGGCGCCCTGCCGGTGGAAACCACCGTGGAAGTCCCGAATTAGGCCCGGTTTCGGGCGCAGGATGGCAAGCTCGGCTTGCATGGATGCCCGCGATCATTAGATTAGGGTGTGAAATCAAGCCCTTCCGCCGCATCGAGCCCGCAAAGACCAGATCCGCATGAGCTACGTCGAAGCCACCGATACCTCCCTGCGCAAGACCGGACAGATCAAGCTGCATGGGCCGAGCGCCTTTGCCGGCATGCGCAAGGCGGGTGCGCTGGTGGCGAAGTGCCTCGACGAGCTCACCGACATCGTCGGGCCGGGCGTGCCGACCTCGCGCATCGACGAGTTCGTGCGTGATTTCGCCTTCAGCAACAATGCCTATCCGGCGACGCTGATGTATCGCGGCTACCGCTACTCGACGTGCACGTCGCTCAACCATGTGGTTTGCCACGGCATGCCCGGCGACCGTCCGCTGAAGGAAGGCGACATCGTCAATATCGACGTCACCTTCATCGTCGACGGCTGGTATGGCGATTCCAGCCGGATGTATGCGGTCGGTCCGATCGCCCGCAAGGCGGAGCGGCTGATCGAGGTGACTTATGAAGCGATGATGCGCGGCATCGCCGCCGTAAAACCCGGCGCCACCACCGGCGACATCGGCCACGCCATCCAGAGCTTCGTCGAGCCGCAGGGCATGAGCGTGGTGCGCGATTTCTGCGGCCACGGCCTCGGGCGCATGTTCCACGACGAGCCGAACATCATCCATATCGGCCGGCCCGGCGAAGGCGTGCAGCTCAAGCCCGGCATGTTCTTCACCATCGAGCCGATGATCAATCTCGGCAAGCCGCATGTGAAGATCCTGTCCGACGGCTGGACCGCGGTGACCCGCGACCGCTCGCTGTCCGCGCAGTTCGAGCACTCGGTCGGCGTGACGGCAACGGGCGTCGAGATCTTTACGCTGTCGGAACGGCACGGCGAGAAGCAGATCGGCTGATTGGCGGCCGGCCGCCTTACCCGCGGCGCCTGAATGACGACGGTGGCCGCCGGTAAGTCGCGGCAAAAGCGTCGTTGAATCTGCGAACGCTGCCGAAGCCTGCCGCAAACGCAATTTCCGCCAGCGTCATATCGGTCTGGTCGATCAACCGCTTGGCTTCCTGCACGCGGCGCGTTGCGGCAATCTCGCTCGGGCTCGCGCCGGCGTGGCGCATGAACAGGCGCAGCAGGTGGCGCGCCCCGACACCCAGGGTTTCGGCAAGCTCCCCCACGGACGCTCGATCCAGAAAGCCGTCATTGATCAGGCGCATCCCGCGCGCGACGGTGCTCGCTGTACCCATCCAGGCCGGTGAGCCCGGTGCCGTTTCCGGCCGGCAGCGCAGGCACGGGCGAAAACCGGCCCGCTCGGCGGCAGCTGCTGTCGCGTAGAAGGTGACGTTCTCGGAACGGGCGGGACGGACCGGGCAGACCGGCCGGCAGTAGATGCGCGTCGAGCGCACGCCGGAGAAAAACAGGCCGTCGAAGGCGCGGGCCCGCGCGAGGCGCGCCCGGTCGCAGGTCTCCCAGTCGAGATGCGGTGGCAGCGTCTGCCGATGCGCCGAGCCTGTCGCCATGAGGCAAGAATAGTATCCACTGGGCACATCGAGTAGCCGAAATCGGACTCCGTCGGACGATGAGGTCCGAATTCAGCCAGCCTGTCCGGCCGCTCCGGATCATCATGCCGATCGCTTCGGAGCAAATCGCATGAGCACACAGGCAGCACAGGCAAAGCCAGGACCGACCGATCTCGCATTGGAGATCGGACTGTTGCTGCTGCTCTCGCTGATCTGGGGCAGCTCGTTCACGCTGATCAAGGTGGCGCTCGCGACGATACCGCCCTTCACGATGGTTGCCGCGCGGGTCACGATCGCAGCAATTCTCCTGATCTGCATCGCGACCGCGCAAGGGCATTCCCTTCCACGCAGAATTTCGGTTTGGCTGGCCTTTCTCGTGCAGGGGCTGCTGCAAAGCGCGTTGCCCTTCACGCTCATCAGCTGGGGCGAGACGCATATCGCAAGCGGTCTGGCCGGCGTGCTCAACGCGACCCCGCCGATCTTCGTGCTCGTGATCGCCATGATGACGGTGCGCGGGCGCCGAACGATCGATGGCCAGAAAATCCTCGGCGTCGGGCTCGGTCTGGCCGGGGTTATCCTGACCATCGGCTTCGATGCACGCCAGGGCTTAGAAGCCGCGCCGCTGGCGCAGGCGGCCGTGCTCGGCGCAAGTCTCTGCTATGCGCTCGCGCCGATCTGGGGACAGCGGTTCTCCTGCCTTCCCGCCATCGTTACGGCGGCTGGGGCGATGAGCTGCGCCGCCATCCTGATGCTGCCCGCGGCCACCGTCCTCGAGCATCCCTGGACGCTGGCGCCGACGGCGCAGGCCCTCGCGGCGGTCATCGGCCTCGCGGTCGTCTGCACTGCGCTTGCCATGGTGATCTACTTCCGCCTGATCCGAACGCTGGGCCCGCTCGGGACCACCAGCGGAAGCTACCTGCGCGCAGGCCTTGCAGTGGCGCTCGGCACCGCGCTGCTTGGCGAGCGCTTCACCTGGTCGGTCCTTGCCGGAATGGCGCTGATTCTCGCCGGAGTGATTGCGGTCACGGCATCGCCATCCAGGCGGCATGGCGAAAAGCAGACCGGCTGATCAGCGCACGTTTCCGCTTTTCGTACGAGCAGCCGCGCAACAGCCGCTTCGGGAGGCTCCGCCTCTCGTCGCTGCCCAAACCCCGCCGTATTTTGACGCTCGTTACACCCCCGCAATTTGGTTGCGCAACTCGTCCGCGACACGCGGTGCGCGCCAAGCCATTTTTAAGGGAGAGACTTTTGATGCGTATTGCTTCGATCACTGCCGCCCTGGGCCTGTTTGCGTGCGTCCTGGGCTCCGCCAACGCCGCCACCGGCCCCAGCCTGCCGGCCTGGTTTCCAATCAAAGGGCTGTTCTCGGTCAATCCCGACCAGCTGACGGCCGAGAACTATGGTGTCGGCAGTTTCAAGATCGCGCGCGGCACGAACAGCGACGACTACGAGGAGCGCGAAGTCAAGGGACATCATTGGGCCACCAGCCTCTATCCGCCTGGGGCGCCCTCGACCTGGGAACGCTGGAACGGCGAAGCGGCATGGCGCGCGCTCAAGCCCCAACTCGAACAGCAGGGCTTCAAGACGGTCTACCTGAAACAGGATCCAGGCAATTCAGTCGATGCCACCTTCGCCAAACAGGATGCGAGCGGAACGAGCTACGTCGCGATCTTCCTCACCAACGACGCCTACAGCAACAATCTGGTGATCGTTCAGACCGCCGCATCCACGCTGAGCGTGACGTTGACGCCACCCACGGCGGCGCCGGAGAAGTTTGGCGACAAAGACAATTTTCCCTATCTCAGCCCGCTCCCCGGCGCCAAACTTCTGACGACTCAAAGCTTTGATGGACCGCTCGACGTGACGACGCCCGCAGATTCGGAGCCACGGCTCGTCGGCAGCGCTTATACGGCGAAGATGTATGACGGTCCGCCCGGCATCTCCAACCTGGAATTCGTCAACGTCTATTCCAATGCACTGACGAACGCAGGCTGGACCGTCACCGACAAGAACGAAGGCGATGGCGGTGGCTATCTCTATGCCCATTACGGCAAGAACGGCCGCGACATCTGGGCGAAGCTGTCGCGCGACGTCGACCGCTGGTACATCACGATCGCCGATACCGGCGCGGGCTTGCAGAAGCTCGCGGCGACCTGCAAGGTCGCGCTCTATGGCGTGAACTTCGACTTCAACAAAGCCAATCTCCGCCCCGATTCCGAGCCGGTGCTGCAGCAGGTGCTCGCGCTGTTCCACCAGGACACCGGCCTCGCCGGCGAGATCGGCGGACATACCGATAACGTCGGTGGCGCCGCCTACAACATGAAACTGTCTCAGGATCGCGCCGACAGCGTAAAGGGCTGGCTGATCGCTCATGGTGTCGCCGCGAATCGGCTCACGGCACGCGGTTATGGCGACACCATGCCGGTGGTCGCGAACACCACGGACGTCAACCGCGCCCGGAATCGGCGGGTCGAACTGAAGCGTCCTGCGTGCGTCGCGGCGAAGTGAGCCTGCAGCGGCCGCCTTTTTGCCGAGGCGGCCGCCCGGACCGGAGGGCGCGACAAACCTGGAAACAGCCGGGCCGATGACGGTCATCTTCACGGCCCGATCTTGCCATCCTGTTTGCCGATGACGATCTCCCGCAACCAGCAGGAGAGATAGGGTGAGCTCATCGACACGCCGCGGCTTTCTCGGATTTGTATCGGCCAGTGCCGCGGGTCTGCTGCCGGGCCGCGCGGATGCTGCCGCTGCCGTCGCAGACGGCGAGCCCGCCTGCATCCTGACGCCGCAGGCCGAGGAAGGGCCGTTCTATTCCGACCCGAAGCTGGTTCGCTCCGACATCGCCGAGGGCAGGCCCGGCGTGCCGCTGACGCTGCGGCTGCGCGTGATCGAGGCCGGCCCCTGTACCGCCATCAAGGGCGCGCGGATCGACATCTGGCATTGCGACGCCAAGGGGCTCTACTCCGCCTTCCCCGGCCAGAGCGATGCGCACAACGTGGATGCGACCGGCAAGACATTCCTGCGCGGCACGCAAATGAGCGATGAGGCCGGCTGGGTCATGTTCAACACCATCTATCCCGGCTGGTATGACGGCCGCACCACGCATATCCATTTCAAGGTGTTTCTCGACCAGCGCACGGTGCTGACCGGCCAGACCTTCCTGCCCGACGCGCTGAACGAGTTCATCTACACCAACGTGCCCGGCTACGGCGGCCGCGCGCGGCAGCGGATGGTGATCAACGCCAACGACCACGTCATCGAACGCTCCGACCCCGAGCACCGCGCCTTCTGCGCGGTGAAGGAGGCGCGCGACCGCTATGTCGCGACGCTGACGCTCGGCGTCGACCGCCGCGCCGAGGCGACCGTCGGGCACGCCGGTCCTCCGCCGCCGCCGAGTATGCGTGGTGGGCCGCCACCGGGGCCGCCGCCCGCGGGCATGTTCGGCCGGCCGATCAAGGACCGGCTGGCCGCGCTGGTGCCGGGATTGAAGCCGGGCCGCTGATCCCGCCGCAATTGGCGGTTGCAAAAGCGATAGTCCCCGGCAATGCTGGCGGCTGATGCCCGCCAAGCCCGACCACGACAAGAGCAAGCCGGAAGACGCGCCGCACTATCACGGCCATCGCGAGCGGCTGCGCGAGCGCTTTTACAGCGCCGGCGCCGACGCGCTCAGCGACTACGAGCTGCTGGAGATGGCGCTGTTTCCGGCGCTGCCGCGCCGCGACACCAAGCCGCTGGCGAAGACGCTGATCAAGACCTTTGGCTCCTTCGCCGAGGTCGTGCACGCGCCCGTCGCACGGCTGCGCGAGGTCAAGGGCGTGGGCGAATCCGTGGTCAACCAGCTCAAGCTGATCGCAGCGGCCGCGCATCGCGTCGCCAAGGGCGAAGTCAACAGCCGCAACGCGCTGTCGTCCTGGAACGAGGTGATCGACTATTGCCGCTCCAGCATGGCGTTCTCAGACAAGGAGCAATTCCGCCTGCTGTTCCTCGACAAGCGCAACCAGCTGATCGCCGACGAGGTGCAGCAGACCGGCACCGTCGATCATACCCCGGTCTATCCGCGCGAGGTGCTCAAGCGCGCGCTGGAATTGTCGGCGACCGCCTTGATCCTGGTGCACAATCATCCCAGCGGCGATCCCTCGCCGTCACAGGCCGACATCCAGATGACGAAAGCGATCATCGACATCGCCAAGCCGCTCGGCATTGCCGTGCACGACCATATCATCGTCGGCAAGAATGGCCACGCCAGCCTGCGCGGGATGCGCTTGATCTAGGGTTCGCTCGCGCAAGCCGGACCGCCGAGACCGTCCCGGCGCTGTTTAGAATCGATCGAAATTAGAATCACTCAAGGCCGAGAGATCGGATCGGGCATGACGAGCAAGGCGTCTTGTGGCCTAACTGCCTATTTTTCCTGACTGTCGGCCCTGCGCGTCGAGTGTCGCCCGGGTTCACGCCTGGCGTGCGTTAGATCGATTCCGAACTGAGGCCTATTGTCACAGCGGCGTGTTTCACTGTAGCCGAACCCCGGGCTTTTCTTTGATGGGGACAACGGTGAAGCGTTTCGTGGGACTGATCTGCTCGGCAGCTGCGATGCTGTGCGCCTGCCAGGCACATGCTGGAGAATCACCGTTCGGCTGGATCTACACCGCCGATCTGCACCCCCAAGGGACTGGCGAATACGAGCACAAGTCGTTTCTGCAATCAGGACAATCGCAGGGCCAATACCACTATTTGCAGAATAAAGAGGAGATCGAGTGGGGCGTCACGGACCGGTTGCAGCTGTCCGGCTATTTCAACTGGAGTTATGCCAACGCCTTTCGCAACGGCTTCGACGGGACGACCGGCGGTCCCGGCGTCAGCCAGTTCCTCGATGCCTCGTTCGATCCCTATTCGCGTTACGAGAAGACGCGTTTTGACTCGGTCTCGCTCGAGGCGATCTATCAAGTCTTGAATCCTGTCACGGATCCGATCGGTCTGGCGCTCTACATCGAGCCCGAGATCGGGCCGAAGGAAAAAGAACTCGAATGGCGGGTCATCCTCCAGAAGAACTTCCTCGAAGATCGCCTCATCACAGCTATCAATATCATGGGCAAGCATGAGCGCGAGGTCTACGCCGACGGCTCGATCGAAAGGGCTTCGCCGATCGACGTGACATTCGGCATGTCGTATCTGGTGATGCCGAACTGGATGATCGGCTTCGAAACGCGCATCCACAACGAATTCACCGGATACTGGTTCAACAATCCCGAACATTCCGCATTCTTCGCCGGGCCTGTCATCCATTATGGCCAAAAGGAATTCTGGTGGACGCTGGCCTGGCGCCATCAGCTGCCGATGGTCATCACCTACAATGAGGACCAGGCCGCGGTGGTGAAGCACGGACGCATCTATGGCGATGAGCACGCGCGGGACGAGGTGATGTTTCGCCTCGGCGTACCGTTCGCCATGAAATGAACTCCGGCATTTCGAGGCAGGACGCATGAAGTGGACACCACTCCTCACCGCGCCGGCAGCGATCGTTTTGATCGCACCGGCGGGCGCCACCGTGTACATGAGCGAACAGCAGGCGATGCAGACGATCTTTCCCGGAGCGTCGTTTTCGCCCGCCGGGAAGGCCGGCGTATTCCGCGCATCCTCTGGCGGTATCGTCGTGATTGACCGCGTGCTCGGCAAGCACGAATACATCAAATACGCCGTCGGGATCACCGCCGGCGGGGCCGTCAAGCACATCGAGATCATCGAATACAACGAATCCTATGGCTACGAAGTTCGCGAGGCTTCGTGGCGTTCGCAATTCGTCGGCAAGAACGCGAGTTCGCCGCTGCAGCTCAATGTGGACATCAAGAACATCAGCGGCGCGACCTTATCGTGCAAGCACATCACCGACGGCGTGAGGCGCATCGTCGGGCAGTCGCAGAGCTTGAAGGGGCAATAGCGATGAGGCGGGCGCGACCGCTGCTGGGCACACTCGTCGAGATCGAGGTCGATGGGGCCACGCAAGCTGCTGCCGAACGGGCGATTGCCGCGGCCTTCGAGGCGGTGTCGCTGGTTCAGCGGCTGATGAGCTTTCACGACGCAGATAGCGACGTCGGACGCATCAACCGCTCGGCCTTCCGTACACCCGTGACTGTCCATCCCTGGACGGCGCGCGTTCTGCGCCACGCCGAAGTTCTTCATGCCGCAACCGATGGTCTGTTCGACTGCGCGGTCGGCCACGAGTTCATACGGCGTGGACTGCTGCCCGCGGACGGTCTCGACCATGTCTCGCCAGGCGGCTTCGGCGCGGTGCGCCTGCCTGCCGATCGATCCGTGTGCCTGACCGCGCCAGTGGCGATCGATCTCGGCGGAATAGCCAAGGGTTACGCAGTGGATCGCGCCATCGCAACGCTTCGCGCGGCGGGCATCCGAGGTGCGACTGTCAATGCCGGCGGCGATCTGCGGGTCATGGGCGACACCGACCAGCCGATCTATGTGCGCATTCCCGGCGGGGGCCTGCTGCCGGTTGGATCCTTGCGCAACGGCGCCATTGCGACCTCCTCCTCCCTCGCCACAATCGATCGCGGCGGAGCGCCGCACCAGTCGCCGGGCTCTCCACCGGACAGACGAGCCTATTCGGTCGTCGCCCCAAGCTGCGTCGTCGCGGACGCGCTGACGAAAATCCTGGTCCAGACCGGCAACCCGCGGCATCCCTGCTTCGGCAGCTTTGGCGCGACGGCCTTCATCAGCGTCGACGATCTCCAATCGGTGGCGGCCTGATCCATGCGCCTCAGCCTCGTTCAAAAGAGCGTCGTCTGGACTGCAATCGCCGCGGTCGGGCTGACTGGCCTCGCCTGGTTCGTTCTGCACGACCTTGTCGAGCAAGAGCCCGGCGAGACCGAACGGCTGCTGCTGATGCTCCACGGCATCTCGGCCTATGCAACGCTGATCGTGATGGGCTCGCTGCTGCCGCTGCACGTCCGTTCGGGCTGGCACCGGCGGCGCAAGCGATGGACCGGCGGCACCACGCTTGCCACGCTTGTGTTGCTCGCCGTGACTGGCCTCGTTCTCTACTATGGAGGCGAGCAGACGCGGGAGACCGCGCGGTGGATCCATATCGGGATTGGAATTGCCTGCGTGGCGCTGTTTCCCGTCCATGCGATGCTTGCGGCAACGGTCAAGCGCAGCGCCACCTCGCCTGAGGAGGGAGCGGCCGAGAGCCGATCACGTTTTGCACCCGCATCGATTGGCCGCCGCTAAAGCGCGATAAGATCAGGATGAATCGTCATCGCGCTTCAGCTGACCTCGCTGGGGTCACGGCTCGACCCAGCGCTGCACCGCCTCGGCGGTGTCGGCCGGCGTAGTGTTGAAGCAGATCGCCGCATTCGGCGCCAGGCGATGGACGAGGTTGAGCACCTTCTCGAACAGCAGCAGGCGCTCCTTGGGCTCGCGCAGGCCCGCGCCGATCACGATGCAGTCGAAGCTCTCATCGCGCAGCGCCGCGGTGACGCCGGCTTCCGCCGTCGCGTCGAGGTCGATCAGGCAGCTCGTGACCTCGAAGCCGAGATCGCGCAGGCGCAGCAGCTGCGTCTCGATGTAGTCGCGCACGAGCTCCGGCGTGAGCTGCGGGAAGGCGCCGTAATCCGCATTGCCGGGTTCGATGCCGATCGCGAGGACGCGCTTGGCCATTGAGGCCTCCTTGCCGGACCGCTTCCGTCGGTAACGGATGGACAGGCCTGCCGGTTCCCGCCCGGGCGGTCACGCTGCGATGGCGATCCTGCCGCTCATTTCCCGCCAAGGCTGTAACCCATTTCACATGCGCTTGGCCCGAGGCCTGTCAGATTTGCCCCAGATCACGCTGAAGTCACGCCGTGCTCACGGCATCCGGTTCACTCTGACGTCCACGAACGCCCGGCCATTTCATCATCTGCGCAATTTTATCGTTTCACGGGAGCAGGACATGAAGGTGTCATTCGACAACATCAAGGACGAATACGAACGAAACTGGTCCAACATGAGGATCGGGCAGCCGCGCGCCGACGCCGCGACCGAGGCGGCGCGCAAGGCCATCAATCACAAGGAGATCTATAAGGAGATCGAGACCAAGACCGACGTGCCCTGGTGGTTCGTGGCGGTGCTGCATTCGCGCGAATCCAGCTTCAACTTCAACACCTATCTCGGCAACGGCCAGGCGCTCAACCGGGTGACGACCATCGTTCCCAAGGGGCGCGGCCCGTTTGCCTCGTTCGCCGAAGGCGCCGTCGACGCACTCAGGCTCGAAGGATTTGTCGGCGCCCGCGACTGGGGCATCGCAAAAACGATGTTCCGGCTGGAGAAGTACAACGGCTTCGGCTATCGCGGCCGCGGCGTCAACTCGCCCTATCTCTGGTCAGGGTCGAACATCTACGGCCCGCCCGAGCAGAGGGGCGGAAAATTCACCAGCGACGGGGCGTTCGAGCCGGGCACGGTCGATCCGCAGCTCGGCGCTGCGGTGATCCTCAAGGCGATGATGGAGCTGGATGCGTCGATCACGTTCGGCGGCGCGCCGGCGATGCTGAGCCATCTCGAGCCCGAGGAGCAGCTGGCGTCGATGGCGCTGTCGATGCAGCAATGCCTCAACAAGCTCGGCGCCAATCCTCCGCTGGACGAGGACGGCATCGTCGGACCGAAGACCAAGGCGGCGGTGGCGCAGTTTCAGCAGCAGCACGGCATCACCGAATCCGGCGTTCTCGACACCGTGACGGTTGCCGCCATCACGCGGGCGGCGCAGCTGCCGGCCATCGGCGGCCAGACCGGCGACCTGTCCAACATCCTGAAGCGGCTGGAAGACCTCGCACAAATCGTGCGCGGCGGCGCGCGACAGGGCGCTCCGCCGGAGATCATCCCGCCTGCCGCCAACGATCCGATCAGCCTGTTCGAACGGCTCTTCTCCCTCGTCTCCAACAAGACAGCAACACCCATGCCAGGACCCCTCACCCCGAACAACCCCGCCCCGGTCGATCAGTTGAAGCAGGTCGTCGACCTGCTCAGCACCCTGCTCAACGGCAAGGACGGCAAGCCCGTGCTCGGCCAGGTCAACGGGGCGCTCGGCGAGACGATCGGCAAGCTGCTCGACGGCAAGAAGACCGCACTCGGCATCTTCGGCTCGGTGATCACCGCGCTGCTGTCGTCGGTGACGGCGAGCCCCAACGCCGGAGGCATTGCCGGATTGCTCGGAACGATCGTGTCGGCAGTGCCGGGCCTCGGCCAGTTCGCGATGCCGATCTCGCTGGCGCTCGCCGCCTGGGGCGTGCTCGGCAAGCTGGAGAAATGGGCCCAGGGCACCGCGCCGCCGCCGAAGGTGACGACGTAGTGCGACAGGTAAGGCGCGAATGCTTCTCCAGGAGCAGGTGCGCTCCCTCCCCCGCTTGCGGGGGAGGGTTGGGGAGAGGGTGTCTCCGCAACGGGACCCCCCTAGAGGAGAAAGCCTTCACCCGGCGCGCGGGACGATGCTTCGCATCGCCCGGGCGCGCCGACCTCTCCCGCAAGCGGGAGAGGTTGCACCGACCCCGCGGCTCCGTCAGTTAACCTAAAGCCGTTCCGCTCCGGAGCATGATGGCTTCGCGCAAACTGCGGCTCCGCCTACTGACGCAGCATGATCAGGGGATCGGCGGTATCGGGGACGCGCCGCCACTGCGCGTTGTCGTCGGCCTCGAACTGCCAGGTCTCGCCTGATGTCGACATCAGGATGATCTGGCCGCGCTCGAGCCGCCATTGCGTCGGATTGAACTGCGCGATCGCCGCGTCGCATTTCGGCTTGAGGAAGACCTGGAAATTGTCCTGGCCCGCTTCCGTGTTGGTCAGCGTCAATCCGCAGACCGGCTGGCCGTTGCCGCGCACCATGGCCCAGTCGCCGATCATCTGGTCCATCGACTTGGCCATCGAGCGCGCGGCGGCGAGGTCTTGCAGGATGTAGACGCCCTCGCCCTGGCGCAGGCCCTCGAAGATGCCGGCCTCGACCTCGGTGAAGTCGATCACGGCCTCACCGGTCGCGTCCTGCAAACGGACGATGTCGAGACCCCTGACGCTCCAGGCCACGATGTCCTTGGTGAAGGGCAGCGCGGCCTTGCAGGCCGGCTCCAGCTCCAGCTTGGAGCCTCCACTTGTCGGGTCGGCCTTGAGCGTGACGACACAGGTCTTGCTGCGCTCGGTGGTCGAGAGCTCCCACTGCCCGGGCATCGATTTCTTCAGGGTCGACGTATCCTGCGCATGCGCAACGCCGATCGCGGCCAGGCAGGCTGCGACGGCGAATGCAACGACCCCGAGAGCTCTCATCAGCGCCCCTTGAATGGCGTTTCGGCAACCGGCGTCAACGGCGCCTTGCCGGCGAACCAGGACTTGAGGTTGTCGACCACGAGCTGGTCCATCGCGTTGCGCGTCACCACCGAGGCCGAGCCGATATGCGGCAGCAGCACGACGTTCTGCATGGTCTTGAGCTCGTCCGGTACATTCGGCTCGGCCGCGAACACGTCGAGACCGGCGGCGAGGATGGTGCCGGATTTGAGCGCCTGGACCAGTGCCGGCTCGTCGACCACCGAGCCGCGCGCCACGTTGACCAGCACGCCGCGCGGGCCGAGCGCCTTGAGCACCTCGGCATTGATCATCTTGTTGGTCGAGGCGCCGCCGGGCACGATCACCATCAGCGTGTCCACTGCCTTCGCCATCTCGATCAAATCAGGATAGTGCTTGTGGGAGACGTCCTTGGACGGATTGCGGGAGTGATAGACCACAGGCACTAGCGAGGCATCGAGCCGGCGCGCGATGGCCTGGCCGATCCGGCCCATGCCGACAATACCGACCTTGCGGTCGCGCAGCGAGCCGACGCTGAGCGGATAGTTTTGCGTCTGCCAGAGGCCGGAACGGACGTAGCGGTCGGCCTTGATGAACTCGCGCAAGGTCGCGATCAGAAGCCCCATCGCGACGTCGGCGACCTCCTCGGTCAGCACGTCGGGCGTGTTGGTGACGATGATGTTGTGCTCGGCCGCATATTTCGCGTCGATATGGTCGTAGCCGACGCCGAAGCTCGCCACCATCTCGATCCCGGGCAGTTGCGACAGCGAGTCCTTGTCAGCGCGCACCGTGTGATAGGTCACCGCCACGCCGCGGATCTTTTCGCGGATCGCCGGCGTCAACCGCTCGAGATCGCCACGCGTCTCGGCCTTGTGCACGACGAAATGATCGGAAAAACCGTTCTCGAGGATCGGCCGCACCGGCCCATAGATCAGAAGGTCGATCTTGTCGGACGAAATCGAACCGGTGGTCATCAGTTGTCCTTTCCAAGCGCGCTCTCGTGCCAGCGCCGTAAAACGAGGTGGGAAACTAGCGCCAGCACCCCATAGATGACAATCCCGGCCAGCGACAACAAAAGCAGCGCCGCGAACATGCGCGGTATGTTCAATCGGTAGCCCGACTCGGCGATCCTGTAGGCGAGCCCGGAGCCGGCGCCGGCCGTGCCTGCCGCGATCTCGGCCACCACCGCACCGATCAGCGACAGGCCGCCGGCGATCCGCAGGCCGCCGAGGATATAAGGCAGGGCCGCCGGCAGCTTCAGGAAACGCAGGGTTTGCGGCCTCGATGCGCCATAGAGCTGGAACAGTCCGGCGAGATTGCGGTCGACCGAATTGAGCCCGAGCGTGGTGTTGGACAATACCGGGAAAAACGCGACGATGAAGGCGCAGACCACGACCGCGGTCTGCTGCTCCAGATAGATCAGCAAGAGCGGCGCGATCGCGATGACCGGCGTCACCTGGAGGACGATTGCATAGGGGAACAGCGAGTATTCGACCCATTTCGACTGGTTGAACAGCAGCGCCAGCGCGATACCGCCGATGCTGGCGGCGACAAAGCCTTCAAGCGTCGTCAGAAGCGTGGTGGCGAGCGATTGCGACAGCACCGCCCAGTCCTTGACCAGCGTCAGCACGATGATGGAGGGCGCCGGCAGCACGTAAGGCGGGATCTCTCTGATGCGGACCACCAGCTCCCAGGCGGCAAGGCCAGCGGCGAACACGATGACAGGAAGCACGAAACGCATCGCGCGCTGCACGCCGGATGATTTTGCCGTGATTGCAGCTTGCGCGTTCATAGCGTCGACTGCCCCGAATAGGACGGCGCCAGCGCGGCCGACACGCGGCGGCAATAATCGGAATAGGCGACCGAGGTGCGAAACTCCTCGCCGCGGGGCTCGACGGTGTCGATGCGGATGTCGGCCTGGATGCGGCCGGGCCGCGCCGTCATCACCACGACGCGCTGCGACAGATAGACGGATTCGAACACCGAATGGGTGACGAAGATGACGGTCTTACGCAAGGACCGCCACAGCGCGAGCAGATCGTTGTTGAGGCGAAAGCGCGTGATCTCGTCGAGCGCCGCGAACGGCTCGTCCATCAGCAGGATGTCGGGATCGGTGACGAGCGCGCGCGCCAGCGACACCCGCATCTTCATGCCGCCGGAGAGTTCGCGCGGATAGGCGTCGGCGAAATCGGCGAGGCCGACGCTCGCCAGCGCCGCGTCGGCCCGCGCGCGGGCCTCGGCTTTCGGCACGCCTGCGAGCTTCAGCGGCAGCCGCACGTTCTCGCGCACGCTGGTCCAGGGCATCAGCGTCGGCTCCTGAAATACGAAGCCGATGCCGTGACCTGGCAGAACATGGCCCGGCAGAGATACGCTCTCGTGACGGGCCACCCGCACGGCGCCCGATGACGGCGGGCTAAGTTCGGCGATGATGCGCAGCGCGGTCGACTTGCCGCAACCGGACGGACCGAGCAGCGAGATGAACTCGCCCTTGCGCACGGCGAGATCGAGCGGGCCGAGCGCCATGACGCCGTTGTCATAGGCCTTGGTCACGCCGCGCAGGCTGACGGCGAGCGCCGTCAGGCCGGTCTCGACCGCGGACGACGTTTTGCGCTCTACCATCGATCGCTGGCTGTTGTGGGGCTCGGTTCGGCGGCGTCCTTCACCTCTCCCCGATGGGGAGAGGTCGCGCCGCAGGCGCGGGTGAGGGGGATCAGACCCCACGAGAGAGCAGAGCCCCTCACCCGCATCGCATCTGGCGATGCGATGCGACCTCTCCCTACGGGAGAGGTGGACAATGCCGCCGCAGTTGGATCAGATCTCGGCATGCGCTACGGCTTGCTCGGGCGCAATTCGACGCCGACGCCCTTGTTGACGAAACGCAGCGTGTAGGACTTGCGGAAATCGAGGTCGGCCTTCACCACGCCCGCCTTCACCATCTTGTTGAAGAAGGAGGTGTAGCGCTCGTCGCTCATCGCGCCGATTCCGTTCTTCAGGGAGTCGCCGGAATCGACGATGCCGTATTCCTTCATCTTGGCGACGGAATAGGCCAGAAGCTCGTCGGTCATCTCCGGATTGAGCTTCTTGATCATGGCATTGCCCGCGGAATTGTCGCCGTAGATGTAATTGTACCAGCCGATCATCGAGGCATCGACGAAACGCTGCACCAGGTCCGGCTTCTTCTCGGCGATGTCGCGGCGGGTCTCGATCAGGGTCGAATAGGTGTTGAAGCCGTAATCGGCGAGCAGCAGCACGTTGGGCTTGAAGCCGGCGGCCTTCTCGACCGCGAACGGCTCGGAGGTGACGTAGCCCTGCATCGCGCTCTTGGGATTGGCGATGAACGGCTGCGGGTTGAAATTGTAGGGACGGACGTTCTTCTCGCTGAACCCGTATTCGGACTTCAGCCACTGGAAGTAGCTGGTCATGCCCTCCTTGGAGACGAACAGCGTCAGCGGCTTGAGGTCCTCGATCTTGCTGACCTTGACGTCCGGGTGCGTCAGCATCACCTGCGGATCCTTCTGGAACACCGCGGCGATGGTCACGACGGGGACGTTGTTCGCCACCGCGTCGAACGACATCAGCGTGTTCGCGGCCATGAAGAAATCGATCTTGCCGGCGATCAGCAGCATCCGGTTGTTCTCGTTGGGACCGCCGGGAACGATGGTGACGTCGAGGCCGTATTTCTTGTAGGTGCCGTCTGCGACCGCCTGGAAGAAGCCGCCATGCTCGGCCTCGGCGACCCAGTTGGTGCCGAAGGTGACCTTGTCCAGGCTTTCCGCGCGCGCGGGCAGGATCGACACCACAGCGGCCATCAAGCCCGCAATGAACGCTCGCCGCAGATGAGAGGGGGTCATGATGGCACTCCGTCGATCGTGGCTGGCCGATATGAAAGCAACGCGATAAAACCGCATGATATCAGGGGACGCGAGCCGGCCAGGCCCGCGTCCCCTCATATCCCAAATTACGTGACAAATTCGGGCAAAGAAACCTCCAAAGAGATCGCAATGACGCCTTCCCGCGACTGGACCAGGATTCGCTGGGCCGATGCTGCCCCGGCAGATGTGTCGCGCTGGATCGCGGTGCTGCCGCTGGCGGCGACCGAGCAGCACGGGCCGCATCTGCCGTTCGAGACCGACGTGCTGATCGCGGATGCTTATCTCGCGCGGGTGCGCGAGCTGCTGTCCGCAAGCGTTCCGGCCAGCTTTCTTCCCGTCGAGCGGATCGGGATTTCCACCGAGCATATCGACTATCCGGGCACCCAGACGCTGCCGACTGAAGCCGCGCTGAGGCGATGGACCGGGATCGGCGAGGACATCGCGCGGCGCGGCGTGAAGAAGCTCGTCATCATCACCAGCCACGGCGGCAACAGCGCGGCCATGATGCTGGTCGCGCAGGATCTGCGCGCGCACCAAAAGCTGTTCGTGGTGACGACGTCATGGTCGCGGCTGTCAGGCGCGGACACATTGTTCCCGGCCGAGGAAGTGCGCCACGGCATCCACGGCGGCGCTGTCGAGACCTCGATCATGCTGGCGCGCTATCCGGGTCAGGTGCGCATGGATGCGATCGCGGATTTTCCCGCGAGCAGCATCGCGATCGAGAAGCAGTATCGCTGGCTATCGACGCAGCGGCCGGCGCCGTTCGCCTGGCAGGCGCAGGATCTCAACGCTAGCGGCGCGGTCGGCAACGCGACGCTGGCTGAGCCTGAGAAGGGTGAGCAACTGCTCGACCAGGGTGCGACGGCCTTCTGCGAGCTGCTGGCCGAAGTCGATAAATTCGACGTGAACAGGCTCGCCAAGGGGCCGCTCGGCTAGCTCTGATCCTCCTGAATCGCTCAGGAAATGGCTTCTCGCCGGTCGCGCCTTTGGTGCTTTCGAACCGGACGCGACAAGCCTCCGCCATCTGTTCTTTTGCGCATCGGGATGTTGTTGCAGTCGCGTCACAGGCGGATGCGAACCATCCTGTGCGGCAATCGGCATTAATTGCTATTGCGAATTAATCGCAATAAGGTTTGCAGCAGGCACAAGGACTTGGGAAGAAATCGCGTCGAATCAAGATATCTCGGCCGATTGCGTGAACAACCAGGACCTGATGACAGGATCGCCGCGAATCGGCAGGGATAGCGCGGCGGGTAGGATACATTCGCGTTTGGGGGCGTGCGTTTTGACGTTGAGGGGTCACCAGTACAGGTATTTGCGGACGGCCGCGGCGATTGCCTCGGGCGCGCTGGCTTTTCCCGCCACCGGCCACGCGGCCGATCTCCCGTTGCAGGCGCCAGCGCTGAAAGCCGTCTATGACTGGACCGGCCTCTATATCGGCGCGCATGCCGGCTATAGCCGGGGTTCGTCGCGCGTTGCACTGAACGAAGGCACAGGGATCAGCGACAGCGGCGTTTTCAGCGGCATGATCGGCGGCGTGCAGGCCGGCTACAATTACCGGCTCAACTCCGGCTGGCTGGTCGGCGTCGAAGGCGATTTCTCGTTTCCCAACTACATCACGTCCAACTCGATCGTCTCCTTCCTGGCAACGCCCGCCAACACCGTCACCCAGCAATGGGACTACGCCGCAAGCCTGCGCGGCCGCGCCGGCTACACCAGCGGTCCGTGGCTCCTCTACGCCACCGGCGGCTTTGCATGGATGGGCGAGCGCTATTTCGACGCGCCGGCCTCCGGCGAAGCGGTGCCGAAGATACTGAACACGCGCCCCGGCTGGATTGCAGGCGCCGGCATCGAATACGGCTTCGCGCCTCATTGGAGCGCGCGGCTCGAATATCTCTACAGCCGTTTCGAAGGCGCCCATGTCGCCTTCTCCACGGGCGCCCAATACAGCTCCTCGTCGCTCGACTTCCAGCAGATCAGGTTCGGCCTCAACCGCAAGGTCGATTGGCCGGGCATGCCGAGCTACAATCCGAAAAGCTCCCTGATCGACCCGGAATCGGATCGCTGGGAGATTCACGGCCAGAGCACTTATCTGCCGCAAGGCTATCCGTCATTCCCCGCCCTCTACAGCGGGCCGAACTCGCTGTCGCCGTCGAGGCAGGCGAAGGCGACGTGGAGCAACAGCCTGTTCCTGAATGCGCGGCTGTGGGACGGCGGCGAGGTCTACTACAATCCCGAACTGCTCCAGGGTTTTGGATTGAACGACACCGTTGGCGCCGCCGGGTTCCCCAATGGCGAAGCGCAGAAGTCGAACTTCCCCTACCCACACTACAACACCTCGCGCCTGTTCGTGCGCCAGACATTTGGATTTGGCGGCGAGCAGGAAGAGCTCGCAAGCGGCCAATTGCAGTTCGGGCAGAAGGTCGACGTATCCCGCCTCACGGTGCAGGCCGGCAAGTTCGCGGTGACCGACATCTTCGACGGCAATGCCTACGCCAAGGACACCCGCAAGGACTTCATGAACTGGTCGATGTGGGCGCCGGGCGCGTTCGACTATTCGGCCGACAAGGTCGGCCTGACCTACGGCGTCACCGCCGAGCTCAACCAGAAGCAATGGGCGCTGCGCGGTGGCTATTTCCTGATGGTCGCGGAGTCCAATTCAAACCACTTCGACACCAAGGTGCCGGAGCGCGGCCAATACGTGGTCGAGCTCGAAACGCGCTTCTCGCTGCTCGGCCAGCCCGGCAAGCTCAGGACCATGGGCTGGGTCGACAGCGCCAACATGGGCAGCTTCCGCGAGACGCTGGACAATCCCGCGCTCAATCTCGACAT
Organism: Bradyrhizobium diazoefficiens; assembly: GCF_016616235.1. Lineage (NCBI taxonomy): Bacteria > Pseudomonadati > Pseudomonadota > Alphaproteobacteria > Hyphomicrobiales > Nitrobacteraceae > Bradyrhizobium > Bradyrhizobium diazoefficiens. Next base: position 7,380,712 of record NZ_CP067100.1, read on the forward strand.
CGCGCAGACCCGGCGCGGCCGGCTCAAGGTCGGCTATGTCGTCAATCTCGAGCAGGCGATCACCGACGATTTCGGGCTGTTCGGGCGCTGGAGCTGGAACGACGGCAAGACCGAAACGCTGGCCTTCACCGACATCAACCACAGCCTGTCCGCCGGACTGTCGATCAAGGGCACGAAATGGGGCCGGCCCGACGACGTGATCGGCGTCGGCGGCGCCATCAACGGGATTTCGCAGGACTACCGCGACTTCCTCGCTGCCGGCGGTCTCGGCGTGCTCGTCGGTGACGGTGCGCTCAACTATCGGAACGAGCGCATCCTCGAAACCTACTATGCCTACGCGTTGAACAAGGCAGTGACCCTCACTGCGGACTACCAGCTCATCGTCAACCCCGCCTACAACGCCGACCGCGGACCGGTGTCGGTGTTTTCGGGGCGGCTGCACGGGGAGTTCTGATCGGATCAGAACAGCAGCGCGACGCCCGAGACGAACAGCAATGCGAGCACGATCTTGCGAAACATGGCATCGTCGATCCGGCCGAACAGCTTGAGGCCAAGCCACGTGCCGGCAAACAGGAAGGGCAGGCCGAGCGCGAACAGCTTGGCCGTCTCGAAGGTGAGCGCTCCCCTGGCGCCCAGCAGCAGCGCCGCCATGGCGAACACCACGACCGCCACCGGCTGGAAGGTCGCGCGCTGGATGTCCTTGGGCAGGCCGCGCAGATTGCACCAGATGGTGATGACGATGCCGGCAAGGCCGGTCAGCCCGCCGAGCAAGCCGTTGACGAGGCCAACCATCATGTCCGCGGCCGGCGGCACGACGGTCGCGACCTTGAGCTGCGGCCGGAATAACGCATAAAGGCTGTAGGCGATCAGGATCGCTCCGACCGCGATGCGAACGCTGTGCGGATCGGCCCAAGTCAGAAGCGACACGCCGAGCGGCACCCCTGCGACGGCGCCGATCATGAACGGCCACAGTCGGCGCCAATCGAGCGCGTTGCGCAACTTCCAGACCGAGTAGCCCTGCACCAGAAGGCCGAAGCCGACGATCAGGCTGGCGCTCTGAAGCGGCGTCAGCACATAGAGCCACAGCGACGCTGCGACCAGACCGAAGGCAAAGCCCGAGAGGCCGGCGACGAACGCGCCGGCGAAGGTGGCCAAAAGGAAAAGTGGAAGCTCGATCCCGTCCATTGCTCGCTCCACGGATCAGCGAGCAGCGCTTGCGTGGGATCACCACTTCACGGGGAGGCTGCGACATCCCCAGCGGTGCAAGCCTAGGGGAAGCCGCCTGCTTCCACAATGACCTTCTACGCCGCGCGGATGGCGTCCAAAAATTTTCCGACCTCGACCTTGAGGCGGCTGCTCTCGCCGGACAGCGACTTCGCTGCCGCAAGCACGTTGGAGGAGGCCGATCCGGTCTGGCTCACGCCGTGCTGCACATCGACGATGCTGGCGGAGACCTGCTGGGTGCCGCGCGAGGCCTGCTGCACGTTGCGCGAAATCTCCCGCGTCGCCGCGCCTTGCTCCTCGACCGCAGAGGCGATTGCGGACGCGATCTCGGACATGCGCGTGATGGTATCGCCGATCGCCTTGATCGCGCCGACCGAATCCTCTGTCGCCGTCTGGATTCCGCTGATCTGCAGGCTGATCTCGCCGGTGGCCTTCGCGGTTTGCTCGGCGAGCGCCTTGACCTCGGAGGCGACCACCGCGAAGCCGCGGCCGGCCTCGCCGGCGCGCGCCGCCTCGATGGTGGCGTTGAGCGCCAAGAGATTGGTCTGGCCCGCAATCTGGCTGATGAGCTCGACCACATCGCCGATCCGGCCGGCCGCCTTGGCGAGCTCGCCGACATGGTCGTTGGTCCGGCCCGCCTGCTGCACCGCCTCGCTGGCGATACGCGCGGAATCCTGGACCTGCCGGCTGATCTCGTCGACCGAGGACGCCATTTCCTCCGCGGCCGCAGCGACGGTCTGCACGTTGGTGGAGGCCTGTTCGGAGGCGGCCGCGACGGTCGCGGTGGTCTTCTCCGATTGCGCGGCGGTGCTCGTCAGCGTTCCCGCGGACGATTCCAGCTCGGCGGATGCCGAGGACACGGTGTTGATCACGCCGCCGATCATGGCTTCGAACTCGCGCGCGATCTGGTCCATGCGCTGGCTGCGCTTGAGCTTGGCTTCGGCTTCCACCGCGGCAGCCTCGTCGGCAGCAGTCTTGGCGATCAGCGAGTCCTTGAACAGCAGCAGCGAGCCGGCGACCTGGCCGATCTCGTCATTGCGGCCGGTCGCGGGAATCTCGACCTCGTGCTTGCCGGCGGCGAGCGTGCCGATCGCGCCGGCGAGCTTCGCAAGCGGCGTCACCACGCGGCTGCGCAGCATCGCCGTCACCCCGGCGAGCGTGCCGAGCAGCGCCAGCACCGCAACGCCGGCCAGCGCGAGCACCAGCAACGCGCCGCTGCGCGCCGCCGTGGCCCGTTCGGTCGCCTCCGCCAGCGCCGCGTCGCGCACGCCGAAGAACTTCTGCACGGCCGGCACTACGGCGGCCGCGAGCTCATCGTTGGTGAGGTTGTATTTGCCGCCGCTGCGGGCCGCCGGCATCTCCTTCTCCACCACCGGCGCAGCATGTCCGAAATAGGCCTCGGTAGCGTCCTTGAAGGCCTTGGCAATCCGGGGCGGATTGCCGAGCTGGTCGATGCCGGCTTCGATGCGCTCGCGATCGGCCTCGACGCGGCCCTGCAGTCGGTCCATCAGAGAGAATTCGGCGATCGTCAGCGTACGGCGGGCGGTCAGCGCCGGAGACAGCGTGGCGGCGCGGCCGCCGGCCGAGACGCGCAGGTCCTGCGCAGTCCGGGCTACACCCAGCAATGCCGAGAGCGAGGAGTCGGCGCTGGCGATGCCGGCTTCGAGCCGGTTCATGATCGGTTCGAGAATGCCGATGATCTCGGCGATGCCGGGCAGGAAGCCCTTGATGGCAGCGCCGTCGCGGGCACTCAGGGGAACGCTCATGGCGCGATCCGCCGCCGTGCGAATCTCGTTCAGCCGGCGCGCGGCGCGGTCGAGATCTGCAGAAAGCGGTCCGGCGGCGTCCAGCGCCAGGATGGCCCGTTTGGCATGCTCGAAGGCGGTGTCCGACGCCTGCGACGCCTTCGCGCAGGCTTCGAGCTGCGCCGGCGTCGCCGGGTTTTCCTGGAAGATCGGCGAGATGTAGGGCGCCCGATAGCCCGCAACGTGCTGGCTGACCACCAGAATTGCACCGAAAGCGTCCACCGCCTTGATAGCCTCGGAGCGGTCCGCGTAGATACGCGTCTGCGGCGCCAGCACCTCGGCGGCGAGAATGACCGCAAAAACCGTCACCGTCAGCATCGACAGCGCGAAAAGCTTCCCAATCCGCATTCTGGTCCCCGAATCCCGTAAATACCGGGAACCCTAGCCGGCGGGCGGCTAAGACCTCGTTAAGCAACACCAGGACCCGTAGTTCCCGGGATGCCAGCTCGCCGCGGCTTCGCGGCCAAGGGCTCTGAATTCGCCAGCACTTACCGGCCAAATGCCTATATCAAGGCCCGGATCTGCCATCCGGCCATATTTCCTTGCCGCGGAACATCAATGCTCTCGGTCGAACTCGTCATCGTCGTCGTCCTGATCGTCATCAACGGCCTGCTCTCGATGTCCGAGCTGGCCGTGGTGTCGTCCCGCCCGGCCCGGCTGTCACTGCTCGCCGCCAAGGGCGTGCACGGCGCCGCGCGGGCGCTGGCGCTCGCTTCCGATCCCGGGAAGTTTCTTTCGACGGTGCAGATCGGGATCACGCTGGTCGGGGTGCTCTCGGGCGCGTTCTCCGGCGCAACGCTCGGCCAACGGCTGACGCAATGGCTGGCCGAGCTCGGCATGTCTGCGGGGATCGCCGACATCGTCGGCGTCGGCATCGTGGTCACGCTGATCACCTATGCGACGCTGATCGTCGGCGAGCTCGTGCCGAAACAGGTGGCGCTGCGCGACCCTGAAAGCATCGCGGTTCGCGTCGCGCCGGCGATGCACATGCTAGCGAAGATCTCGCTGCCGCTGGTGTTCCTGCTCGACGTCTCCGGCAAGCTGATCCTCACCCTGCTCGGCCGCGGCGGCAAGGCCGGAGAGAAGGTCTCGGAAGACGAGATCCACCACCTCGTCAGCGAGGCCGAAAGCGCCGGCGTGCTCGAACCCGGCGAGAAGGAGATGATCGCGGGTGTGATGCGGCTCGGCGACCGCCCGGTCGGCGCCGTCATGACGCCGCGCACCGACGTCGACGAGATCGACCTGAACGACGCGCCCGAGGCCATCCGCGAGATCATCGTGAAAAGCCCGCACTCGCGCTTTCCGGTCTCGGACGGCGACCGCGACAAGCCGATCGGCGTGCTCCAGGCCAAGGATCTGCTGATCGCCTACATGAACGACCGCACGCCGAATTTGCGCGCGTTGGTGCGCGAGGCGCCCGGCATTCCGGCGTCGGCGGATGCCCGCGACGTGCTGGCGATCCTGAAAGCCGCGCCGGTTCACGTCGGCCTCGTCTACGACGAATACGGCGCGTTCGAAGGCATGGTGACCGCCGCCGACATCCTCGAATCGATCGTCGGCGCCTTCCATTCGGAGGAGGGACCGCCGGAGCCGGCCTATGTCAGGCGCGAGGACGATTCCCTGCTGATCTCCGGCTGGATGCCGGTCGACGAGTTCGGCGAGCTGCTCGGCATCGAGCTGCCGCCGCACCGCTACAACACGGTGGCAGGCCTGGTGCTGCAACAATTCAGAGTGCTGCCCGATGTCGGCGATGCCTTCGACTTCAGCGGCTGGCACATCGAGGTGGTCGACCTCGACGGGCGGCGGATCGACAAGATTCTGGCGAGCCGGCTGAGTGAGATGGAAACGGGGTGAGCAGGCGGCCGTGCTCCGACTTCCCTTCTCCCCTTGTGGGAGAAGGAACATCCTTACCCGAACCTCACCCCGATCCGCTTTTCCTTGCGCCAGACCACGGTGCACGACAGCTGCCTTCCCTCGGCCTGGATGAACAGGGTGAACCGCTCGGGGATGCCGACCGGGCTGGTCACGTCGAGCGCCGCGCCGGTGTCCGAGAAATTGCGCACGGTGCAGTCGATCGCGCCGCCGCCGAACTCGATGGTTCCGGCCTTCAGCACGCGGTGTCTGGTTCTGTCACGTCGCTCGTCCATGGGGCCAATTTACACCCAAAGCTTACACAGACATTAAAGCTCTGTACTTCGCGCAATGCATTCACGCCGCCGCACGAGGCGGCGGTATCGATCCGGCGGAGCCGAACCTCACAGTACTGGCTGGAAAGTCTCTGCCTGCGCTATCCGCCAAGCGTCGCGGAAGCGCGGGTCCTCGGTGCCTTCCAGCAGCTCGCCCGGGCGCAGCGCCGGATAGAACTGTGCGAAGGATTGCACATTGGTGGTCGAGGTCCGCTGACTGAAATGGACCGGGCGCAACTGCTGCGGGTGTTCGAGACCGGCTGCGGCGATCAGCTCGGTCAGCGAGTGCAGCGTGGCGTGGTGATAATTGTGCACGCGGTCGATCTTGAGCGGCACGTAGAGCGCGCGCGCCCGGGTCGGGTCCTGGGTCGCGACCCCGGTCGGGCAGCGGTCGGTGTGGCAGCTCAGCGACTGGATGCAGCCGAGCGAGAACATGAAGCCGCGCGCCGAGTTGCACCAGTCGGCGCCGATCGCCATCGCGCGCGCCATGTCGAAGGCGGTGGCGATCTTGCCGGAGGCGCCGATCTTGATGCGGTCGCGCGCGTTGATGCCGATCAGCGCGTTGTGGACGAAATTGACGCCCTCACGCATCGGCATGCCCAGATGGTCCATGAACTCCAGCGGCGCGGCGCCGGTGCCGCCTTCATTGCCGTCGACGACGATGAAATCAGGATAGATGCCGGTCTGAAGCATCGCCTTGCAGATCGCCAGAAATTCCCAGGGATGGCCGATGCACAGCTTGAAGCCGGCCGGCTTGCCACCGGAGAGGCGGCGCATCTCGGCGATGAACTGCATCATGCCTATTGGCGTCGAGAAGGCCCGGTGCGAGGCCGGCGAGATGCAGTCCTCGCCCATCGCGACGCCGCGGATCTTGGAAATCTCTTCCGACACCTTGGCGGCCGGCAGCACCCCGCCATGACCGGGCTTGGCGCCCTGGCTGATCTTGAGCTCGACCATCTTGATCTGGTCTTCGCCGGCAACGCGCGCGAACGCATCCGGGTCGAACGAGCCGTCGAGGTGGCGGCAGCCGAAATAGCCCGAGCCGATCTCCCAGATGATATCGCCGCCCATCTCGCGGTGATAGGGACTGACACCGCCCTCTCCGGTGTCGTGCGCAAAGCCGCCCTTCTTCGCGCCGGCGTTCAGCGCGCGCACGGCATTGGGGCTGAGCGCGCCGAAGCTCATCGCGGAGATGTTGAACACCGAGGCCGAATAGGGCTTGGTGCAGTCAGGCCCGCCGATGGTGACGCGAAACTTCTCCTCGGCATGCGTCTTCGGCGCGACCGAGTGATGCATCCACTCGTAGCCGTCGCGGTAGACGTCCTCCTGGGTGCCGAACGGCCGCTTGTCGAGCTGCATCTTGGCGCGCTGATAGACCACCGCGCGGGTGTCGCGCGAGAACGGCATGCCGTCCTTCTCGCTCTCGAAGAAATACTGCCGCATCTCCGGGCGGATCTCTTCAAGCAGGAAACGGATATGCGCCGAGATCGGATAGTTGCGCAGAACCGCGTGCCCCTTCTGGAGCAGATCGCGGACGCCGAGCAATGTCAGGGCGCCGAAGATCAGAATCGGGACCAGCAGGATGTCGAAGATCTTGCGGTCGGCGATGCCGATGCCGATCAAAAGCGCGGTGACCACCGCGCAGATCGTCAGCACGATAAAGCGCGGCGAGAATGGCAGCAGCAGGGTCTCCATGACCCCCTCCTCCGCCAGTGCCAGACGTTTGGGTGCTTCCTGCTTGTTGTTGTCGTCAGCCACGGTCCCATCCTCTCGTCGGCATGAGGCGGTACGATACGCCCGCGCCTGTCATACGGATATGACGCGGCCATTGTTTCAGGCTAGCGAATTCGGCCGAGGAAAATCAATCAGCCCGATGGACAGGTTTTGCAATGCAGCAGAGCTGCCGGGAGATTTCGAGGGCAGCCGCCCGCGCTGATGCAATCGACGTTTAGCAGGTGAAAGTAGAGTCCGCCGGGCGCGGCTACAACTTCAGGCGTCGGCCCAGCCAAGCGCCGGCGCAGACCCGAGACCCCGTAACCACAGGATTTCCTGGCTGAGAAAGCTGTCACTCCGAGGCCCCGCATGAGCACTCCCTGCCGTTGTGGTCCCGGATTGGCGCGCGCTTGGGCGCGCTTATCCGGGACGACGGTGGAGGTAGGGACTAGCAGTCCGGCATGACGGAGAGCTGAGCGAGCGGAGCTTACCGCTCGACGAACGCCTTCTCGATCACGAAATGGCCGGGCTTGTTGCCCGAGCCCTCGATGAAGTCGCGGCCTTCGAACATCACCTTCAGCTCTTCCAGCATGCCCGGGCTGCCGCACATCATGATGCGGTCGGTCGCGATGTCGAGGGGCGACTGCCCGATATCGTTGAAGATCTGCTCGGAGTTGATGAGGTCGGTGATGCGGCCGCGGTTCTTGAACGGCTCGCGGGTCACGGTCGGATAGTACACCAGCTTGTCCGCGAGCAGCTCGCCGAACAGCTCGTCCTCGCGCAGGGAGGCGACAAGCTTCTCGCCATAGGCAAGCTCGGAAACCTGGCGGCAGCCATGCACCAGCACGATCCTCTCGTACTGGTCGTAGACGTCGGGGTCCTTGATCAGGCTCGCGAACGGCGCAAGGCCGGTACCGGTCGAGAGCAGCAGCAGCCGCTTGCCGGGGATCAAATTGTCGGTGATCAGCGTGCCGGTCGCCTTGCGGCCGACCAGGATGGTGTCGCCTTCCTTGATCTTCTGCAGGCGAGAGGTCAGCGGGCCGTCCTGCACCTTGATCGAGAAGAACTCGAGCTCTTCCTCGTGGTTGGCGCTGGCCATGCTGTAGGCGCGCAGCAGCGGACGGCCCTCGACCTCGAGGCCGATCATCGCGAACTGGCCGTTCTGGAAGCGGAAGCCGCTGTCGCGCGTGGCGCGGAAGCTGAACAGCGTGTCGGTCCAGTGCTGGACGGAAACAACCTTCTCTCGGTAAAACGCGCTCATGATTTTCGCTTTCCGAATAATTGCGGTTTCAGGACAAAAGCGTTGCCCGGCCCTGAAAACGGGCGAACACCAGTGTCATGGCGGAGGATTTCGCGTGTGTGATCTACGCCATTGAGACCAATAATCAACCTCGTTCCGGATGCATTTGATGCCGGTCAAACCGGCATTTGCGGCAGAAACGGGCTCATCATTAGCGGTTTTGCTGCCCGCCCCTGTTTGAGGGCAATTTCTTTTTCCTCCAGGGCTCGATGGCAGCACTTAATTTCCATCGCGCTCGCGAGAATTTCATTAAGAATAGTTCTGATTTTCACCCCGTTTGGCGCGGATTCCCGCATTTTTGCGGCTTCTGGCGGCGGGAACGATCGAGACAGATGGCAAGCGGCGAGCGGATCTTCGTCCAGGCGATCAGGCGCTATTGCGCAGACCACGGCATTGCCGTCGATGTCCGGCCCGGCGGCTGGCTGATCGCGATGCGCCGGGGCTATGAGCGCCGCTTCGCCTTCGGCTACGACATCGGCCTCAACAGCGCCATCGCCCATCGTCTCGCCAACGACAAATCGGCCACCGCCGAGGCACTGGCGCTCGCGGGCGTGCCCTGCATTCCGCACCACCTCTTCCTCAATCCGAAGCTGGGTGTGCATATCGCCGGCTCCGGGGGGCGTGAGGCAATGCAGGCCCTGCTCGCGCAGCATCCGCAAGGCGTCGTGGTGAAGCCGAACGAGGGGACGTCGGGACGATCCGTCTTCAAGGTGACGACGGAGGCGGAACTCGGCCGGGCGATTGCCGAGGTTTTCTCAATGAGCGCCGGGCTCGTGATCTCGCCCTATGTCGAAATCGAGGACGAGGTCCGTGTGGTGCTGCTGGATGACGTGCCGCTCGTCCTCTACAGCAAGCAGCGTGGCGCGGATTGGCGACACAATCTCGATTCCGGCGCAAAGCCGGTGCTGCTAGAGGACGGCGAGGTTCGATCGGCTTGCGCGAAGCTCGCGATCGACGCCGCGAGCGCCATCGGCATCGCCTTTGCGTCGATCGACGTGGTCTGCGTCGATGGCGCGTGGAAGGTGCTCGAGATCAATTCCGGCGTGATGATGGAGGCGCTGGGCCGGCTGCATCCGGAACTGGTGCAAGCGACGTATGACGCGGCGCTGGACCGGGTGTTTGGCGAGAGCTAGGAGCCGCAACTTGTCCAGCGGATGGATGGGTAACAAAACAGACCGGATGGATAGGTAACAATCGTTCATGGTTTGGTCGGCTGCGGCGCTGCGCTAGCGCAGCGCCGCAGCCTGCGTGTTTTCTGGTCGATGATGCCGATCGGTATGTGGAAGAAGCGCACTTGCCATTGCCCATCGGCGGCCTCCTCGACGGCAACGGCCTCACCAATGAGAGCGCTGGAGATGTGAATGAGTTCGCCGCGCCACTTGATCTCGCCGTTGGAGCGGACCTGGCGCACCGCGGCTTCGGCTGGATAATCCGGCTCCGGAAGCCGCCTCGGCATCGCACGAGACGAAGGCTGATAGACGCTGGCAGGTGGGCGCTGGCCAAGTGACTCGTGCGGTCGTTCTTCGTTGTAGTCGCGCACGAATGCCGCGAAGCGACGAGCCTGCGCGGCCTGGGTCGGCGGCGGCGGCTGCATGGCCTCCAGAAGCGTGAGGTGAAAACGCTCGTGGCGGCCGTTCTGCTGTGGATGGCCGGGATCAATCCGTTCATGGCGGATGCCAAGCTTGATCCACCATACCGACAGTGCCGTCAGGCCCGTGGTTCCGGTCGAGGCGAACGGCGAGCCGTTGTCGGAGCGGATGATCTGCGGCAAGCCGTACTCGCGAAACGCCCGCTCCAGCAGCGGTTGGCACTCGGCATGTTGCGTGCTGCCCGTCGCCGCCAGGCTAATCAAATAGCGGCTGAAGCCATCGGTCACCGTGAACGGTTCAACGCGAGATCCGTCGCCCAGGCGGATCCAGCCCTTGTGATCGAGCGCCCATACATGGTTGGCATGCTGAGGCACCGTCAGTTGCCCCATGCGCGGCGGCGCACGCCGCCGGGTCCGACGGTTGCTCACCAGTCCCGCCCGTTTGAGAATCCCGCCCGCCGTCGAGGCCGACGGCCAATCGACGTCCCCTTGGCGAGCCTCAAGTTTGCTGACGATCTTGCGCGGTCCCCAGCTCGGCCGCTCAAGCCGCAGCCCCACAATCGCATCCACGATGTGCTGTGGTGTCGCCCGTCCATGAACCCGCGCGGCATGGGAGCGATCCGCCAGCCCGGCAGGTCCTTCCAACCGGTAGCGCTCCAGCCACTTATAACCGGTCTTGCGGCTAATCTCGTAGCGCTCGCAAAGCTCCGTCATCGTCCACAAGCCGGTTCGCTGATCCGAGATGAAGCGAACTCGTTCGTCCATTGTACAGCTCTCCCGCCAAGGCATCGGCTGATCCTCCCAGCCGACAGAGAACTGTCACCCATCCATCCGGTCTACTCTGTTACCTATCTATCCGGTCTGGACAACTCGTCTTACCCTCCCCTGGAGGGGGAGGGTCGCTGTGCATGGAGCGAAGCGGGATGCGCAGCGGGGTGGGGTGATCTCTCGACTCGGCACCGCCTCAATGGAGAGATCACCCACCCCGCTCGCGCTACGCGCGATCGACCCTCCCCTCCAGGGGAGGGTAAGGAAGGCCGCTGCTAGTTATTCGCGCTCGCCGAATCGTCCATGGCCTTGAAGGCTTCTTCCAGTTGCGGCGAGATCGGCACGTTCAGCCGTTCGCCGGTGGGAAGGCGCGCGACGAACCATTTGTTGTAGAGCGGGACCAGATCGTGGTTGGAGCCGAGCCTGCGGAAGGCGCGCTCGACCACGGCGGCGAGCTGCGGCTCGCCCTTCCTGAACATGATGCCGTAGGGATCGTAGGACAGATAGTCCCCGACCACGCGAAAATATTCCTGCGCCTTGTGGCGCGCGATCAGGCCGTAGAGCAGGATGTCGTCGGTCGCGAACGCATCCGCCTTGCCGTCGTTCACCATCTGGAACGACTGCTCGTGATCCGGCGCCGTCACGATGTTGAGGCCGAGCGAGAGCTTCCTGTCGACGGCGTGCATCGCCTGCTCATTGGTCGTGCCCTTGGTCACCACGACTGTCCTGCCCTTCAAATCGGCGACGCCGGAAACAGCCGCTCCCTTCGGCACCATCAGCTTGGTGCCGGCGACGAACATCAGCGGCGAGAACGCGACGCGCTTGCCGCGCTCGGCATTGGCCGTGGTCGAGCCGCATTCCAGGTCGATCTTGCTCTGCAGCACGGCGTCGATGCGGTCATCGGAGGTGACCTTGACGTAGTCGATCCTGAGATTGGGATCGTCGACCTCGACGCCGATCTCCTCGACGATGGCCTCGCAGAGTTCGAGGCTATAGCCGATCGGGCGACCCGACTGGTCGAGGAAGGAGAATGGCGGCGAGCTCTCGCGGTAGCCGAGCCGCACGGCGTGACTGCTCTTGATCGCCGACAGCGTCGGGCTAAGCCCTTCTTCGCTGCCGCCGGTCTGCGCGGCGGCGCCGGTTGCCAGCAGGCACGCTGCCAGCAACAGGCCGCCCGGTATCGCCATCGAAAGGCGCATGATGCAGCTCCATCAATGGCCGGCCATCGCGGGTATTTCGCCCGGCACCATGTCGCCCGGCACGGCGTCGCTGGGACCCAGCTCGTGCTCAGGCCCGAGCTCGCCTTCCCATTTCGCCACAACCGAGGTCGCGAGCGTGTTGCCGATCACGTTGGTGGCGCTGCGGCCCATGTCGAGGAAGGTGTCGATGCCCATGATCATGAGCAGGCCCGCCTCCGGGATGCCGAACTGCGACAGCGTCGAGGCGATCACCACGAGGGAGGCGCGCGGCACGCCGGCGACGCCCTTCGAGGTGATCATCAACGTCGCCAGCATCGCGAGCTGGGTGCCGAGCGGCATGTCGATGTGATAGCTCTGCGCGATGAAGATGCTGGCAAAGGTGCAGTACATCATCGTGCCGTCGAGATTGAAGGAATAGCCGAGCGGCAGCACGAAGCTCGAAATCCGCGACGAGGCGCCGAACTTGTTCAGCCCCTCCAGCGTCTTCGGGTAGGCCGCTTCCGAGCTCGCGGTCGAGAACGCGATCATCAGCGGCTCGCGGATCAGCTTCAAGAGATGGCTGTAACGCGGCCCGATCACGATGAAGCCGACGATGACCAGGATGCCCCACAGGATCGCGAGCGAGAGATAGAAGCCGCCCATGAAAACGATGAGCTTCCACAGCACGCCGAGACCGTTCTTGGCAACGGTGGCGGTGATGGCGGCCCACACCGCGAGCGGCGCGAACAGCATCACATAGCTCGTCACCTTGAGCATGATGTGGGCGACGTCGTCGATCATCGCCAGGATCGGCTTGGAGCGCTCCGGCATCGAGCCCATCGCCACCGAGAAGAACACGGCGAAGATCACGATCTGGAGGATCTCGTTCTGCGCCATGGCGTCCGCGATCGAGGTCGGGATCAGATGGGTGAGGAATTTCTCGATCGAGAAGGCCGAAACCGGCAGGCCGGTCGATTGCCCTGCCGCGGGCAGCGTGCCCGGGAAGTTCGCGCCGGGCTGGAGCAGATTGACCATCACGAGACCGAGCAGCAGCGAGACGAAGGAGGCGCTGATGAACCAGCCCATGGTCTTGGCGAAGATGCGGCCGAGCTTCGAGCCGGAGCCCATATGGGCGATGCCGCCGACCAGGGTCGCGAACACCAGCGGCGCGATGATCATCTTGATCAGGCGCAGGAACATCATGGCAATCAGGTTGATGGAGGAAGCCCAGTCGGCGCGCGTATCGGGCAGGAAGTTGAAGATCGCCGCCCCCATGATGATGCCCAGCACCATCGCCGCCAGAATGTATTGCGTAAACCTGTTCGACATTGCTTACCCCCACGTACACCGGCGCTTCATGATGTCGCAGATAAGACGGCGAAGCAACACGCTTTGCGTGTGGTCGCGTTGGCCGGATGTTCCCGTTGTGAAATGGAAGGCCGCGATCTAGCCTTCATGCAGCGCACAACGCATGCGGCCTGCACGTCTTCTTTGCGGCGGCTGCATCAATAATCGTCAGGAAAGCGGAGAGGACAACGTCATGAGCGGCAGCGTCAATCGCCAGGTTCTTCTGGTGGAAAAGCCCAGCGGCAAGCTCGGCCCCGAGCATTTCGGGATGGTTGAGGCTGCGATACCGGAGCCGAAGGACGGCGAAGCCTTGCTGCGCGTGCGTTACATCTCGCTCGACGCGGCCAACCGGGCCTGGATGCACGGCGCGACCTATCGTTCCGCGGTCGAGGCCAACAGCGTGATGGCCGGCGGCGGCATCGCCGAGGTGGTCAGCTCGAAGGCGGCGGAGCTCGCGCCCGGCGACATCGTGTTCGGCGACACCGGCTGGCAGGAGTTTGCCGCAGTGCCGGCGAAGCATCTGACCAAGATGCCGAAGCTGGAACCGATGACGCATCTGCTCAGCGTATTCGGCATCGCCGGCCTCACCGCGTATTTCGGCCTGCTGGAGATCGGCAGGCCCAAGGAGGGCGAGACGGTCGTGGTCTCGGCAGCCGCAGGCTCGGTCGGCTCGATCGTCGGGCAGATCGCCAAGATCAAGGGGTGCCGCGTGATCGGTATCGCCGGCGGCGCCGACAAGTGCAACTGGCTGACCTCCGAGCTCGGCTTCGATGCCGCGGTCGACTACAAGAACGGCGCGGTGTTCAAGGCCCTGCGCGCCGCAGCGCCCAATGGCATCGACGTCTATTTCGACAATGTCGGCGGGGACATTCTGGAGGCGTGCCTGCCGCAGATGAACAATTACGGCCGCATCGCCTGCTGCGGCGCGATCTCGCAATATGACGGCGCGCCTTCCGCCCACGGGCCGCGTGGCGTGCCCGGCCTGATCGTGGTGAAGCGGCTCGTCATGCAGGGCTTCATCGTGATGGACTACATGAAGGACAGCCACCGCGCGCTCACCGACCTCCAGGACTGGGTGAAATCCGGCAGACTGAAGGTGCAGGAGGACATCATCGACGGTTTGGAGAACACGCCGAAGGCGCTGATCGGATTGCTTGCGGGCGAGAACCGCGGCAAGCGGATGGTCAGGCTCTGACGTGGTTGCGTCGCAACCAGCCGAGCATAATCTCCTTGCGATAGAGGGCGAGGAACGGGGCTGCGTGAAGCGCTGCGTCTGATGCCCGAATAGCCAAGCCGGCGCGGTTTGGCTATGATTCGCAGCTGGCCGTTTCGGACACGCGCAAGACGTGCGTCCGGAAGCCGGCTTCGGGATGCCGCGCCGCACCGATAATTCTGCTGGCGGGGAGGCCGGAGCACATTAGTCCACCCCTAGATAGTAGGTATACTATCAATCAGGGAGGAAGACGTTGCGGATCGCGGTGATCGGCGGGGGGCCCGGTGGGCTTTACTTCGCCTATCTCTGGAAGAAGCGTCACCCCGAGGATCAAGTCGACCTGTTCGAACAGAACCCGGCCGACGCGACCTGGGGCTTCGGCGTCGTGTTCTCCGACCAGGCCCTGGAATTCCTACGCGCCGACGACCCCGAAACGGTCGACGCGATCGCGCCGCATATGGAGAGCTGGGAGAACATCACGCTGAACCTGCGCGGCGATCACGTCGCCATCGACGGGGTCGGCTTCTCCTCGATCGGCCGGCTCGAGCTGCTGCGGTTCCTGCAGCAGCGCGCGCTGGAGGTTGGCGTCACGCCGCGCTTCGACACGCAGATCCATGCGGTCGACCAGCTCAACGGCCACGACCTGATCGTCGCGGCCGACGGGCTGAACTCGCTGGTGCGCCGCGCCTATGAGGGCGATTTCGGCACCTCGCTGTCCTACTCCTCCAACAAATTCGTCTGGTACGGCACCTCGAAGCGCTTCGATACGCTGTCGCAGACCTTCGTGAAGACCGACCGCGGCGCTTTCAATGCGCACCATTACCGCTACTCGCCGAACATGAGCACCTTCCTGGTCGAATGCGACCACGCCACCTGGCAGGCCTACGGCTTCGCCTACAAGGACGTCGAACAATCCAAGGGCGTCTGCGAAGAGGTGTTTGCCGACACGCTCGGCGGACACTGCCTCGTCTCCAACAAGTCGGTCTGGCGCAATTTCCCCTGGGTCTGGAACGAGCACTGGTCGTTCAAGAACATGGTGCTGCTCGGCGATGCACTGCATTCGGCGCACTTCTCGATCGGCTCTGGCACGCGGCTCGCGATCGAGGACGCCATCGCGCTGGTCAAGGCGCTGGAATCCGATGCGCACCTCTCGACGGCGCTGCACCGCTACCAGGCCGCGCGCAAGCCGGTGGTGCAGAAGCTCGTCGACGCCGCGCGCACCAGCGCCTTCTGGTACGAGCATTTCGCCCAGCACATGCAGCTCGACCTGATGGATTTTGCCTACAGCTACATCACCCGCTCCGGCCGCATCGACGATTCCCGGCTTCGTGCGATGTCGCCGGCCTTCATGGCGCGCTACGAGTCCGCCAAGAACGGCGGAACCCCGGCATGAGCAACGAGATTCGGGATCAGGTGCCCGCCGACATCATGGGCGCGCGCGAAATAGGGCTTTGCCGTTCCGGAAGTCTACAACGCCAGCCGCGTGCTGTTCGACAATCCAGGCAAAGGCCGCGGCGACAAGCTCGCGCTGATGTGGCACCCCCCTCATCCCGCCTTCCCCAGATGCTCCAGCGCATCCTCGGCACGCAGCGGCACCCGTGAGGCCTCGTTGTTGAGATCGACGAGCTGCGCCAGCAGGTCCATCAGCGTCTTGCGGTCCGCGGGCTTCAGCGGCTCCAGCATGCGCGCTTGGGCGCGCTCAACGGCAGGGATGATCTCGCGCAGGATCGCAGCGCCTGACCTCGTCAGATAGAGCAGCTTGATCCGCTTGTCCTCCGGCGCGGGCTTGCGCTCGACGAAATCCTTGGCCTGCAGCCGCTCGATGACGCTGCCGAGCGTGGAGCGGTCGAACGCGATCACCGCCGACAGCCGCGTCGCGTCGATGCCGGGATGGGTGTGGATCGCGATCAGTGCCGCGTATTGCACCGGCGTGAGATCGAACGCCTTGCACTCTTCCATGAAGATCGAGACCGCGATCTGCTGCATGCGCCGGAACAGATAGCCCGGCGCGGCATAGACCGCATCGATCGTGATCGGAGGAAGAGGCTTACTCGGCATCGGGCTGCTTCTCCGGTGCAGCATCGGCGAAGGCCGGCAGCGCCTTGGCGGCGGCTTCCGCCTTGAGCAGACGCGGATAGGCTGAGACGTCGACCTTGAAGCGGCGCGCGTTGGCGAGCTGCGGCACGAGGCAGAGATCGGCGAGCGTCGGCGCATCGCCGAAGCAGAATGGGCCGCGCTCGTCCCGGATCAGCGTCTCGCAGGCCGACAGCCCTTCGCGATTGACCCACGCGGCCCAGTCCTGGACTTTCTCCTCGGCAAGACCAAGCTCGCGCAGCCGTGCCAGCACCTTCAAATTCTGCACCGGATGGGTGTCGCAGGCGATCGCCAGCGCGAACGCCCGCACCTTGGCACGGCGCAGCGGATCGTTCGGCAGCAGCGGCGGATTTGGTTGCGTTTCGTCGAGCCATTCGATGATCGCAACCGATTGGGTCAGCACTGCACCCGCATCATCCTCCAGCGCCGGCACCAGGCCTTGCGGGTTGATGGCGAGATAGGTGGGCGCGCATTGCTCGCCCTTGCGCAGATGATGCGGCAGGTGCTCGGCGCCGAGGCCCTTCAGATTCAGCGCGATCCGCACGCGATAGGCCGCACTGGAGCGGAAATAGCCGTGCAGCTTCATCATAGCCTCCCTCATCTTGTTCGCGACGTTGACGCTACCTAGATTGTCAGTATACTGTCAATCTACAAAACGAACGGGAGCTGCGCCATGGAAGCCGTGACCAAGACGCCGGAACGCGAGGCGTTCTACAGGAAGATCGACGGCGAGAACCTCACCGCGCTGTGGACGGTGATGGGCGATTTGATCACGCCGGAGCCGAAGAGCGCCTGCCGGCCGCACCTGTGGAAGTTCGATGTCATTCGCGACTACATGACGGAAGCCGGCCGATTGATTACCGCCAAGGAAGCCGAGCGGCGCGTGCTGGTGCTGGAGAACCCGGGTCTGCGCGGCCAATCGAAGATCACGACCTCGCTCTATGCCGGCGTGCAGATGGTGGTGCCCGGCGACGTCGCGCCCGCGCACCGGCACAGCCAGTCGGCGCTGCGCTTCGTGCTTGAGGGCAAGGGCGCCCATACCGCGGTCGACGGCGAGCGCACCGCGATGGCGCCTGGCGACTTCATCATCACGCCGTCGATGACCTGGCACGATCATTCCAACGAGACGGATGAGCCGATGTTCTGGCTCGACGGGCTCGACATTCCCCTGGTGCAGTTCTTCGACTGCTCCTTCGCGGAAGGCTCCAAGAACGACCAGCAGAAGATCACAAAACCCGCCGGCGACAGCTTTGCCCGCTACGGCCACAATCTGCTGCCGGTCGACGTCAAGCGGAGCTCGAAGACCTCGCCGATCTTCAGCTATCCCTATGCCTACACCCGCGAGGCGCTGGAGAAAGCTCGCGCGAGCCAGGAGTGGGATGCCTGTCACGGGCTGAAGCTGAAGTTCAGCAACCCCGAGACCGGCGATTTCGCGATGCCGACCATCGGCACCTTCATCCAGCTTCTGCCCAAGGGATTCACGACGGCGCGCTATCGTGCGACCGACGCCACCGTGTTCTGTCCCATCGAGGGCCGCGGCCGCAGCCGGATCGGCGATGCCGTTTTCGAATGGGGCCCGCGCGACCTGTTCGTGGTGCCGAGCTGGCAATGGGTGACGCACGAGGCCGATGACGACGCCGTGCTGTTCAGCTTCTCGGACCGCCCGGTGCAGCAGAAGCTGGATTTGTTCAGGGAAGATCGCGGCAACGCGTGATCTGGAGTTCGCGCCTCACATCGGTATCGTCCCTGCGAAAGCAGGGACCCATAACCCCAGGGAGACGTTTGGCGAAGACCCTTTGCTATTTAGCCGGTACGACGGCCGTCCATCCTCGATAGATCACGCGGTATGGGTCCCTGCTTTCGCAGGGACGACAGCGGAGTTTACCGCCAGTGCAATAATTTGACCTCCAGCCAGCCGATCACCTTCCCCACCGCAAGCCCGAACACCGACAGGATCACCACGCCGGCGAGCAGCTGGTCGGTCTGCATCAGATTGCCGGCCTGGAGCACGAACGCGCCGATGCCGTATTGGGCGCCGATCATCTCAGCGCTGACGACGAGGAGCAGCGCGACCGAGGCCGTGATGCGGAAGCCGGCGAGGATCGCGGGCAGCGCGCCGGGCCAGATCACCTTGCGCACGATGGTGGCGAAGGGAACGTTGAAACTCTGCGCCATGCGGATGAGGTTGCGCGGCACCGCATCGACGCCGCTATAGACCGAGATCGCGGTCGAGAAGAAGACGCCGAGCGCAATGGTGGCGATCTTCGGCTCTTCGCCGATGCCGAGCCAGAGGATCAACAGCGGCAGCAGCGCGATCTTCGGGATCGGGAACAACGCGGAGATGAAGGTGATGCCGACGCTGCGCGCAAGCCTGGATAGGCCGATGGCAAAGCCGACGGCGACGCCGGCCGCTGTCCCGAGCAGCCAGCCGACGCCGATGCGCAAGAGCGAGGCCGAAAGATGCTGCCAGAGCGCGCCCGAGATCGCGAGCTGATAGATCGCGCGCACGATGGCGGACGGCGCCGGCAGGAACAGCGGATTGACCAGGCCAGCGCTGCCGGCCGCCTGCCAGATCGCGATGACGAGCCCGAGCGCGATCCAGCCGCCGAAGCGGCTCGAGGCCGGCACGAAGCCGGCGCCGCGGAAGCCAACGGGTCGCGTTGCTTGGTCCTCCACGGGCTTACCCGCGCGATCAAGCATGCTGCACCTCGCGCTCGGCATCGATCGCCTCGTTGCGGATCAGCGACCAGATCTGGTTCTGAAGCGCCAGCAGCTTTTCGCGCTCAGCGGTTTCGCCGCGCGCAGCGCGGGTCATCGGCACCGTCACGACCTCACGGATGCGGCACGGCCGGCGCGACAGCACCACGATTCGGTCGGCGAGCCGCGCCGCCTCTTCGAGGTTATGCGTGACATAGACCGCGCCCATGCCGCCATCTGCGAGCAGGCGAACGAAGTCTTCCATCAAGAGCTCGCGCGTCTGCGAATCCAGCGCCGAGAGCGGCTCGTCCATCAGCAGGATCGCAGGCCTGACCGCAAGCGCGCGCGAAATGCCGACGCGCTGGCGCATGCCGCCGGAAAGCTGCTTTGGATACGTCTTGCGAAAATCGGTGAGGCCGGTGCGGCGTAGGGCGTCCTCGACCAGCGCGCGGCGCTGCGTCGCCGAGAGCTCGGTGTGCAATAGCGGGAATTCGACATTCTCCTCAACTGTCGCCCACGGCAGCAGCGCAAAGTCCTGGAACACAAAAGTGAGCGGATTGAGACTGTCCGCCGGCGCCACGCCGCGCAGCTCGGGTGCGCCGGAGGTGGGCTGCAACAAGCCGCCGAGGATCGACAGCAGCGTGCTCTTGCCGCAACCGGAGGGCCCGACGATCGCCACCACCTCGCCGGCGCCGACGGTGAAGGAGACGTCGTCGAGCACGGCGAGATCGCCGAAGCGGTGGATGATGTGGTTGGCGATCAGGTCCATGAGACGATCTTGCGTTCACCTTCCCCTGGAGGGGGCGGATAGCTCGCTGCGAGAGTCAGCATCAATCCGCCTTCACATAATCCTTGGCTATGATCGCGTCCGCATCGAAGCCCTTGTCGGCAAAACCCTGCTCCTGGAGCCATTTGATCTGGTTGTCGACGTTCTTGACGTCGAGCTTGCCGTCGGGATCGATATAGGCGCAGTTACCGACCACCTGCTCGACCGGCAAATTGGTGTATTTCGCGATGATGTCCAGCAGCGGCTTGGTCTTGTCGTTGATCGGGGCGACGCCGTCCTTCATCGCGGCGAGGATGACGTCGTGATATTCGCGATCGGCTTTGGCGAGTACGCCGAGAAATTTTGTCACCAGCGCCTTGTTGGTCAGCGTCTTGGGCGCAGCGAACACGGCGCCGAGCTGCCATGGCGTCTCGTCGCCGACCCAGCCCAGAAACTTCGCGCCGCCCTCGTCCATCAGTTTTCGCGCGGTGGATATGGGGAGCAGTGCCGCATCGACGGTCTCGCCCTTGAGCGCGGCGGCCGCGTTCGACAACGATTGCAGCGGCACGATCTTCACGTCCGCGAGCTTGAAGCCATATTTGTCGGCGAGCAGGCCGAGTGAATAGTGAAAGCTGGAGCCGACTTGCGTCACCGCCACGCGCTTGCCGGCGAGATCCTTCGGCGTCTTCAGCCCGGCCGCATAGGCATTGTTGCTGGCGAAATAGCCGATCAGGGGATAGCCGGGCTTCTCGCGGCTCATGCCGCCGATCACCTTGAGCACGCCTTTGCCGGCGAGATTGTAGAGGCCGGCGGTGAAGGCGGTGACGCCGAAATCGACGTCGCCCGAGGTGGTCGCGACCGCGATCGGCTGCGCCGCATCGAAGAATTTCAGCTCGACCTCCAGGCCGGCCTCGCGAAAATAGCCCTTGTCCTGCGCGATGAAGACCGGCGCGGACGACGACAGGCGGAGCACGCCGATCCTGGCTTTGAGCGCATCCTCGGCCCGCGCCGTGCCCATCGTCATGATCGCCAAAAGGCCAGCTATCGCGAGCCGCGCAATTCCGATCATCCCGTGTCCTCTCGTGGTTCTCTTGCAGCGCGCTACAGGCCCTGTGGGACGGGCTGGTCCCGCCCGATGAAGGCGCCCTGTTGTTTCAATGTTTCCTGCAATTTTTCAATGGGGATTTCGCGTGGAATCCGGTTTCCGGACAGCGCCAGCGCAGCGGCGGAACCCGCCGCCTCGCCCATCACGAAACAGGCACCGGAGACCCGCGCCGCCGACTGGCCCTCATGGGTCATCGAGGCGCAGCGGCCGGCGACCAGGAGATTGTCGACGCCCTCGGGCACCAGCATCCGGTAGGGCAGCTCGTTATAGCCGCGCGATTGCGGGATCGGCGGAAAGGTGAAGACGACATCGCCGGGAACATGGGCCTCGATCGGCCAGCCATTGACGCCGATGGAGTCCTCGAACGAGGCGCAAGTCAGCACGTCCTCGCCGCTGAGCTGGTAGCCGCCCTTGATGCGGCGGGTCTCGCGAATCCCGAGCTGCGGCGGCAAATCGACGATGTAGGACTTTTCAAAGCCCGGCACGGTGCGCAGGAATTCGAACGCGGCGAGCGCCTGCTTGCGGCCCTCGATCTCGCCGCGGGTGAGGTCGTCGGGCTCGACGCCGTTGATGGCGTGGCCATCCTCGCGCGCCACTTGCGTGAAATTCACCCGCCATTCGATGCCGGATTTCTGTGGGCGCACGATCGCGCTCTTGCGCGGAAATGTGTGCGTGCCGGCGGCGGTGGCCTTTTCCATCAATTGCGGGATGGTGCGCCACGCATCGCCCGCCTTGACAGGGTCGATGCCGTTCAGACGCAGCATCATCGACGGATAAAGCGGATGGCCATCCGCGTCGCCAATCTCATAGGGCGCGCCGGCCCACACCGCGAGATCGCCGTCGCCAGAGCAGTCGATGAAGATCTCGGATCGCACCGCTTGCCGGCCCGCCTTGGTCTCGACCATCAGCGCGTCGATACGGCGGTCGTCGCCCATCACCACGCCGGCGCCAAGCGCATGGAAGAGGATGTGCACCTTGTGACTGGCGAGCAATTGATCAGCTGCGATCTTGTAGGCGGCGGTGTCATAGGCCTGCGCAAAAACTTTGCCAAGGATCAGATGCGGCGTGTTGAGCCCGTTCAGGCGGTCGATCCGCGCCAGCAAATCGGACGCCATGCCCTGCACCAGCCGGTGGGCCTCGCCATAGACGTTGCCGTGCAGGCCGCAGAAATTGGTGACGCCGGCGGCCGTGCCCATGCCGCCGAGAAAACCGTAGCGCTCGATCAGCAGCGTCCTGCGGTCCGCGCGCGCCGCGGACGCCGCCGCGACAATGCCGGCCGGACCGCCGCCGAGGACGACGACTTCATATTCGCCGTAGAGCGGCACGCGGCGCGCTGGTTCTTCGATCGTATTGGCCCGCATGGCGCGTCCTATCCCTGAAAATCCTCGCTGGGCCCGATTGAACTAGCACGTGCCGGGCCACCATGCAGGCGCTGCTCACCCCGCCCAAGACGTCGCTGTGAGTCCAACGCTAGCCTTTCGCGCCACCCCAGTTCGCCGCCCGCTTCTCCGTGAACGAGGCCAGCCCCTCCGCCGCTTCTGCGCTCTGGCGCTTGACAGAATGCAGCTGCACGAGGCGCCTATAAGCGGCATCGTCGGCCGCCATGCCGCCGAACGAGCTCTCCAGCGCGAGCTTCTTGGTCTCGGCCATCGCCTCCGGTCCATTGGCGAGCAGCTGCTCGACGACCTTGGCCCCGGCAGCGTCGAGATCGGCGAGCGGCACCACCTCATGCACGAGGCCGATGCGGCGGGCGTCCTCGGCGCCGAAGCGCTCGCCGGTCAGCGCGTAGCGGCGGACCTGGCGCACGCCGATGGCATCGCAGAGCTGCGGGATGATGATGGCGGCGGTCAGGCCCCAGCGCACCTCCGTGATCGAGAACAGGGCATTATCGGCGGCGATCACGACGTCGCAGGCCGCGATCACGCCGGTGCCGCCGCCGAAGCAGCCGCCCTGCACCAGCGCAACGGTCGGAATCGGCAGGGTATTGAGGCGCTGCACGGCTTCGAAGGTCGCACGCGACGCTGCCTGGTTCGCCTCAGGCGATTGCGGCCGCACGGCGTTGATCCATTTGAGATCGGCGCCAGCCTGAAAGTGCCTGCCATTGCCTCGGAGCACGACGACGCGCAAATTCGGCTTCTTGCCGAGATCGTCCATCGCGGCGAGCACGCCGGCGATCAGCGCGGCGTCATAGGCGTTGTTGACCTCGGGCCGGTTCAGCGTGACGGTCGCAACCCCGCGCTCATCGAGGGTCCACAAGACGGGGCTGGCGGTCATCGGCGATTCTCCGGTCATTTGTTTGCCGGGCACTATGGCCGAAGCCGCTGGCCCTGATCCATATCTTTCCGCGTAGGGCGGTCGCGCCCATCGCATGGCGGCTTGTGTCATGCTGGCGACTGACGGCACCAAGAGATCAGGCAAGGCGATCAGGGACGGGACATCCATGCGCATCTGCATTTTCGGCGCAGGCGCCGTCGGCAGCCACATTGCGGTCCGGCTGGCCCGCGCCGGTCATGAGGTCAGTTGCGTAATGCGGGGGGCGCATCTGGAGGCGGTCCGTGCCAATGGCCTCAAGCTGCGCGTCGGCGATTCCGAGGTCTCCGCCAAGGTGAACGCGTCGGGCGATCCGGCCCAGCTCGGCCCGCAGGACGTGGTGATCTCGACGCTGAAGGCGACCGCGCTGACCGGGCTGGTTTCCAGCCTCAAGCCGCTGCTGCAAGACGACACCGCCATCGTGTTCGCGCAGAACGGCATTCCCTGGTGGTACGGCATCGGCCTGCCGCCGCGGCACCCGACACCGCCCGACATTTCCTTCCTCGATCCGGGCGGGCGCCTGCGCGCCTGCATCCCGAAGGAGCGAATCATCGGCGGGGTCGTCTTCTCCTCCAACGAGGTCACTGCGCCCGGTGTGGTGCACAACCTCACCCCGGACCGCAACCGCCTCCTGATCGGCGAATGCGACGACCGCAATTGCGAGCGCATCACGAAGCTCCGCGGTGTTCTCAACGAGGCGCGGCTGGAATCGCCGCCGGTCGCCGAGATCCGCGAGGCGATCTGGTCAAAGCTGCTGACCAACATGTCGCTGTCGGTGCTGTGCCTGCTCACCGGCCAGACCGCCCGCGGCGTGCGCGACGACCCCGCTTTTGCCGAGGTCATTCCGCGCATGCTGAACGAGGCCAACGACATCGCGCAGCACTACATCCCCGAGGTCAAGCGCGTGACCCGCAGCGGCCCCGCCCCCAACCACAAGCCGTCGCTGCTGCAGGATTACGAGCTGGGCCGCGCCATGGAGATCGACGTGCTGGTGAGGGCGCCCGCCGCCTTCGCCCGCACCGCCGGCCTGTCGACACCGACACTCGACCTGATCGCGGCGCTCGCGATCCAGAAAGCGCGCGACAAAGGGCTTTATTCGGCGTGAAGCCCGATGCGCTTCACGTTATTTCGTTGAGCATGATCTTCTCGGAAAACCGCTGCCCACTTTTCCGGATCATGCTCGCCTCAGGCGAGTGCATCGATCCAGGCCGCGAGCGCGTCGAGCACCTCCGTCAGCGCCTCGTCGTTGCTGCGGCCGGACTTTTTCAGCACCGCGAAGGAGTGATCGCCGCCTTCGACCTCATGCAGCGTCGCCTTGGCCCCGAGCGTTGCGATGACAGGCTTGAAATGGCCGAGATCGGCAAGCCCGTCGCGCGTGCCTTGCAGGAACAGCATGGGGATTGCGATGCCGGCGAGATGCTCGGCGCGTTCGACCGACGGCTTCTTGTCAGCATGCAGGGGAAAGCCGAGAAAGGCGAGCCCCCGTACGCCTGGCAGCGGAGTCTTTGACTGCGCCTGCGACGTCATGCGCCCGCCGAACGATTTTCCGCCGGCGACGAGCATCGCGCCGGGGCAGAGGCGCGCCGCCTCCTCCACCGCCGCCCGGATGGCGGCGTGCGCAACCGCCGGTGGATCGGGGCGGCCCTGCTTCTTCTCCATGTAGGGGAAATTGAAGCGCAGCGTCGCGATGCCGCGGTTCGCAAGCCCTTCCGCGACTTTCGCCATGAACGCATGCCGCATATCGGCGCCGGCGCCATGCGCCAGCACGTAGCAGGCGCGCGCATTGGCCGGCTGCATCAGAATTGCCGAGACTGGACCGATGCGCGCGATGTCGAGCTTAAGCTCTTGAGTTTTGACAGCCAAAATCGGACACCCTGACAGACGCGTTTCTGGCCGCCTTGGTAGCGTCACCGGCGCAGCCTGAAAACACAATAATTGCCGCGGCCGACTGGCCTACCAAGCCGGCAAGCCGCACCAACCGAGGTACCCATGTCCTACCGCTCCTCCTGGATGACCGAAGAGCTCGATGTCTTCCGCGACCAGTTCCGCAAATATCTTGCCAAGGATCTGGCGCCGCATGCCGAGACATGGCGCGAGCAGAAGATGGTCGACCGCTTCGCCTGGCGCGGGCTCGGGGAGATGGGCGCGCTGCTGGCCAGCGTGCCGGAGGAATATGGCGGCCTGGGCGCGACCTTCGCCTATGAAGCGGCCGTGCTCGACGACCTCGAAAGCACCGTGCCGGAGCTGACCACCGGCGTCTCCGTGCACAGCGCCATCGTCGCCCATTACATCCTCAATTACGGCTCGGAGGAGCAGAAGAAGCGTTGGCTGCCGAAAATGGCCTCGGGCGAGATGGTCGGCGCCATTGCCATGACCGAGCCCGGCACCGGCTCGGACCTGCAGGCCGTGAAGACCACGGCGAAGAAGCAGGGCAATTCCTACGTCATCAATGGCCAGAAGACGTTCATCACCAACGGCCAGGCCGCCGATCTCGTCATCGTGGTCGCGCGCACCGGCGAGGCCGGCGCCAAGGGCATTTCGCTGATCGTGGTCGAGACATCAGGCGCGGACGGCTACAAGCGCGGGCGCAACCTCGACAAGATCGGCCTGCACGCCTCCGACACGTCGGAGCTGTTCTTCGACAACGTCACCGTGCCGCCGGAGAATCTGCTCGGTAATGAAGAGGGCCAGGGCTTCGTGCAGTTGATGCAGCAATTGCCGCAGGAGCGCCTCGCGCTCGCGGTCGGCGCCGTCGCCTCGATGGAGCGCGCCGTCAAGCTCACCACCGAGTACACCAAGGAGCGGAAGGCGTTCGGCAAGCCGCTGCTGGACTTTCAGAACACCGCCTTCACGCTCGCCGAGCGCAAGACCGAGGCGATGATCGCCCGCGTGTTCGTCGACTGGTGCATCGAGCGGCTGATCGCAAAAGATCTCGACACCGTCACGGCGTCGATGGCGAAATACTGGTGCTCGGACAAGCAGGTGCAGACCGCCGACGAATGCCTCCAGCTGTTCGGCGGCTACGGCTACATGCAGGAATACCCGATCTCGCGCATCTTCATCGATTCCCGCATCCAGAAGATCTATGGCGGCACCAACGAAATCATGAAGCTGCTGATCGCAAGATCCTTATAGATCAGGTCGCTGTCGCGCGGCACGTCTCGTCCGCTCATCTCGCGGCGCGCCACTCCGCAAAATCCTGCTCGACCGCGTCGGCCGCGGCCTTTGCCGCGCCGCGGAGCCAATCCGCCTTGCGCGGCCGGAGGTCGGCAAGGATTTTTTCGGAGCAGCCGACACAGCTCCGCATCCAGGTCTGGTGCTCGTCCAGGAGCGCAGGACGCGGCTCCTTCAGGCCCAGCCTGTAGCCCTCGAGAATGACGGCCGCAGCCTCACGGCTGTCGATCGCCATGTCCTGCGCAAGCCGGCCGCTCGTTGCGAGGCGCACCAGATCGAACGGATAGGGCATCACGGCGGCTTCGTCGAAATCGTTGATGCCCCAGACGAGGCGCCCTTCGAGATCGCGCCAGGTCCCGTAATTTTCAGTGTGGGTGTCGCCGACGGAGAGAACGCGCGGCGCGGACCTCAACGCGGGGCAGATTGTCTCGATGCGCCGCGCCCAGCGAAAATAGGTTGCGCGCAGGAAGATGAACGCGTTCTTCCTCATGCGCTTGTGCTTGTGGGCGAGATCACTCTCGACGACGCGGCATTGCATGCGCAGCCACGCTTCGAATTCGGCGTTGTCGTCGAGGAAGCCCATGTCGAGGCACCGAACAGAGCTAGCGCCGCTTCAATTCGGATGCCACCAGCGGCCGCCGATGACGACGCCTTCGGACACGATCTTGCGGTCGCCGATCAGGTGCTCGCCGACGACGTCCTCATAGTCGAACTGGCCTTGCCTGATCGAGATCAGCGTGGCGTCGCCGACGCTGCCGGGCTTGAGGCTGCCGAGCTCGGGGCGCCGCAGCGCCATCGCCGCGTTCACCGTCGAGGCTGCGATCACGTCCGACAGCTCCATGCCCATGCACAGGAATTTTGACAGGGTCGTGACCTGGTCGAAAGCCGGACCGTCGATGCAGAGCTGGTGAATGTCGGAGGAGATCGTGTCCGGATAGAAGCCGTTGGCGAGCATGGCGCGCGCGGTCTTGAACGCGAACGAGCCCTTGCCATGGCCGATGTCGAACAGCACGCCGCGCTCGCGCGCGTCCAGCACTGCCTTCTTCACCGTGCCCTGCGCGGTCGCGGGCGTGTTGGGGAAGGGACGGAATGCATGGGTGAGCACGTCGCCCGGGCGCAGACGTGCCAGTACGTCTTCATAGCTCGGCGGCGGATGGTCGATATGCGCCATCAGGGGCATGCCGACCTCGCTCGCGACTTCGAGCGCGATATCGAGCGGCACTGCCCCCGACGTGCCCGAGGAGTGCAAGCCCACCCGCACCTTGATGCCGACGATGAGGTCGCGATTGGCATCGGCCACCTTGGCCGCTTCGATCGGGTTCATCAGCCGCAGCTCCTCGCTCTCGCCGACCATGATCCGGTGCGAGAAGCCGAAGATGCCGGCATGCGAGACATGCAGATAGGCGAGAATGCGGACCTGGCTCGGCTCGATCACATGCTTGCGGAATCCGGCGAAATTGCCGGGTCCGGCGCTGCCGGTGTCGACCGCGGTGGTGACGCCGGAGAGGCGGCAGAACTCCTCGGCGTCGATGCCGAGCGAGGTGCCGCCCCAATAGACATGGGTGTGCAGATCGATCAGCCCCGGCGTCACGATGAACTGCGAGACGTCGCGCACTGCTGTACCCGGATCGGCCTTGAGCCCGCTGCCCACCGCGGCGACCTTGCCGCCGGAGAAAGCGACGTCGGTCACGGCATCGAGCTTCTGGGAGGGGTCAACCACCCGCCCGCCGCGCAGGATCAAATCGAAAGGCATCATGGTCTCCGGATCGGGTATCAGGCGTAGCGGGCACGCCAGCCGGCCAGCAAGGAAGGAAGGAAGGAAGGAAGTCGTTCGCTTCTAGCAATTCTTGCGCCGCCCGGCGTGGCAAACCGTAACCGCGGTCCTGAAAAATGGCGATCCCGGGAAGACTCGAACTTCCGACCTACGGTTTAGGAAACCGCCGCTCTATCCGGCTGAGCTACGGGACCGCGGAACCCGGAGCTGCGGGTTCGGCTCCCTCATAGCAGAGCAGGATGCCATTCGCCAGCCGCATCGCGAGCGAAGTCGTCGTCAAGCGGAACGAAGCGGCTGTACAATCTCTTCCCAGATCCCTCTCTGCGGAGCAGCCCACATGATCGAAAGCATCAGCGCCATCACGCTCGGCACGCATGACATGGGGCGCGCCGTGCACTTCTACCGGTCGGTGGGATTCGAGCTCCTGTATGGCGGCGAAGCCGCCGCCTTCACGAGCTTTCGCGCCGGCACCGGCTATCTCAACCTGACTGCGCAGGCGGAAGACAAGCGCTGGTCCTGGTGGGGCCGCGTCATCTTTTACGTGGCCGATGTCGACGGGACTTACGCGCAGGCCCGCGCTGCCGGGTGGCAACCGTCGACCGCGCCGCGTGATGCGGAATGGGGCGAACGCTATTTCCATCTCACCGATCCCGACGGCCATGAGCTCAGTTTCGCACGGCCGTTGCGCGGACCATGAATCGGCGGTCGGTCACGCCCTGATATTGTTGTCCTTCACCACCTTGCCCCAAGTGGCGACCTGCTTGTCGAAGAAGGTTTTGAAGGCGGGGCCGTCCTGGAGCAGCAGGGTCATCTGCTGGGTCTCCTTGAGCTGGGCCGCAGTCGCGGGCTCGCTGAGGATTTCCCTGGACGCGGTCGCCATGGCCGAGACAACGTCCGGCGGCGTGCCCGTGGGCGCGAAGATGCCCCACCAGGCCAGCGTCTCGAAATCCGGAAAGCCCGCCTCGATCGCGGTCGGCGTATCCGGCAGCGCCGGCAGGCGCTCGCGACCGAGCTGCAGGATCGGGCACAGCATGTTGGTGCCGAGCTGGGCGGCGACCAGCGCCGCCGATCCGGCGATGAGATCGACATGGCCGCCGAGCACGTCGTTCATGGCCGGCCCGCCGCCACGATAGGGCACGTGCATGATCTCGACGCCGGCCTTGCTGCCGAGCACGGTCATCGCGAGATGGCCGAGCGTGCCGATGCCGACGGAGGCGTATTTCACCGCGCCGGGCGTCGCCTTGCAGGCGGCGACCACGTCGGCAAAGCTCTTGTAGGGACGGCCGGCGCCGGCCGCGATCACGTAAGGCGCGGTGCCGACCAGAAACACCGGCATCAGCTCGCGCTCGACGTCGACCGGCGGCTTGTCGAGGATGGACGGGATCACCGCATGGGAATCGAAGGTGACCAGGAAGGTCGAGCCGTCCGCCGGGGCCTTGGCAACCTGCGCGGCGCCGAGCGCGCCGGCGGCGCCGGACTTGTTCTCGACCACGACGATGCGGCCCAGCTTTGTCTGCAGATTGCTCTGGAGCAGCCGCGCCATCGCGTCGGTCGAGCCGCCCGGCGGAAACGGCACCACCAGCGTGATCTTCGAGGCCTGCGCCTTCACCGGCGTCATCGCAAGAACGGCCGGCGCCGCGAGCAGCGCGCGTCGCGTGATCGTCATGGTCATCCTCCCTTTGTTTTTTACGCCCGGCTTTTGCTCTTTGGCGCTTAGCTCGTTCCGAAACCCGACCCCGCTTTCTTATATTCTGGCCGCGGCGGACTGAAGATGTCCAGCACGCGGGCGCCGTCCGGGCCGGCGCGCATGGTGTGCGGCACGTTGCCGGGGGTGCGCCAGAAATCGCCCTTCGTCACCGGAATTTCCTCGCCGCCCTGGACGCGGATCGCGGAGCCGTCGAGCAGCACGCCCCATTGCTCCTCGGGATGATGATGCAGCGTACCCTGCGCATGCGGCGCCAGCGTCACCACCGACAGCATCGCTTGCGCGCCGGAGAAGATGCGCGTGGTCACACCCGCCGCGAGCTCGCGGAAGAGACCATCGTCGGGATTATCGATATTGTGGAATTCGTCCTTTTGGCTCACGCCACCCTCCCCGTTTGTTTTTGTTCAATCAGGATTTGCCATAAGACCCCTGGTAGCGGCCCTCGCGGATCGCCTTCATGGTCTCCTCCTCGCGCGCGATCTGGGCGCGCACGGCTTCCAGCAGCGTGGCTGCACCAGTGGCGGGGAACGACACGACGCCGTCCTCGTCGCCGACCACGATGTCGCCGGGCGAGATCACGCTGCCGCCGATCGTAACAGGCACGTTGATCTCGCCGGGGCCGTTCTTGTAGGGGCCGCGGTGGATCACAGCGCGGGCGTAACAAGGGAAGTCGTCGGCTGCGAAGGCCGCGACATCGCGGATCGCGCCGTCGATGACATAGCCTTCCGCTTTGCGCCACTGCGCGATGGTCTTCATGATCTCGCCGACCAGCGCGCGCGTCTCGTCGCCGCCGCCATCGACCACGATGACGTCGCCCGGACCGACCAGCTCCAGCGCGCGGTGGATGGCGAGATTGTCGCCGGGACGGGTGCGCACGGTGAACGCGGTCCCAACCAGCTTGCCGCCGCGATGATAGGGCTTCAGCCCCACCGCGCCCGGCAGCCGGGCGAGATTGTCCGAGATGACCGAGGTCGGCGCGCCGCGAAAGCCCGCGATGATCCCGGCCGGCGGCTTCGGCACGCTGTTCGCTGCGATGGTGATGGTCATGTCCCAGGTCCTCCGTAATTCTTTACTCAGCGTGCGTCTTCGCCGGCATGATCCGGAAGGCGCGCCCTTCCTTCATCCACGCCGCGCGCTCGTCACGCAACAGCGTGCGGCGGACTTTTCCGGAATCATCGCGCGGCGGGACGTTGACGATCTCGAAGCTTTCGGGGTGCTTGTAGCGGCTGAGCCTGTCCTTCAAGAACTCCGCCATGCCGTCGGCGATCGCCTGTCCGTCCGCATCGGGCTCCGGCTCGATGATGGCGTGCACGCGCTGGCCCAATTCCGGATCGGGCAAGCCGACCACGACGCAGGAGCGTACGCCGGGGCACTCGGAGACCGCCGCCTCGATCTCGGCCGGATAGATATTGGCACCGCCACGCAGCACCATGTCGGCAAGACGATCGCCGAGATAGAGATAGCCTTCCGCATCCAGCCGGCCAATGTCGCCGAGCGATTCCCAGCCATCCGAGCGGCGCTTCGGCTCGGCGCCGAGATAGTGATAGGTGGCGTCCTTGCCGTCATTGTTGAGGAAATAGATCTCGCCGGTCTCGCCTGGCGCGACATCGTTGCCGTCCTCGCCGATGATGCGAAGCTTCGCCATGTCGCCAATCTTGCCGACCGAGCCCTTGTGCGTCAGCCACTCCGTGCCTGATATGATGCAGGAGCCTTGACGCTCGGTGCCGCCATAGAGCTCCCAGATCCGCTCGGGCCCGAGCCAGGCGATCCAGTTTTCCTTCAGCCAGGGCGGCATCGGAGCGGCCATGTGAAACACGGTCTGAAGGCTCGACAGATCGTAGGCATTGCGCACGTGCTCCGGCAACGCCCAGATCCGGTGCATCATGGTCGGCACGAAGTTGACCCATTGCACGCGCTCGCGCTCGATCTGGCGCAGCGTCTCCTCGGCGTCGAACTTGACGAGGCCGGTGAGCTGGCCGCCGGCGAACAGCGCGTAGTGCGACACAATGAACGGCGCATTGTGATAGAGCGGACCGGGATTGAGCAGCGAGACTCCGAAGGGCATGTTGAGCGGCAGCGGAAAAGCGGTGTCGATCACGGCCGGATGGTGGTCGAGGATCACCTTCGGCCGGCCGGTTGAGCCGCCTGAGGTCATGGCCTTCCAGTAGCGCGCCACCGGCGGGGTGAGCGGCTCGTCCGAAAAACCTTCCGGCGCGAAATCCGCAGGCAAACGGTTCTGCGCATTCCAGTCGGCCTCGCCGCCGACCACCAGTGCGGGCTTGAGGATCTCAAGCACCGCGGCGGCCTCGCCACGCGGCAGCCGCCATGACAGCGAGGTCGGCGTCGCCCCGCACTTCCATACCGCGAAGGAGGTCTCGAAGAATGCGTTGCTGTTGGGCAATCCGATGGCGACGAAGTCGCCGGGCTTGACGCCCTTCGCGGCGAACGCCCGCGCGCGCCGGTTGGCGCCGCGCTCGAGCTCGTCCCAAGTCAGCGTGTCCTCACCGTGACGGACTGCAATCGTACCACTCGGCTTGCGCTCGGCGTACCAGCGCGGCACATCGGACAGCGGCAGCAGCATCAGGCGTTTCCCACTTTGTCTTCTTGGCGTCGCCTCATGACGAGGCGCCTCGCGCGGCGAAGTGTAACAGCGCGCCGTTACGGCGCTGTAACTTCAAGGCCACGTCAAGCAAAAAATGTCAGCATTTCAGCCACGAAATTCCCGGGTTCCATGGGTGACAAGCCGGCGATAAAGGGGCAAAAATTGGCCCGACTCAGTTCGGGTTGAATTTTGCAGGGAATGCTCTCGTAGAATGTCGTCCGCAGTTGCATCGCGTCGTGCGGCGCTTCTCGTTGCCGCAGCAGGATTTCTTCTGCTGACGCCGTCGCATGTCCAGGCGCAATGGTGGAAGCGCGCGCCGGTCGATTTCGAGGAATGCGCCGATGCCGCCGAGAAGGCCGCCACCAAGGCCGAGAAGACATCCGCACTCGCCGACTGCAACGCCAAGTTCGCCGGCCGCCGCAAGCCGGGCGGCGGCTATTCCTATTACGACTTCCTCCAGGACCGCACCTTCGACATCGCCGGCCCCAATCCGACGCCGGAAGAGCAGAAGAAGATCGACGAATCCTACACCGCCTATCTCGCCAACCAGCGCCGCAGCAATGAGGCGGCGGAAGCCACCGCGCGGCAGCAGCGCGAACAGATGGAGCGGCAGGCGCAGCAGCTCCAACACGTCGCGATGCGCACGGAGGTCGAGCGCGTGCCCATTCCGGTGGAGCGGCCGAAGGTGCAGCAGACCGTCGGCCAGCGAAAGGGCGCCCCCTGCACCAAAGGCTCGTTCTCCTGCGAATGGCCGCGATTGTCGGAAAGCCTCAACGACTTGAAGAAGCTGTTCAACCCGACGCCGAGCAAGCCGGCGAGGAAGGGGTGAGCTGGTGGTCGCCGCAAATTCCGCCGTCGTCCGGGACAAGCGCAGCTCCTGACAACGCGTAGCGTTGCTGGAGCGGAGCGCCGATCCGGGACGACGGCGGAGAGTACGGCGTCAGTTCGTGTGCTTCTTCTTGTGTTTCGGTTTGACCACTGGCGGATTCACCGGCGCCGTTACTGTCGGTGAACCCAGCTGCGACCGGCTCTCCTGCAATCGCCGATCATAGCCGGGCGAGTTCATCACCGTCGGCGGCCTCGCATACGCGAGTGTGGAAGCGCCGCAGAGCGCGGTCAACGTGATTCCGATCATCAGACAATGCTTCATCGCCTTCCTCCATCGCACTCAGCCTCTACCCGCGAATCTGCTGAGGCGTCAGCCCGGGCGGGCCGTTGCCTGCGGCTTCCGCCTCCTTGATCAGCGCAACAATGCGGCGCATCAGCGGCACATCGATGTTGTTTTGCTCGGCGAGCGCGATGACCGCGCCCTGAAGGTAGTCGATCTCGGTCTTGCGGCCGTGCTTCAGATCCTGCCACATCGAGGAGCGCGCCTCGGGATCGATCTTCATCGTGCGCCCCAGGATCGCGTTGAAGATCAGGTCTGGCAATCTCAGCAGGGTCGGCGTCCAGCTCATCGGGATCGGCGTTGCCGATACCGGCGTGATGCCGGCGGCCTTCAGCGCGGCCAGACCTTCCGCCATCTGGTCGGCAAACAGCCTCCGCCAGTCGCGGTTCGCCAATTGCGCGGCGAGCGGCATGTCGGACAGCGCGCTGAGTGCATTGTTTAGATTGATGATCAGCTTGCCCCATTGCACGCCGGTGATGTCGCGGCTGGCGCGCATCGCGAGACCGGGCACCGAGAGCGCTGCGGCGGTGTTCGCTTCATCCTCTCCGATATGAATGTCGCCGGAAGTCGAGCGATGGAAGCGCCCCTCGCCCATTGCGATCACGTTGAACGGCACCATGCCGGCGAGCACATGCCGGCCGCCAAGGCGCTCGCGCAGCACCGCGACATTGCCGATGCCGTTCTGAAGCGAGACGATGACGGCGTCCTGCGGCGCATGCTGCGCGATCTGGCCCGCGACATCGGCGGTGTCGGCGCTCTTCACCGTGACCAGCACGATGCCGGCGCTGTGGAAGATGGCCGGGTCTTCCGACAGCGCGAGCTGGCCTGCCCCGAGTCTTTTCTCGGAGCCGTCGAAATCGGTCAGCCACAGGCCGAACCGCTCGATCTCGGTCTTCACCCGTGCCCGCACCAGCAGCGCGACCCGGCGATCGGCGGCCGCCAGCATGCCGCCGACGAAACAGCCGATGGCGCCCGCGCCGGCCACCACGATCGGTCGATCCGTAACCACCAGAGCTTGCTCCCCTTAACGGCCCGCCTTCGATAGCAGAGGTAGCGCCCCCTGCCCATTGGTTGCGACGCATGCGCCTTGTAACCGTCATGAGAGCCCCATATGTTTTCGCCCCGGGGGGCTGTCAGCGGCGAGCGCTCGCCGGAACGAGACGCCAAAGGAGAGCACCATGGGTCTACTCGACGTCCTCAACGGCATGCAGAACGGCCCGCATGGATCGCGCACGGGCGAACAACCATCCTCCGGCGGCATGTCGCCGATGACCATGGCGCTGCTCGGGCTGCTCGCCTGGAAGGCTTACAAGCACATGACCGCAACGCAGTCCGGCACGGCACCGCAACCCTCGCCAGCGCCGGCGCCTCCGCCAGTGAACACCGTGGACAGCGGCGGCCTTGGCGGTCTCGGAGGCCTGCTCAAGGGCGGCCTCGGCGGCTTGCTTGCGGGCGGCGCAGCCGGCACCGTGCTCAGCGGCGGGCTCGGCGATCTCCTCAACCAGCTCCAGCAGAGCGGTCACGGCGACGCCGCCAACTCCTGGGTCGGCAAGGGCGAGAACAAGCCGATCGCACCCGGCGATCTCGCCAATGCGCTCGGTGCAGACCAGATCGAAAGCCTGTCCGCCCAGAGCGGCCTGTCAGGCGAGGAGCTGCTCTCCGGCCTCAGCCAATATCTGCCGCAGGTGGTCGACCATCTGACGCCCGATGGCCGGCTGCCGACCGAGAACGAACTGTCAGCCAGAATTTAATCGAACTCTGATCTAGACGTTCACGAAGGGGAGCATTGTCATGAGTTTCGGCGGCCTGTTGTGGATCATCGTCGTCGGCTTCGTCGCCGGCCTCATCGCGCGCTGGCTGGCGCCGGGACCGAACAACCCGAGCGGCTTCGTCCTCACCACCATCCTCGGCATCGCCGGTGCGTTTCTCGCCACCTTCGTCGGCCAGGCCGTCGGCCACTACAGCCCCGACCAGGGCGCCGGCTTCATCATGGCCACGATCGGCGCGGTGGTGGTGCTGTTCATCTGGCACCGGCTGGTGGCGAGCGGCGTGATAAAGGGGTAGCCTGCCATCGCGAAGAGCGAATCTTGCGCGACAAACTCCGTTGTCGTCCCGGACAAGCGCGCCTTAAGCGCGCGCCGATCCAGGACCCATATCCACAGGGAGGAGTTTGGCGAAGACTCGGAGTGATCAGCTTCGCGCAGCAATTCTTCCCTGTGGTTATGGGTCCCCGCCTTCGCGGGGACGACACCGGATTTGACGCACGAGCGGAGCGTCTCACGCGATCAAATGCATCCCCGCATCCATGCGCACGACCTCGCCGGTCATGTTGCTGGAGGCCGGCATCGCCAGGAAGCAGACCAGCTGCGCGATGTCTTCCGCGCTCGATGCGACCTTGAGCGGCACCTTTGCCACCACACTGTCGCGCACCTGCTTGGCGCCGGCTTCGCCGCGGCCCTTGGTGAACCAGGGCGTGTCGATATAGCCCGGGCAGACCGTGTTGACGCGGATCAACGGCGCCAGCGCGCGCGACAGCGACAGTGTCATGGTGTTGAGCGCGCCCTTGCTCGCGGCATAGGCGATCGACGAGCCGACGCCGCTGATGCCGGCGACCGAGGACACGTTCACCACCGCCGACGGCCGGCCTGAAGCCTTCGCGCCGGCTTCGAGCAGGCTGCGCGCGGCGCGCACCATCTGGAAAGGACCGATGGTGTTGACGCCGTAGAGGCGGTGGAAATCCTCCGCCGACAATCCGTCGAGATCGGCATGGGCGACATGCTTGGTGGTGCCGGCGTTGTTGACGAGGATGTCGAGCCGGCCCCAGCCGCTCGCCGCCGCGACGATCTTGCGGCAATCCTCATCCTTCGAAACGTCACCCTGCGCGACCAGCACGTCCGCTGCGCCCGCCTTGCGACAGAGTTCGGCGGTCGCCTCGGCCTCCTTCTGGCTCGAGGAATAGTTGATGACAAGCCGCGCCCCGCTGCGCGCGAGAATTTCCGCGGTCGCCGCGCCAAGGCCGGAGGCCGACCCCGTCACGATTGCGCACACGCCATCCTTTGCCATCTGGTGTTTCCTTCCCTCTGTCAGTTGCTGGCACCCTGTTTAGCGAGTTTGCCGCGCCCTGCAAATCGAGCAAACTCCGCTAAGCGGAATTAGCCTCCTGCTGCCCCTTGCGCCCATGCCCACGCCGCAGGTTGACCTGCGATCAACGCTTGTCAGAGCCATGGCTTTTTCGGATCATCGGGCGCAAGAAGGCACTGCGCGCCGCGCCATCGGGCCGGACGCGCCAAGGGCAAAACACGGGGAACGCTGTGGCGGAGAGTGACAATATCGTCGTCGAGACCGCGGAGAAAATCTTCGCCGATCTCGCCGATCCGCAAACCATCAACAACGACAAGACGAATTCCTGGCAGGCGCCGCTGTGGCAGGCGCTGAGCGAAGCCGGCCTGCCGCTGTCCTGGGTGCCGGACGATCACGGCGGCTCCGGCGCCAGCCTGGCCGACGGCTTTGCACTGCTCAACGCGGCTGGCCGCTTCGCGGTCGCGGTTCCCCTGGCCGAGACGATGCTTGCCGGTTGGCTGCTGGCGCAGGCCAAGATCGCCTCGCCCGAAGGCGAGATGACGGTACTGCCGGCATCGCCGAAGGATCGCATCACGCTTGATGCGGACGGCGCGCTCTCCGGCCGCTGCCGGGGCATACCCTTTGCCAAAGCGGCGAAGCATTTTGCGGTGCTGGCGCATGGCAAAGACGGCGTTTCCATCGCGCTGGTCGATGCAAGCAGGGGACGGATCGAATCCGGACTCAATGTCGGCTACGACCAGAGCGATATCGTGACGCTCGACAAGGCCCAGCCGGTCTCCATCAAGGCCGCGCCGACGGGATTTGACCAGAGCCATCTGATGCTGATGGGTGGCGTTGCGCGCAGCCTTCAGATCGCGGGCGCGCTGGAATCGATGCTCGACATCTCCGTGCGCTATTCCAACGAGCGCGTCGCCTTCGAAAAGAAGATCTCGAAATTCCAGGCGGTGCAGCACAATCTCGCGCGCCTTGCCGGCGAATCCGCCGCGGCGCTTGCGGCTGCGACTTCGGCGGCCGATGCCATCGCCAGCGCAAAAAGCTTCAACGACGAGGTCTATCTCGAAGCGGCCTCGGCAAAGATCCGCTGCGCGGAGGCCGCCGAGAAGGGTGGCGGCATCGCGCATCAGGTCCACGGCGCGATCGGCTTCACCCTGGAGCACATCCTGCATCGCTATTCGCTGCGCGCACTGGCCTGGCGCGATGATTTCGGCTCGGAAAGCCACTGGGCCGTCGAGCTCGGCAAGCTGGTTGCAAATCGCGGCGCCGA
Source organism: Bradyrhizobium diazoefficiens (assembly GCF_016616235.1). Lineage (NCBI taxonomy): Bacteria > Pseudomonadati > Pseudomonadota > Alphaproteobacteria > Hyphomicrobiales > Nitrobacteraceae > Bradyrhizobium > Bradyrhizobium diazoefficiens. Next base: position 7,418,774 of record NZ_CP067100.1, read on the forward strand.
TGAGCTGTGGCCGCTCGTGGCGTCGCGCTAATCGGGAGACGAAACACATGACTGCTGCCCTCCGTTTCGATCCGATCCGCCTGCCCGAAAAGTGCGAGCAATTGCGCAAGGAAGTGCGCGCCTTCCTTGCCGAGGAAATCGCCGCCGGCACCTTCGATCCGCACAAGCCCAATCGCGAGGACACCGACGCGCCGGAATTCTCCCGCCGGGTCGGCGCCAAGGGCTGGCTGGGAATGACCTGGCCGAAGAAATATGGCGGCCAGGAGCGCTCTTTCCTCGAGCGCTACGTCGTGACCGAGGAGATGCGCGTCGCCAACGCGCCGACGCGGCGCTTCTTCGTCGCCGACCGTCAGAGCGGCCCGGTGCTGCTGAAATACGCGCCCGAGCACATCAAGATGGAGATCCTGCCGCGGATCTGCCGCGGCGAGATCTGCTTTGCGATCGGCATGAGTGAGCCGAACTCCGGCTCAGACCTTTTCGCGGCGAAGACGCGCGCGACCAAGACCGACGGCGGCTATCTCATCAACGGCACCAAGATCTGGACCTCGTCGGCGCATATCGCCGATTACATGATCGCGATCTTCCGGACCTCGCCGCCGACCAAGGAGAACCGCCGTCACGGCCTGACCCAGTTCCTGGTCAAGATGAAACAGCCCGGCATCAAGGTGAACCCGATCGGCCAGATCACCGGTCAGTACGAGTTCAACGAGGTCGTCTTCACCGACTTCTTCGTACCCGACGACCACGTGCTCGGCGAGGTCGACGGCGCCTGGAAGCAGGCCACATCCGAGCTCGCCTATGAGCGCTCCGGCCCCGAGCGTTTCCTCGAGACCTATTACGTCTTGACCGAGCTGGTCCGCGCCGTCGGCCCCAATCCGGATACGCGCAGCGCCGAAGGTATCGGCCGTCTCGTCGCACAGCTCCACACCATGCGCCGCATGTCGGTGTCGGTGGCCGGCATGCTGGAAGCCGGCAAGGAGCCGGTGGTCGAGGCTTCCATCGTCAAGGACATCGGCACGGTGTGGGAGCAGCAACTGCCGCATCGCGTGCGCGATCTCGCCGCTTTCGTCGAGGAGACCGCGACCAACCGCGAGACCCTGGAGCGGCAGCTCGACTTCGCCATCAAGACTGCGCCAAAGCTCACCATCCAGGGCGGCACCACCGAGGTGCTGCGTGGCATCATCGCCCGCGGCTTGGGCCTGCGCTAGATGGGATCGAGACCCTGGCCGCACGCTCCGTTCACCTCTCCCATCGGGAGAGATCGGCGCGTAGCGCCGGGTGAGGAGTTAGGGTCCCACGATAGAGCCGATCCCCTCACCCGATTTGCTGGCGCAATCGACCTCTCCCTATGGGAGAGGTGGTTTTTCGCTACTGAGATACTGGAGGCTAAGATGAACACCTACACAGATATCGGCGTCGAGAAGGTCGGGCACGTCGGCACCATCGAGATCCGCCGCCCGCCGCTCAACTTCTTCGACATTTCGCTGATCAACCAGATCGCGGACGCGCTCGACGAGTTCGACCGCGACATCGAGATCCGCGCCTCGGTGCTCTCGGCGCAGGGCAAGGCGTTCTGCGCCGGCGCCAATTTCGGCGATCCGGCCCGGCAGGCGCAGGAGGCGCGCGAGGCCGAGAAGAAGGGCGATCCCGCCGACAATCTCGGCCCGATCAACCATCTCTATATCCAGGCCGTGCGCATCTTCCGCGCCAAAAAGCCGATCGTCGCCGCCGTGCAGGGCGCGGCCATCGGCGGCGGCCTGGGTCTCGCGGTGTCGGCGGATTTTCGCGTCACCTGCCCCGAAGCGCGCTTTTCGGCGAACTTCACAAAACTCGGCTTTCATCCCGGCTTCGGCCTGACCGTGACGCTGCCGGAGCTGATCGGCAAGAACAACGCCGAGCTGATGTTTTACACCAGCCGCCGCGTCACCGGCGAAGAGGCCGTGAAATGGGGCCTCGCCAACGTATTGGTGCCGCAGGACCAGGTGAAGGCGGGCGCGATGAAGCTCGCCGCCGAAATTGCCGAATGCTCCCCGCTCGGCCTGCTCTCCACCCGCGCGACGATGCGCGCCGGCCTCGCCGATCGCGTCATGGCCGCGACCAATCACGAACTCGCCGAGCAGACCCGCCTGCGCGCGACGGAAGATTTCAAGGAAGGCGTCAAGGCTACGGAAGAGCGGCGCGTGGCGAACTTTAGGGGAAGATAACGGTCGCCAACTCCGGTCCACTCCCGATCTACGCAAAACGCCTGGCAATTGCGTTGCCAGGCGTTTTTTCATGCGGCGCGACAGGTGAGTTTGAGGCCGCGTCGTCGCCTACGACTCGATCTTCACGTACTCGAAGTCGCCCGGCTTGTTGTCGATGCCGACCTTCGGCGGCGAGATCCAGGAGGCGAACTTGCCGGTCTCGGTGACGGGCTGCATCAGCGAGGTGATGAAGTCGCCGTCGGCTGTTGAGGGCAGCCACTCGTCCTTGCGCTTGGCCCAGGTGGCCTCGTCGATCAAAATGCCGTTGGGCGTAGCGTGGATGTCCTTGAACTCGCCGATGTGGCGATGGAAGGCGACGTTGGGCAAGGTCAGCTTGAAGTCGTAGCCCGCGGTCGAGATCACCTTGTTCCAGCGCAGCATGCCCTTGACGCAATCCTGGCTGTAGTCGTCGCGCAGGCGCATGTTGAGCGCGGTCAGCGCCGGCTCGTCGACCAGCTTGATCTCGCCGTTGATGAACTTGAGCACCGGATAGGTGGCGTTCTTGAGCTGGTGGTCATCCTCGATCTGGGTCTCGTGATAGCGGCCCTTGATGCCGGCGTTGAAGGCGTTGGCCGCGTTGGTCGAGACTTCGGAGCCGAACAGGTCGAGCGACAACGTGTAGTGCAGGTTCAGCTTCTTCTGGATGGTCGGAAGATCAATCACGCCGAGCGCGCGCACCTTGGCGATGTCGGTGGGATCGGTGATGCCGGCTTCGCGCATGGCGTCGCAGGTGCGCTGCACGACCCGGGTGATGCCGGTCTCGCCAACGAACATGTGGTGCGCTTCCTCAGTCAACATGAAGCGGCAGGTGCGCGACAGAGGATCGAAGCCCGATTGCGCGAGCGAGTGCAGCTGCATCTTGCCGTCACGGTCGGTGAAATAGGTGAACATGAAGAAGGACAGCCAGTCCGGCGTCGCCTCGTTGAAGGCACCGAGCATGCGCGGCGCGTCGGCATCGCCGGAGCGGCGGCGCAGCAGATCATCCGCCTCTTCGCGGCCATCGCGGCCAAAGTACTTTTGCAGCAGGTAGACCATCGCCCAGAGATGGCGGCCTTCCTCGACATTGACCTGGAACAAATTGCGCATGTCGTAGAGCGACGGTGCGGTCTTGCCGAGATGGCGCTGCTGCTCGACCGAGGCCGGCTCGGTATCGCCCTGGATCACGATCAGCCGGCGCAGCATGGCGCGATGCTCGCCCGGGACTTCCTGCCAGGCCGGTTCGCCGTAATGCTCGCCGAACGGCACGACGCGGTTCTCTTCCTGCGGCGCCAGCAAAATGCCCCAGCGATATTCGGGCATGCGCACGTAGTCGAACTTGGCCCAGCCGCGCGGATCGACCGAGTAAGCGGTGCGCAAATACACCAGCGATTCCTGGAAACCCTCCGGGCCCATGTCGCTCCACCAATCCATGTAGCCTGGATGCCAGCCTTCCAGCGCCTTGAGCACCTGGCGGTCTTCGGCGAGATTGACGTTGTTCGGAATCTTGGTCGAGTAGTCGACGTTCATGATGTTCATGTTCATGGCCGTGCTCCTTGCTCCGGTCTCGTGTCCCGGACGCAGTGCGGCGCGAAGTGCTGCACTGCTGAGCCGGGACCTATGTCTGATCCGTCTGGGTCCCGGTTCAGCGTCGCATCATTTCGTGCTGCGCCGCGCCCGGGACAAGAAAGTCATCAAACCCGCGTCATATCGAATTTCGGCTTCTGGCCGCTGCCGTAGCGGCGCAGCGCGCCTTCCTCGCCGACCGCGTTGGGGCGCTGGAAGATCCAGTTCTGCCAGGCGGTGAGGCGCGCGAAGATTTTCGATTCCATCGTCTCGGGGCCGACGAAGCGCAGGCTCGCTTCCATGCCGGTGAGGCTGTCGGGCGAGAAGCTGGCGCGCTCCTCCAGGAACACGCGGACCTCGTCGTCCCAATCGATGTCATCGAGCGCGAAGGTGACGAGGCCGAGTTCTTCGGCCTGTTCGGCATCGAGTGCGGTGCCGAGCGTCGCTTCCGCGCGCTCCAGATCGGACGGATCGGCCTGGAAGCGCGATTGAAGCCGCGTCAGCCCGTGGCTCATCGGATACGGGCCGAAATTCATCGCGGAGAGCTCGATCGATGGCGGCGGACGGTTGTCGCCCTGGCGCGTGCCGATCAGCATGTAGGAGCGGTCGGCAGCGAACACGAGCTCGGCGAGCGTGCCGGCAAAGCACGAACCGGGCTCGACCAGCGTCACCAGCGTGCGCGAGGTGACGTCGATGCGCTTGAGCACACGCTTCCAGTAGTGCCTGATTTCGTTGACCAGCCAGTGCGCCTTATTGGCTTCGAGGAATGTGTCGCAGGCGAGCACATGGGCGCGGTCGCCATGGCTCTTGAACACCAGCATGGCGATCTCGAGCTCGTTGATGCGCAGGTGCAGGATGGCGTCATCGAGCTCGCGCGCGACCTGGAGCGGCCAGAACGCCGCGCCTTGCGCCATCATGCCGTCGATGTCGGCCGGGGGAGCTGTTTCCGGCGCCTTGATCGAGATGGTGGCGATGCGGGCGTTGCGGTCGATATCGACCGTGACGAAGCCGTAGCGCAGGCTGGTCTCGTCGATGATGCGCCTCAGCGGCGTCAGCGCGATGCCCTTGCCGCTGCCCTTGCGCTTCGAGTTGGCTGCAAATTCCCTGGCGCGCTCGGCGACCTTGGCGTCGAGCTTGGAGTTCGGCGTGATTTCGTCGACGAGGCGCCACTGCACCGCGCGCTTGCCTTTCACGCCCTCTTCGATGGTGCAGAAGAAATCGGCGTGGTCGCGTCGCACCTTGCGCTTGTCGACGACACGGGTGAGACCGCCGGTGCCCGGCAGCACCGCGAGCAGCGGCACTTCCGGCAGCGCCACGGCGGAAGCACCGTCGTCGGCAAGGATAATGTGGTCGGTGGCAAGCGCCAGCTCATAGCCGCCGCCGGCGGCCGAGCCGTTCACCACCGTGATGAAGCGCTGGCCGGAATTCTCGGATGAATCCTCCATGCCGTTGCGGGTCTCGTTGGTGAACTTGCAGAAGTTCACCTTGTGGGCATGGGTCGAGCCTGCGAGCATGCGGATGTTGGCACCGGCGCAGAACACGCGGTTCTTGGCCGAGCGCATCACCACCACCTTCACCTCGGGATGTTCGAAGCGCAGGCGCTGGACCGCATCCGCCAGCTCGATGTCGACGCCGAGATCGTAGGAGTTCAGCTTGAGCTGATAGCCCTCGAACAGGCCGCCATTCTCGTCGACGTCCATGGTCAGCGTCGCGACGTCACCGTCGACCGCCAGCTTCCAGTGCTTGTAGCGGGACGGTTCGGTCTGGAAATCGATGAATGTCGCGCCGCCTGCGAGGCGCCGTTCTTCCCCGGCCATGGGCCACCCTTGAGCTTGTCTCGGTTGTACCGTTGAATGCACAATAATTCATATTGCGGGACGCGTCTAGCCCCTCAACGGCGATTATATGCACTTTGCTTCATGTAACTCCTGGCATCCGCACCGTCATGCGGCGCGCCCCTGAAGTCCGGGATCATCGCGCAGGGCCGCCTTTGCAAATTGCTCAACTGCGTCGAGCGTCGCTGCGGGCGCTTCACGGTGCGGGGAATGCCCCGCGCCTGAAATGATCTTCACGTCGACCGGGCAGTAACATTCGCCCTGCGCAATCTCGACCTGGCGCAGTGTCCCGTATTGGTCATCGACACCTTGCAGGAGCAGGATGGGAACGCGGATGTAGGCGAGATATTCCGAGATGTCCCAGTCGCGGAATTTTGGATCGAGCCAGACACCATTCCAACCATAGAAGGCGTTGTCGACATCCTTGTGCCAGCGCGCGAGCTTTGTCTTCAGGTCCGTGGTCTCGTAGGCGGTCTTGATCTCGTCGATAGATTTCACCGAGATGTCCTCGACGATGAAGTGCGGCGCGATCAACACGACGCCTTGCAGACGATGATCCTGGTGCGCCCCGGCATAGATCGTCGCGATCGAGGCGCCATCGGAATGGCCGAGCAAGAGGCCGTGCTTGAAACCGATCGCATCGAGCAATTTCGGCAGCACGTCCAGCGCCTCGCGCTGCATGTAGTCGAGCGGCCGCGGCAGCATCGCCGGACTCGACTGGCCGTAGCCGGCGCGCGAATAGGCGAAGATGCCGGCGCCGGTGGCTTGCTGGAGTTTTCCCGGGAAATCCCCCCAGAGGCCGACGGAGCCGAGGCCTTCGTGCAGCATGACGATCGTTGGCGCGTCGGCGGCCTCCGGCGCGAGCCATTTGTATTCGAGGCTGGCGCCGCCAATGCTGAGGAAGCCGGAGGGGGTGAGGTTGGTCATGGTCGAAATCTCGTTCCTAGCCGCAGAGAAAGTCTCCACCCTCCCCTGGAGGGGGAGGGTCGCTACGCATGGAGCGAAGCGCAATGCGTAGCGGGGTGGGGTGAAGGTCTGTCGACACTGAACACTGCCCGAGTGGAGAGATCACCCCAGCCCGTCACGCATCTCGCTACGCTCGATCGCGCCGACCCTCCCCCTCCAGGGGAGGGTAAGCAAGCGCGTCCGCCGTCTGCGTACTCAACTCGCCCCTTCCCGCAGCTTGAACCGCTGGATCTTTCCCGTCGCGGTCTTCGGCAAGGACTCCACCACGTCGATCCAGCGCGGATACTTCCACGGGCCGATCTTCTGCTTGACGTGCTCCTTCAGCTTGTCCTGCAGATCCGTCATCGTCGCGCCGGGGCGCAGGACCACGAAGGCCTTCGGCTTCAACAGGCCTTCAGGATCGGCTTCAGGCACGACAGCCGCCTCCAGCACCGAAGGATGGGTGATCAGTGCGCTCTCGACCTCGAACGGCGAGACCCAGATGCCGGAGACCTTGAACATGTCGTCGGCGCGGCCGCAGAAAGTATAGCGGCCATCGCTGTCGCGGACATATTTGTCGCCGGTACGGGTCCATGGGCCCTCGAAGGTGCGGCGGCTCTTGTGGCGCTGATTCCAGTAGCCCTCGCCGGCGGACGGCGCATCGACCAGCAGCTCGCCAACCTCGCCGTCGGCGACGTCCTGGCCGGCCTCGTTGACGAGCCGCACCGCATAGCCCGGCACCGGCTTGCCGGACGAGCCGTACTTGATGTCGCCGGGCGCATTCGACAGGAAAATGTGCAACAGCTCGGTCGAGCCGACCCCGTCGAGGATGTCGACGCCGAAGCGCGCCTTCCAGCTGTTGCCGACGGATTCCGGCAGCGCCTCGCCGGCCGAGGTGCAGATGCGCAAAGCATTGCCGCCGCGTTCGCCCTTCATCGTCTCGTCGTTGAGCATCGCCGCGAACAACGTCGGCACGCCGTAGAAGATCGACGGATTGTAGCGGTTCATCAGGTCGAACATCCGCGCCGGCGTCGGGCGCTCGCTGTTCAGGATTACGCTGGCACCGACCGACATCGGGAAGGTCAGCGCATTGCCGAGGCCATAGGCGAAGAACAGTTTTGCGGCGGACAGGCAGACGTCGTTCTCGCGGATACCGAGCACCTGCTTCGCGTAGGTATCCGCGGTCGCCTGCAAATTCGAATGCAGATGGCGCACGCCCTTGGGCATGCCGGTCGAGCCGGATGAATAGAGCCAGAACGCCGGCTCGTCCGGATGCGTCCCCGCGGTGGTGAACTGGTCGCTCTCGCCGGAGATCTCTTCCGCAAGCTGCTTGTGGCCGTTCTGCTTGGCGCCGGAGACGACCACATGCTCGAGATCCGGCATGCGGCCGACCACGTCCTTGATGACGGGGTAGAGCGCTTCGGACACGAACAGCACGCGGGCACGGCAGTCAGCGAGGATGTAGGCATATTGATCCGCGGTCAGCAGCGTGTTGAGCGGCACCGGCACGATGCCGGCGCGGATCGCGCCCAGGAACACGATCGGGAAGTCGACCGTATCCAGCATGATCATCGCGACGCGCTCCTCGCGGCGAACGCCGAGCCGGCGCAGCATGTTGGCGGCGCGCCGGGTCTCGCGCTGGAGCTCGCCATAGGTGAGCCGCGAGACGGTGTCGTCGAACACCAGCTTGTTGCCGCGGCCCTCCTCGACGTTGCGGTCGAGCAGCCAGGTCACCGCGTTGTAGGATCCCTCGCTCACGGTCGTCTCCCCAGAATTTAGAATTATAATTCATAGAAAGACACTGCGGCGGCTTGCTGTCAATGCCAGCAGGCATTATGTTTCATTAAAGCGCGCCGCAGGACATCTATAAAAATCTATAAAAGAAGGCTCATGACCGAAAGTCCCGACGCCGAATCCCGATTTCTCGAACAGCTCGGCCAGCGCGTGCGCACCATGCGCGCGCTCCGCGGCATGTCGCGCAAAGTGCTCGCCAAAGTATCAGGAATTTCGGAGCGCTACATCGCGCAGCTCGAAAGCGGCAAGGGCAATGTCTCGATCGTGCTCTTGCGCCGCGTCTCCGACGCGATGGGCGCGCATCTGGAAGATTTGCTTCCCAGCAACGAGCCGACGCCGGATTGGCCAATGTTTCGCGATCTCTTGCGCAAGGCGACGCCCGCGCAAATCGCCCAAGCAAAAGATCTGCTCGCTGGCGGCAGCGCAACCGCGCCGCGCCGCGCGCCGTTCTGCGGCATCGCACTGATTGGGCTACGCGGCGCCGGCAAATCGACGCTTGGGCGGATGCTGGCGAAGAAGGTCGGCTGGAGTTTTGTCGAGCTCAACAAGGAGGTCGAGCAGCAGAACGGCCTCTCGGTCGCCGAGATCATCGCGCTTTACGGCCAGGAAGGCTTTCGCCGCATGGAGCAGGCGGCGCTGCAACAGCTGCTCGCGCGCAACGAGCTGATGGTGCTGGCGACCGGCGGCGGCATCGTCTCCGAGCCCTTGACCTTCGACCAGATTCTGACCTCGTTCTACACGATCTGGCTCAAGGCCGAGCCCGAAGAGCACATGGCCCGTGTCCGCCGCCAGGGCGATCTGCGCCCGATGGCCGACGATCGCTCCGCGATGGCCGAGCTGCGCAACATCCTGCTCAGCCGCGAGCCGCTGTATTCGCGCGCAGCCGCAGTGGTGGATACGGCAGGGCTCAGCGTCGATGCAGCCGCCGCGCGTCTGATCGACGCGGTGCGGCCGGTGCTGCAGAACGAGGCCCGCAGCTTCGGGCTGCGCAGCGTGGCGCTGTAGGGCGATTGCTGTCGCCTCGCCGGATCGCTGAGGCAGCATGCGCTCTGCGCCCCTTGGTCACGCGCGCCCGCATGGCTATGTTATGCGCCTAAGCCGTGAGACCTGCGATGGACGCCAGCGTAGTTCCCGATGTCATCCGCCGGCCGGCATCGGCGCACCTTGCGCATCTGGTGTCCAGCATATCGTTCTACCGCGAGCGCGGAGTTGGCCTGGCCGGCTTCCGGCACGCAGCGCCGCTCGCGTTGCCCTTGCTCGTGAACCTGGGAACACCATTCCGCATCGCGCTTGGCCGCCGGCCGAAGGATGAAGACGGTCGACCGAGCTTTGCAGCCGGGCTTTTTCCCGGACCCGTCCTGATCGAGTCGGACGGCCGCGCCGAGTGCGTCCAAGTTGATTTCACCCCGCTCGGTGCCTACCGCTTCTATGGAGGAGCGGTGCCGGATCTGACCGCGCGCATCGTCGGCCTCGACGACGTCCTTGGGCGTGCTGGAGAAAGCCTGGCCGCCCAGGTGGCCGAGGCCGCGGGGTGGCAGCGGCGATTCGAGATCGTGGAAGATTTCGTGCTGCATCGGGCGGTGCATGAACCGTCGTCGGCGATTGCTTCGGCGCTCGACATGTTGTGGCGAAGCGCGGGCTCGGCGCGGGTCGCTGACATCGCCGCCGACATCGGCTGGAGCCGCAGGCATTTCACCCGCCGCTTTCACAACGAGATCGGCGTGGCGCCCAAGATGCTGGCGCAGATGCTGCGCTTTCACCGCGCTTGCCGGCTGGCCCGCTCCGAGGCCTTGGACGGCTGGGCCGCCATCGCCGCAGACGCAGGCTATGCCGACCAGGCGCATCTTGCGCGCGACTTCCGGGTGTTTTGCGGCGAAACCCCGACCGGATGGGCGGCGCGGCTGGACCGCGCAGACCCACGCCTGCTGCGCGACGCCGGCGGATAAAGCGTTTTCGAGCGAAGTGGACGCCGGTTCGCGTGAAGAAAACGCGTCAAAACAAGAATCTAGAGCTTCCGTTCTGATTGAAGAACCGAAGCTCTAGGTCCCATTTGTTCAAGCCGGCCGATGCGAACCGGACTAGCTTGGTCGCGCAAACCATCTGGAGAGTTTCATGAACCAGCAGAATGGCAAGGAAGCGCCGCGCCTCTACCACACCATGCGTTGCAAGGACGCCGAGGCCATGATCGCCTGGCTGAAGGACGTGCTCGGCTTCACCGAGCGTGTGATCTATCGGAGAGACGGCAAGGTCATCCACGGCGAGCTGATGTTCGGCTCGTCGATCCTCATGCTCGGCGAGGATCGGGACAACGACTACACCAAGCTCGTGGGCGATCTCGGCGGCCGACGGACCGATGCGGTCTATCTTGCGGTCGATGATCCCGACGCGCTCCACGACAAGGTTAAAGCCTCCGGGGCTCGAATCGAGATGGAGTTGCGCAACACCGAATATGGCACCCGCGATTTCGCAGCCCGCGATCCCGAGGGCGGGCTTTGGAGTTTTGGCACCTATTGGCCCAAGGTGGGCGAAGAGCCGCTGCCGGGCTGAGCCGCACCTATGACTAGACCGACCAGTAATTCGGATGCGGGTAGGGCTGCGAGCGGTCGCCCCAGTCGAACGCGTCGCCGTCGAACTCGCACGGACCGCTGCTGAGTTCCTCCAGCGTCAGCGCGACCTGGAAGGCCTGATGGCTGGGGTCGTATTTCAGCGCACCCCACTGCACCGGATAATGATGACGCGTGCCGAGCAGCCCGCCGGTTTTGACGACCGCGTAAGTGACCGTCCCGCTCACCTTGTCGAGCATCAATCGCTCGATCGTGCCGAGCTTGCTTCCGTCGCGTCCGTAAACGGCGACCCGCTCGACGCGATCACTGGGAACCATGGTGTGTTGCATGGCGTCCTCCTCGATTTCTGTGTTTTAAGCATTATAGCGCCGTCGCTCGGATGAGCGAAGCCGGTCGCGGGGTGAACTACAGCAATTGCGAGCGCACGGATTCCGCCCCCTCCCGCAGCAGCGGCAGGAACCGGTCGATCAGCTCCTGCGCCGGCACCCGGTCGACATGGGCGCCCATGTTGATCGCGGCGACGATCACGCCGTCGTACCGGCGGACGGGAACCGAGATCGAGTGGAAATGCGGCTCGGCCTCGCGGTCGACCAGCGAATAGCCCTGCGCGCGATCGGCGGCGATGCGCGCGAGCAGCGCCTTGGGATCGGTCACCGTCTGCGGCGTCAGCGCCTCGCGCTTCATCTTTTTCAGGCGCGCGGCAAGGTCTGCATCGTCGAGCTGGCCGAGCACGGCGCGGCCGACCGAGGTGCAGAACGCCGGCAGGCGGTAGCCGATTTCGAGTCCACCCGAGAACATCCGTGCCGGGCTGCTGCGGGCGATGAACACGATGTCGTCACCGTCGAGCACCGCGAGCGAGGAGATTTCGTTGGCCGCGGTGGCGACACGATCGAGCACAGGCTGGAGCACGGCGACGAGCTGGTTGGAGCGCAAGTACGACGCCGCGAGCGTCAGCACATGCGGCGTCAGCGAAAACAACTTGCCGTCACCGGCAACAAAGCCGCCGCGCTGGAGCGTGAACAGCATGCGCCGGGCGGTCGCGCGCGGCAGGTCCGCGGCGCGGGCCAGATCGCTCAGCGTCATCGGGCCTGCGGTCGTGCCGAAGCACTGCAGCAGGCGCAGGCCGCGATCGAGGCTCTCGACGAAATCCGTCGCGCGCTCGTCAGTCTCGTTCCGCTTCAGCTTGGGCATGGTGCCGGGATATTCCTGCAAAATAGTGCTTGCCGCCGCTCCAAGGCATGTCATAATTCGCCCATTCGTTCAATAGGCGAACAAACGCCACTCCACAAAGGATGCACTCGCCATGATGAGCCAGGAGCAGAACGACCTGATCACCCGCACCGGGCCGAGGGATCCGTGCGGCAAGCTGATGCGCAGCTACTGGCAGCCGGCGGCCCTGGTCGATGAGCTCGAGGGCGCGCGACCGATCCGTCCTGTCAAACTGCTCGGCGAGAACCTGGTGCTGTTCCGCGACGAGACCGGTCGCTACGGCCTGATCGACCGCCATTGCGCGCATCGCGGCGCCGATCTCGCATTCGGGCGGCTGGAGCATGGCGGCCTGCGCTGCGCCTTTCATGGCTGGCTGTTCGACGCCACCGGCCAGTGCATCGAGACGCCGGCCGAGCCGAAGGACTCAAAGCTTTGCCAGAACATCCGCCAGCGCTCCTATCCCGTGGTGGAGAAGAGTGGCATCCTCTGGGCTTATCTCGGCGAAGGCGAGCCGCCGGCGTTTCCGGAACTCGACTGCTTCGTTGCGCCCGGCACCCACACATTCGCCTTCAAGGGCCACATGGCCTGCAACTGGCTCCAGGCGCTCGAAGTCGGCATCGATCCCGCACATGCCTCCTATCTGCATCGCTTCTTCGAGGACGAGGACACCTCCACCGCCTACGGCAAGCAGTTCCGCGGCGCCTCCGCCGGCACCGACCTGCCGATGACGAAGATCCTGCGCGAATACGACCGCCCGATCATCAATGTCGAGCACACCGAATACGGCCTGCGGCTGATCGCGCTGCGCGAGATCGACGAGGAGCGCACGCACGTACGCGTCACCAACCAGCTGTTCCCGCACGGCTTCGTCATTCCCATGAGCACGGAGATGACGATCACACAGTGGCACGTGCCTATCGACGACGAGAACTGCTACTGGTACGCAATCTTCACCAGCTATGCGAACCCGGTCGACAAGCAGAAGATGCGCGAGCAGCGGCTCGAGCTCTATGAGCTGCCCGATTACAAGTCGCGCAAGAACCGCAGCAACGATTACGGCTTCGATCCGCATGAGCAGCAGACCGCGACCTATACCGGCATGGGCAGCGACATCAACGTCCACGACCAGTGGGCGGTGGAATCGATGGGCGCGATCCAGGACCGCACCAAGGAGCACCTCGGCTCGAGCGACAAGGCGATCGTGCAGTACCGCCGCCTGCTGCGGCAGGAAATCGAAAAGGTCGGGGGCGGCGAGAAGCCGATGCTGTTCCTGGACGAAGCCAATGCGCGCAGCATCCAGGGACCGGCGACGATGGACGGGATCGGCCCGACTCGGGGCTGGGAAACCTACTGGATGGAAGTCGACGTCAAGCGCCGTCGCGGCGCGCCGTGGACCGCGCCGGTGCCGAAGGAGATCGCTGAGAACGTGCACCGGCTGACGGCGGCGGAGTGAAGGTGACGCATCCTGCCAGCGAGGCACAACAAGGGCTCCGCATGCCCCGCTGTCATGCCCCGCGAAGGCGGGGCATCCAGTACGCCGCGACCTTTCGTGGATACGTTGCCGTCTCTGGAATACTGGATCGTCCGCCGTCGCGGACGATGACAGCGCGGGCTATGCTTGCATCGAGCGAGAAGGAGCTAGCAAAGTGACTTTCGTCGCGCGTCACGCGCTGTGGTCGGATGAGCAGAAGGACGCCGCGGCGCGCATGCGCCGTCTCGTCGAAGAGAACAATCTCGAAGTCATCCGCCTCGCCTTCCCCGACCAGCACGGCATTTTGCGCGGCAAGACCATCATCGCCTCCGAGGCAATTGCGTCGCTGGAAAGCGGCTGCTCCATCACCACCACCATGCTTGCCAAGGACACCTCGCACCGAACGGTGTTTCCGGTGTTCACGTCAGGCGGCGGCTTCGGCATGAAGGAGATGGAGGGCGCGGCCGACGTGCTGATGGTCGCCGATCCCACTACGTTTCGTGTGCTGCCATGGGCGCCGGCGACGGGCTGGCTGCTGTGCGATCTTTATTTTAACGACGGCCGTCCGGTGCCGTTTGCGACACGCGGGCTCTATCGCAAGGTGCTCGACGAACTCGGCCGCCGCGGCCACGATTTCGTCGCGGGCCTCGAAGTTGAGTTTCACATCTTCAAACTCGACGATCCGCATATGCGCGCCGAGGACGCGGGACAGCCGGGCACACCGCCGTCGGTGAGCCTGCTTAGCCACGGCTATCAATATCTCACCGAGCAGCGCTTCGACCAGATGGAGCCGGTGCTGGAGATCCTGCGCCGCGACATCGTCGCGCTCGGGCTGCCGCTCCGTTCCGTCGAGGTCGAGTTCGGGCCGAGCCAGTGCGAATTCACCTTCGCGCCGAAGAAGGGCTTGGAGCCCGCCGACAATATGGTGCTGTTCCGTTCGGCCGTGAAGCAGATCGCCCGCCGACACGGCTATCACGCCACCTTCATGTGCCGGCCGAAGCTGCCGAACCTGTTCGCGAGCGGCTGGCATCTGCATCAGTCGATCGTCTCGCGCGCGAGCGGCGAAAACCTGTTCATGGCGAAGGACGGCGCCGAGCCGCTCAGCGCGTTCGGCAAGGCGTACCTTGCCGGCCTGCTCGACCACGCCCGCGCGTCCACCGTGTTCACGACGCCGACCATCAACGGCTACAAGCGTTACCGCTCCTATTCGCTGGCGCCCGACCGCGCGATCTGGGGCCGCGACAATCGCGGCGTGATGATCCGTGTGCTCGGCGGCGCCAATGATGCCGCCACGCGCCTGGAGAACCGCATCGGCGAGCCTGCCGCCAATCCCTATCTCTACATGGCCTCGCAGATCCTTTCAGGCCTCGACGGCGTCGATCGCAAGCTCGATCCCGGTCCGTCCGCCGACACGCCCTACGAGACCGAGGCGCCGCTGCTGCCGAAATCGCTGCGCGATGCGGTCAGCGCGCTCAAGGACGATCCGTTCTTCCGCGAGAAGCTTGGGGCGGAGTTCGTGGACTATTACACGCACATCAAGAACGCCGAGATCGACCGCTTCCTGTCCGAGGTGACGGATTGGGAGCACCGGGAGTATTTCGAGGTATTTTGAGCTGGCCCGCAGCGGGATCTGTCAGTGAGGCGCACCGCTCTCTCCCCCGTCATTGCGAGGAGCTCTTGCGACGAAGCAATCCAGAGTCATTCCCGTGGAAAGATTCTGGATTGCTCCGCTGCGCTCGCAATGACGGGGAGAGAGCGCGGGCTCAAATCCCCAGGTACTTGTGCTGCAGATCCGGCTCAGCCATCAGTTGGTCCGAAGTGCCGCTCCACACCGTCTTGCCGCGCTCGATGATGGTGTGGCGGTCGCAGATGCGGGCGAGGTGGTCGACGTTCTTGTCGACGACTAGGATCGACTGCCCCCGGCTCTTGAGCAGCGACAGGCAATTCCAGATCTCTTCGCGGATCAAGGGCGCGAGGCCTTCGGTCGCCTCATCCAGGATCAGAAGCTTCGGGTTGGTCATCAGCGCGCGGCCGATCGCGAGCATCTGCTGCTCGCCGCCGGAGAGCTGGTTGCCCATGTTGGACGCGCGCTCGGCCAGCCGCGGGAACAGGTCGTAGATCGCGGCCAGCGTCCAGGGATTGGGGCTACCGAAGCGGTCGGCGGCGGCCGCAACGAGATTTTCCCGCACGGTGAGGTTCGGGAAGATCTGGCGTCCCTCGGGCACGAGGCCGACGCCGAGCTTGGCAATCCGGTACGACGGAAGCTGGCGCACCTCGGCGCCGTCAAAGCGGATGCTGCCCGCCCGCGCCGGCGTCAGGCCCATGATGGAGCGGATGGTCGTGGTCTTGCCCATGCCGTTGCGGCCCATCAGCGAGACCATCTCGCCTGCCTTGACCGACAGCGACAAGCCGAACAGCACCTGCGAAAGTCCGTAGCAGGTCTCGATGCCGTCGACGTCGAGCAAGGTGTCAGCCATGGTGCGTCACCACATGCTGGTCGCCGAGATAGGCGCGCTTGACCTCTTCATTGGCGCGGATCGCGGCCGGATCGCCGGAGGCGATGACGCGGCCATAGACCAGCACCGAGATGCGGTCGGCGAGCGCGAACACCGCGGGCATGTCGTGCTCGACCAGCACGATCGAGACCTCTTTCCGCAGCTCCTGGAGCAGCTGCACCATGCGCTGGGACTCGGTGACGCCGAGGCCCGCCATCGGCTCGTCGAGCAGCAAAAGCTTCGGCTTGCTCGCCAGCGCGACCGCAAGCTCGATCTGGCGCCGCTCGCCATGGCTGAGCCTCGACACCACGACATCGGCGCGATGGGCCAGACCAACGCGATCGAGCGCGGCGTGGGCGGCGTCGCGCAGGCCCTTCTCCTTGCGCGCATTGGCAAAGAAGCGGAACGAGGTGCCGGCATGCGCCTGCGCCGCCAGCGCGACATTGTCGGCGGCGGTAAAGTCGAGCAGCAGCGAGGTGATCTGGAACGAGCGTGCAAGCCCCAGCGCGCAGCGGCGATAGGCCGGCAGATAGGTGATATCGCGGCCGCCCAAGGAGACGCTGCCGGAATGCGGTTCGAGATGGCCGGTGAGCTGACTGATCAACGTGGTCTTGCCGGCGCCGTTCGGGCCGATGATGGCGTGCAGCTCGCCGGCCGAAACGTCGAGCGAGACGTTGTCCGTGGCAGTGATGCCGCCGAAGCGGCGCACCAGCTTCTCGACGCGGAGCAAGGGTTCAGCCACGGCGAGCCCTCCCCAGCATGCCCATGATGCCGCCGCGGCCGAACAGCACGATCAGCAGCAGCAGCGGGCCCATGATCAGCGCCCAATATTCGGTGAGCTGCGACAGGAATTCTTCCAGCAGCAGATAGACCACCGCGCCCATGACGGGGCCGAACAGCGTGCCCATGCCGCCAAGAATCACCATCACCATGAGATCGCCGGAACGGGTCCAGTACATCACCGCCGGGCTGACGAAATCGGTGTTGTTGGCAAGCAGCGCGCCGGCGAGGCCGCACATGGTGCCTGATATGACGAAACAGACCAACTGATAACGCTTGGCGGGAAAGCCGATCGCCTGCATGCGCTGCTCGTTGGAGCGCAGGCCCTGCACGACGAGGCCGAAGCGCGAATTGACGATGCGCCAGATCAGGAAGATGACGGCGAACAGGCAGGCGAGGCAGAGATAATAGAATTGCGTGCGGTTCGAGAGATTGATCAGGCCGGAGAAGTCGCTGCGCTTGTAGACGGTGAGACCATCATCGCCGCCGTAACGCGCGAGGCCCGAAGCGACGTAATAGGCCATCTGCGCGAAGGCCAGCGTGATCATGATGAAATAGACGCCGCGGGTGCGCAAGCTGAGCGCGCCGATCACCAGCGCGTAGATCGCGGAGGCTGCCAGCGCCACCGGAAATTGGATGAAGCCGGAACCTACGCCTTCCTGCGCCAGCATGCCGACCGCGTAGCCGCCGATGCCAAGATAGGCGGCGTGGCCAAAGCTCATCATGCCGCCAAACCCCATGATGAGGTTGAGGCTCGCGGCCGCCAGCGCCAGGATGACGATGCGGGTGAACAGCGTCAGAATGAAGATGTTGCCAGAGAGCTGCGAATAGAGCGGCAGCAGCACGAGGCCCGCCAGCAAAACGGCCGTGACGGCCTTGCTCACGCTCAAACCCTTCATCGACGGTTGGCCGGAAACAGCCCCTCCGGCCGCACCACCAGCACGATCGCCATCAAGAGGTAGATCAGCATGGACGACAGCGCAGGCGCGGCGGTGGAGGCGGCGGCGCCGCTCAGCACCTGCCGCAACAAATTGGGCAGGAAGGCGCGGCCGAGCGTGTCGATCATGCCGACGAAGATCGCGGCGAGGAATGCGCCGCGGATCGAGCCGATGCCGCCGATCACGATGATGACGAAAGCGAGGATCAGGATGTTCTCACCCATGCCGATCTGCACGGTGAGGATCGGCGCTTGCATCATGCCGGCCAATCCTGCGAGCGCTGCACCGAGCCCGAACACCAGCGTGTAGAGCAGCTTGATGTTGATGCCGAGCGCGCCGATCATCTCGCGATTGGAGGCTCCGGCGCGGATCAGCATGCCGACGCGGGTGCGCATCACGCCGAGATAGAGCAGCAGCGCGACCATCAGCGCGACGACGATGATGGCGAGGCGATAGGCAGGATAGTGGATGCCGGGCAGGATCGGCACCGGCACGGTGAGCCAGGGCGGCAGCGGCAGCGCCAGGCCGGCCGGGCCCCAGATCAGCCGCACGGCTTCGTTGAAGAACAGGATCAGGCCGAAGGTCGCGAGCACGTGGTCGAGATGATCGCGCCCGTAGAGATGCCGCAGCGCACTCATCTCCAGCACGATGCCAAGCACGAGCGTGGCTCCCAACGCCAGCAGCGCACCGAGCAGGAAGCTGCCGGTCCACGCCGCGAAGGTCGCGGCGAAATAGGCGCCCATCATGTAGAGCGAGCCGTGCGCGAGGTTGACGAGATCCATGATCCCGAACACCAGCGTCAGGCCTGCGGCCAGCAGGAACAGCAGCAGGCCGAACTGCAATCCGTTCAGGAACTGTTCGACGACGAGCAGCATCAGAACTCTTTCAGGCGCACGCGAAATCGCGCCGATGTTCGAACACGGTCGCCATCAGTGAAAGAGCCCCCCTGCCTCTACAAGGCGGAAAAATGGGTAATGGCAGTATCGTTCCGAGGCAAGAGCGATTCGACACCAAACATGCACTTTGTTGCATGCGGGTGCATGCGGTCGCGAACTGCCCTGCAAGAAGGTTGCCGGGCGGTATGAGGCAACCTGCCGCACCCAAACGATCGCCCTCTCCTCGGTAACCGAGGAGAGGGCGCGAACGTCGTTGCAATGGAGAGGATGCGTCTAGTGCGACGTCATCTGCTGGGGAAGATCATCGGCGTCGGCGAGCACGCTGTTGGCTGTCGAGGCCTCCAGCGCCGCCATCCGGAACAGATAAGCCAGCGTCGCCAATCCGGAGTCCTCCGCCATCTGCGCCAGTTCGAGCGCCATGTCGGACATGTAGCCGAGATTCTCGTCGTTGGTCTGCGCCATGATCTGGCTGTCCCGCATCATGTTCGACATCTCAGGCGCTCTTTCGTTGCGCGGCAGCGAGGCCGCAGAGGTTGGCACGGGCGACGGCGTCCAGGCGCGGGCCGTCCTGTTGCACGACAGAAGCCATGCCGATGCGATCATGCAGCGCATCGACGGTCTGCCGACGAATGTCGATGGTGGCAGCCATGGTCCAAGCGTTCTCCACCAGGGCCGGCAGGCCAAGCGGGGTCACGACGAAGCCGGCCTCGTGGAACCGCGGCAGCCACCAGGTTTCCATGATCGCGCTGACCTGCGCGATGCCCTGGCCGAGGCAGAACTCCTGCACCGCCGCCATCAATTGCAGATTGAGCGCGCCGTCGCGGCGATCGCGGACGACGAAATAGCGCGACCATTCCCAGACCAGCGGATCCGCGGGGCAGCCGCGAACCGACGCCAGGTGCGGGAAAACCTCGCTCATCATCGAAGGCTTGGTGGTGGGATAAAGCCGGTGACCGCCGACGACGCGCCGGCCCTCCAGCGCGAGCAGGTAGACGGTATCCTCGTCATCATAGGAGTCGATCTCGCGGCCATCCGGCCGGCGCAGCGTCTCCCAGTGCCGCTCCTCGACGAAGATGTCGTGGCGCAGCCGGAAGTGCTGCTCGAGTACGTCTTCGTAAAGGTGGCGATTGACCGAGGAAATTGCGTGGATCATGAAAACCCCCATTGAGCCTCAATGGGGGGCAGAATCTGCGAAAAGAGGCGGGTTCGATATTGGGAAATTTCCCAGTGCGCCGCCTAGGGATTGATGATCTTGTGGCGAATTGCCAGCGCGACCGCATGCGTGCGGTTGACGGCGCCGAGCTTGCGCGCAGCGGTTGCAAGATGCTCTTCGGCGGTGCGCTGCGTGATATGCAGGATCTCGCCGATCTCCCAGGCCGACTTGCCCTGCGAGGCCCAGGCGATCACCTCGCGCTCGCGCGGAGTGAGACGCGTCGACTGATAGGACGGCGGCTGGAGCAGGCGGCGGATGTGGTCGAAGCCATACATCGCCATCAGGTGCAGCGCCGGCTTGCTGCGGGCGTTGAGGTCGAGATGGACGCCGCCGAGCGACACCGCGGCCTCGTAGCCGGTGAGCCCGTGGATCGGCACGATGAATCCGCGCGACATGCGAAAATCGGCGGCGCGGTTCATCACCTCGGCCGCATTCGGCTCGAGATCGGCATCATAGGGCGCTTCCGACCATTCGAACGGATTGACCGATTGCCGGCACAATCGCACCACCGGATCGAAGCGATCGTAATTCTTGTCGGTGTAGAGGCTGAACCATCCAGCCGGCCAGCGCTTGGCGAGCACCATCTGGGCGAAGCGCTGATCGGGATTCGGCAAGCCGGTCACGATGATGGTTTCGAAGCCGAAGCGACCGAACGCCCCCTCGAGCGCATTCATGGCGTCCGGAACCCTGGCATAGGCTCCCAGCCCCTCGATGAAGTCGAGCGCTTCCCGGCCATAATCGACGGCGGACATCAGTGCGTTTCCTGACCTTCGCCGTCCGCTATAGCACGTATTTGGGGGCACTCTCAATTCGCCGTTCCCGTAGTTTTCCGGCTGCCGTGTGCTCTGAAGATTTAATCTACTTGTGGAAGAAGTGACGTCAAGATACACCTGAAGACGTCCTAAGCGGGAACACCACGATGGAAGACGAGGACATCGCCCTCAACAGCGTGCTCGGCCTGGAATTGAACCGCGTGTTTTTTGCCGTTCGCGATACGGCGAACAAGCAGAAGATCATCGAGTTCGCGCGCGAGGTGCTGCAAGGCGAGCGCGCGGAACGGCCCGGCAGCGTATCGCCGGAGGGACCGGCGAGTTGAAGCGCAGGTGCAACAAACGCGACGCCGATCAAGCAGATCGCGGCGCCGTCGCCCTTCCATTTGACCGCGCAGATTTTAGTCGAAACACGCTGACCGCGAAGTTACGCCGCAGTTCGTTGCCTGTGAGCGCGCTGCGCTCTGCACCCTCCCCCTCCAGGCTAAGGCGTGCACACTTCTCGGAGCCTCCAACCGAGAGCCATCTGCTCGAAGCGGTGCCAACCTCTTCGCATGGTGATGGGGCCGGGCGGCCGCTCGGAGGCGTAGCCGGTCCATCCTCCGAGCCGAGCAATGATCCATGCAAGCCAAGCGATGGAGTGCTCGGGATGAGGGTTCTTTTGCTTGACGGTTTTGCCTTCGAGCTTGACCTGCAAGGTTTTGAGTATCGGCAGCTGGTCCGCCGGCACTACGTCAGTGGCCGGACGGTCGACCGTGCCGTCGCGGGCGAGGACGAGTTGCATGATCTTGATAGCTGCCATCACCGCGATGGCGGCGAGCTTGAACAGCGCCTCGGCCGCCTCGACCTGGCTGCTCTCGATGTCGAGCCCTTGGCTTTTGCTGGTGCGGAACAGCTGCTCGATGTGCCAGCGCTGACGGTACCAAGCGACAATCTGCAGCGCTTGCTCAACCGTCGTCACCGCATGAGTAGTAACAAGGCGCCAGTGGATCGGCTCTTCGACAGAGGGATCGAGTTCCTTCACCTCTACCAAACGCAACGTCAATTGATGCGCCGCTTTCCGGTCGCTGCAGTTGGCCGGGCGCTTGATGGTCACCTCGCCAAAGCGCAGTGCGATCTTGGCCGTTCGGGCCGGACGGCCGGGCTGTGCCCGAACCTCCAAATCGAAGCGATGCTGGACCGGCCAGTTCTGGGCAATATCAAACAACCTTCCGCCACCCACCAAGGCGCGATCGCGACAGACGCGCGTGAGCAAATGGGTCCGAGCGTCAGGAATCCGGTCAAATTCTTCGTAAATGTCGCTCTCACGGTCGCCAATCACCGTGATCATCGCCGCCGCAGCAAGCGCACTCTTGGCGCCCGCAGCGCCCTTGATCCAACGATAGGACTCCTTCTCTTCGATCGGCTGGTTTCGGTAATCAGGCGATGCAGGCCCCCGGCGCGTCCAAATCTGCATCCCAGCGAGCCCGAGCAAGGCTCCGCTCCCGGCGTCAACTGCCAATACCGGATGCACAAACAAGCCCGGGTCAATCCCGTTACCGGAAGGGCCAAGGCCCCGGACCCGGCCGGCATGCCTCGCATAGTTCAGTTCCGTCGTGTCCTGGATCGCAAGCGCATGCAGCCCTGCAACCCGCTCCGACAGCACCTCTGCGCCATGCCCGGCGATCTCATCCACTGTCACGCTCGGATTGTTCAGCCAGCGGCTGAACCCCACCCATTCGGCACGGCCATCGGCGGCTGCGCGCAGGTTCATCGTGACGCGTTCGACGGCGCGCTGCAACAACAGCGCCCCCTTTTGGCCAGTCGAACGTCACCAAAACGGCCGACTGACCAATCCATTCCTGCCTTCAATGCGGTTATCCTTCTTGCAAACCGCACCGCAAGGAATCAGACTCGATTCCCTCAAGGCAAGAAAAATCGTGTGCACGCCTTAGCCTGGAGGGGGAAGGTGCAGCGCATGGAGCAAAGCGGAATGCGATGCGGGGTGGGGTGATCTCTCCACACGGGCACCATTCGCGTGGAGAGATCACCCCACCCCGCTCGCGCTGCGCGCGATCGACCCTCCCCCTCCCAAGGGAAGGTGAAGCACCCTTGCTCTGATCGTAGCGACTTGTCGCTGGCTGACACCGCAGCTCTCGTGAGATGATCGCTGTCGCGATGATCAAACGGATGCCAGGACAATGATGACGCTGCGCCAGGTGGAAGTGATCCGCGCCGTGATGGTGACGGGCACCATTGGCGGTGCAGCAAAACTGCTCAATGTCTCGGCGCCTGGGATCAGCCGCCTCGTCAAATACACCGAGCGCTCGCTCGGCATCCGCTTCTTCCAGCGCCAGAACGGCCGCTATTTCCCGACGCCGGAAGCCGAGAATATTTTCGAGCAGATCAACGGCGTCTACAAGAAGGTCGACGACCTCTCCGAGATCATTTCCAAGATCGGCCGCGGCGGATTGTCGGAATTGCGCATCGGCTCGGTGCCGAGCATCTCGCAGGTGATGGTGCCGCGCGCGATCGAGCGGGTCCGCCGCCGCTATCCCGATCTCGGCATCGACATCAACATCCTCAAGCTCGAGGAAGCGATCGACTACCTCATGCTCGGCCGCGGCGAGTGCGTGGCGATGAGCTACCGTCTCGAGCATTCCGGGCTCGACTTCATGCCGCTCGCCTCGGGCGAGCTCTACTGCATCGTGCCGCCCGACCACGAACTCGCCGGCCGCAAGCAGGTCTCAGCCGCCGAAATCACCCGCTACCCGCTGATCGGCATCGATCCCAACGATCCCTACGGCCGGATCATGGCCGAGATCTTCGCGCGCAACCGGCTCGACTACAACATCACCATCCGCGCGCGCTTCGGCACCACCGTCTGCGCGCTGGTGAAGGCCGGGCTCGGCATCGCCATCATCGACCAGTTCACGGTGGCCCATGGCGGCTATCCCGGAATCGAGCTGTTGAAGATCACCGAGCCGACGCGCTTCGACACCTACATCGCGGTCAAGCGCGGCACGCCGCTCTCGCTGCATGCCGAACATTTCATCGAGTCCCTGCGTGCCGAGATGCGCGCGGTCGAACCGGCCCGCGGCAACGGCAGGACCGCCCCGGCGCGCGGACGGAGGAAATAACATTGTGTTAGGTTTGCCGGATAAATGGGTAATTGTGTTAGGCAGGGGAAAGGCTATCGTCGCACCTGGAAGCCCCCTTGGAATTGCACGCATTTCGCGGCTAATGGCCGGAAATCACCGCTCACCATCAGGCGATCGTCGATCATGTCAAAGCGCGGACCTGCCGCATCCCAGAAACTCCTGACCGGGCTGATCGGCGCGCCGATTGCGCATTCCGCCTCCCCCGCCATGCATGAGCGCGCCGCCGAGGCGCTTGGCCTGCGCGGCCATTACCAGCTCATCGAGGTCGCCGGCGCCGATGCGGCCGGGCTCCGCATGATGCTCGAGGGCGTGCGGCGGCTCGGCTTTGCCGGCGTCAACGTCACCTATCCCTACAAGGAAGCGGTGGTGCCGCTGCTCGACGCGCTGGCGCCGGGCGCCGCTGCCATGGGCGCGGTCAACACTGTCGTGGTCAGAGACGGCCGGCTCACCGGCCATAACACCGACACGACCGGCTTTGCGCGCGCGGTGGCGCCGCTGCTGGCGCCGTCCGGCAATGCAATCGCTGTGATCGGCGCCGGCGGCGTCGGCAAGGCGATCGCGTTTGCGCTGGCGAGCCGCGACGTCACCGACATCCGCATTTTCGACAGCGAGCCGGCACGCGCCGCGACGCTGGCCGCCCTCCTTGCCCCGCGCGGCGGCGCCCGTGTCGCTTCAAGCGTCGAGGATGCGCTGCATGGCGCGACCGGTCTCGTCAACGGCACACCGGTCGGCATGCTGCCGAACCGCGGCATGCCGGTTCCGGCCGCGCTGCTGCATGACAAATTGTGGGTGGCGGATGCCGTCTATTCGCCGCTGATCACGCCGCTGCTTGCGGCGGCACAAGAGCGCGGCGCGAAGATCATGACTGGGCGCGAGCTTGCGATCTACCAGGCCGCCGATGCCTTCGAATTGTTCACCGGCCTTGCCCCGTCGACCGAGATCATGGGAGAGGCTTTCGACGAGGTGATGGCGGCGCGACGCCCGGCCTATTACGCAGCGTAACGGAAGCGGCCGGAGACAAGGCCGCGGACAACCATCAACGGACATGGGAGGAGAGACGATGAAATCGACCATTCTGGCAGGCGCGCTGCTTGCCTTCGCAACTGCAACCGGCGTTCACGGGCAGGCGATCAAGCTCGCCGACGTCGCCGAGCTCTCGGGCGGCGGCGCCACCGTCGGCACCAACTGGAAGAACGGCATTGACCTCGCGATCGAGGAGATCAACGCCAAGGGCGGCGTGCTCGGGCGCAAGCTCGAAGTCACCCACGCCGACTCGCAGTCCAACCCGGGCGTTGCGCGCGCGCAGGTGCAGAAGGCGCTTGATGCCGAGCCCTATGTGCTGCTCGGACCTGGCTATTCCGGCTCGGTGAAGGTCACCGCGCCGCTCGCGGCCGAAGCCGGCATCACCCAGATCATGGGCGGCGAAGCCGCCGAGCTGACGCAGGCCGGCAACAAGTATCTATTCCGCACCTCGTTCGGCCAGCAATCCTCGATGCCAAAGGTCGCAAAATACATCCATGACGAGATGAAGGCGAAGACGGTCGCCGTGGTCTGGGTCAACAATGATTTTGGTCGGGGCGGACGCGACGTCGTGGTCAAGGAGCTCGACCGGCTCGGCTCCAAGGTCGTCGCCGATCTCTCCACCGAGGCGGGCCAGGCCGACTTCGCCGCCGACGTCGGCAAGATCAAGGCTGCCAATCCCGATGCCGTGTTTGTCTACCTCAACGAGGAAGAGAGCGCGCGCATCCTCAAG
This sequence comes from Bradyrhizobium diazoefficiens, assembly GCF_016616235.1. Lineage (NCBI taxonomy): Bacteria > Pseudomonadati > Pseudomonadota > Alphaproteobacteria > Hyphomicrobiales > Nitrobacteraceae > Bradyrhizobium > Bradyrhizobium diazoefficiens. The sequence goes on from NZ_CP067100.1 coordinate 7,444,362, forward strand.
GAGCTGAAGCGCCAAGGCGTCACCGCGCCGCTGATGGGCGAGACCACGCTGATCGGCCAGAAGGTGATCGAGCTCGCCGGCGATGCCGCCAACGGCGCGCGCGGCCATGTCGGCCTCACCACCGACGCGCCGGTCGACCTGATCAAGGCATTCCGCGAGAAGTTCTCCAAGAAGTACAATTACGTGCCCGACCATAACGGCCTGAAGGGCTATCTCGCGGTCTACATGGTGAAAGCCACCACCGAGAAGATGGGCAAGGTCGATCCCAAGGCATTCGCCGATACGCTGCACGGCTTGACGATCAAGGCCGCGGACGAGCCCGGCATCCTGATGGACGTCACCTTCGACCAGAACGGCGACATCGATCGCCAGAGCTTTCTGGTCGAAGTGGTCGAAGGCAAGCAGGTGGTGAAGCAGGTGCTGCCGAAGGTGAAGTGACTGTCTTCGCCTCTCCCCGCGCTTGTCCCGCCGAAGCTTTAGCGAAGGTGGATGCGGGGAAAGATATCTCCTCTCCCCGTTCTTACGGGGAGAGGGCGGGGCGAGGGGCCGCCTCCGCAATGGCGGTGACAGTTGAATTCGCGGAGATAGCCCTTCACCCCGCCCTCTCCCCGCAAGTGCGGGGAGAGGGCGACGAGAGAGCGGAGCGGGGAAGAGCAAAGAGGGGAAAATGTCCAATCTGTTCGATCTTCTGGTCGCAGGGTTAGCCACCGGCGCGATCTACGCGCTGGTCGCAGTCGGCTTCACGCTGCTGTGGCAGACCTCGCAGACCATCAATTTCGCGCAAGGCGAGTTCGTGATGCTGCCGGCGTTCTTGATGCTGGCGGCGATGCATGCCGGCGCGCCGTTCTGGCTCGCGATCATCCTCGGTATCCTGCTGTCGATGCTCCTGCTCGGCCTCGCTTTCAAGCTGCTGCTGGTCGACCCCATGATGCGCCACGGCGTGCTGCCGCTCGCGATCGCGACCATGGCGCTCGCCATCGGCATCAAGGAAGCCGTCAAGCAGTTCTTCAGCGCCGAGGCCTCGCCTTTCCCCTCGATCGTGCCGACCGGTGACATCTCCCTCCTCGGCCACGCGGTCTCGCTGCAAAGCATCGGCGTGCTCGTCCTCGCCATTCTCGCCGTCTTCGGCCTGACCACGCTGCTCAACCGTACCTCGCTGGGCCACCAGATGCAGGCGGCGGCGCAGAATCCAACGGTGGCGCGCATCATCGGGGTGCCGGTCGAGCGCATGATCCTGCTGACCTTCCTGATCAACGCTTTCCTGGTCGCGCTGGCCTCACTGCTGATCACGCCGATCTATCTCGCAAAGTTCTCCTCCGGCGAGGTGCTGGGCCAGGCCGCCTTCGTCGCGGCGATCGTCGGCGGCTTCAACCAGGTGCGCGGGGCCATCGCCGGCGGCCTGCTCATCGGCGTGCTCGACAATCTCGCGGCATCTTATGTTTCGACGCAGTATCGCGCCGCAGTGCCACTGATTTTCCTGATCGTCGTCATCCTGTTCCGACCGCAAGGATTGCTCGGCCGCGCCGAGGAGCGCACGGTATGACCGGCTTTGCCAAACCCCTGAAGATCGGGCTCGGCCTCATCGTCATCGCGGGCCTGATCGTCGTCCCCATGAACTTCAACCGCTACGGCCTGTTCATCCTGAGCCAGTGGGCTGTGATGACCATCGCCGCGATGGGCCTCAACCTCACCCTCGGCTATGCTGGCCAGGTCTCGCTGGCGCAGGGCGCATTCGTCGGCATCGGTGCCTATGCGGCGGCGATCATGACGACGCATGGCTGGCCGCTGCCGGCGGCAATCGTCGTCGCGATTGCCTTGAGCTTCGCCGTCGGCTGGGTGCTCGGCTATCCGGCGCTGCGGGTGCAGCACCACTATCTCGCCTTCGTCACGCTCGCCTTCTCCACCCTCGCCTTCCTGGTGTTCCGCAACGAGAGCTGGCTCACCGGCGGCATCTACGGCATCTCCAACATTCCGCGCCCGCACATCTTCGGGCTGGCGACCAACAAGCCGCTGCCGTTCTACTATGTCTGCCTCGGCTCGCTCGCGATCGTGTCGGTCGCCGTGTGGTGGCTGATCCGTTCGCCCTGGGGCCGCGCCTTCATGGCGCTGCGCGAAAATCCGCTGCGCGCGCAATCGCTCGGCATCGACACGCGCCGTTACACGCTGATGGCGTTCGCGATCGGCTCGGCGCTCGGCGGTGTCGCCGGCGCGCTCTATGCGCCACTGACGCAATATATCGATCCCGTTCCCTTCAACCTGTCGCTCTCGCTCGACCTCCTGATGATGGTGATCGTCGGCGGCGCCGGCTTCTATTTCGGTCCCTTCCTCGGCGCGATGATCGCGGTGCTGCTGCCGGAATGGCTGCGCTTCACCGAAGGTTACTATCTGATGCTCTACGCGATTGCGGTGATGCTGCTGCTGATCTGGTCGCCCACCGGCATTCTGGGAATCCTCGACCGCTATATGACCGCGCGCCGCACCAAGGTCGCGTCCGCCTTGCGCGCCGTGGCAAAATCACGCCTGGAGACGGTGCAATGAGTGCGGTCCTCGAAGTCACCGACATCAAGAAGAACTTTGGCGGCATCAGCGCCGTCGACGGCGTCTCCTTCGACGTCCGCGAGGGCGAGATCCTCGGTCTGATCGGCCCGAACGGCTGCGGCAAGTCCACCCTGTTCAACTGCATCCTCGGCCAGCTCACGCCGTCGGGCGGCGAGGTCAAGCTCGACGGCAAGGTGGTCACGGGCCTGCGCCCCGCCGAACTCAACAAGCTCGGCGTCAGCCGCACCTTCCAGCTGTTGCAGGTGTTTCCAAAACTTTCGGTGCGCGAGAACCTGATCCTCGCAGGCCAGGAGCACCAGGGCAACATGGCATCGCGCCTGGTCGGCCGTTCCGATGCCGGGCTGACTGATACCGCCAACCAGATGATCGGCTTCTTCAAGCTCGACCATCTCGCCGACGAACCTGCCGGCGGCCTCTCCTACGGCCAGCAGAAACTGCTCGATGCCGCCATGGCCTTCATGGGCGGGCCGCGGCTGGTGCTGCTCGACGAGCCCGCCGGCGGCGTCAACCCGTCGATGCTGGCGGACCTCAAGGACCGCCTGGTCGCGATCAACCGCGAGAAGAACGCGACTTTCGTCGTGATCGAGCACAACATGGAATTCGTGATGTCTCTGTGCTCGCGCGTGATGGTGATGGCGGAAGGCAAGGTGCTGGCGATGGGACGGCCGGACGAGGTGCGCAAGAACCCCGCCGTGATCGAAGCCTATCTCGGACATTGAGGAGAGCGAGCCATGGGCGACCCGATCCTCTCGGTTCACAATCTCGTCGGCGGCTACGGCAAGATGACGATCCTGAACGGCACGACCTTCGCCGTGCCGCAGGCGAGCATCACCACCATCATCGGCCCGAACGGTGCCGGCAAGTCCACCGTGTTCAAGGCGATCTTCGGCCTGCTCAAGCTGCGCGAGGGCAAGATCAGCTTTGCGGGCCGCGACGTCACCAATTTGAGCCAGCGCGCGCTGCTCAATGCCGGCATCTGCTACGTGCCGCAGGGCCGCAACATCTTTCCCGAGTTGTCGGTGCGCCACAATATCGAGCTCGGCGGCGTCGCCGCCGGCAAGGGTCTCGACCTGCCCAAGCGGATCGAAGCCGCGCTCGACCTGTTTCCCGCGCTGCGCCGCAAGTCGGCGCAGCAGGCTTCCACGCTCTCGGGCGGCGAGCAGAAGCAGCTCGAGATCGCACGTTCGCTGCTGCTCGAACCAAAACTCGTGCTGATCGACGAGCCCTCGATCGGCCTGTCGCCGCTGATGGTGCAGCAGACCTTCGACATCCTCAAATCCCTGCGTGATCGCGGCGTCACCATCCTGATGATCGAGCAGAACGCGCGCTCGGCGCTGGAAATCTCCGATTTCGGCATCGTGCTCGAACTCGGTCAGACCCGCATGGTCGACAAGGCGGAGCGCATCCTGAACGATCCACGCATCGGCCAATTGTTCCTCGGCGGCGCCATGGAGGACAATGCAGCATGAACAAGCGCTCGATCGCGACCGTCTCTCTGTCGGGGGCCTTGGACGAAAAGCTCCGCGCCATCGCAGCCGCCGGCTTCGATGCCGTCGAGATTTTCGAGAACGACCTGCTCTCGTTCGGCGCAGGCCCGCGCGACATCGCAAAGCTCTGTCGCGACCTTAATCTCGAGATCTGCGCGTTCCAGCCGTTCCGTGATTTCGAGGGTATGCCGGAGCCGCAGCGCGCGCGCAATTTTGCCCGCGCCGAGCGCAAGTTCGATCTGATGCAGGAGCTCGGCACCGACCTCTTGCTGATCTGTTCCAACGTCTCGCCTCACTCGCTCGGCGGCATCGATCGCGCCGCGGCCGATTTTCGCGAGCTCGGCGAGCGCGCCGGCAAACGTAACTTGCGCGTCGGCTACGAGGCACTGGCCTGGGGACGCCACGTCAACGACTACCGCGACGCCTGGGAGATCGTGCGCCGCGCCGATCATGCCGCGATCGGCGTCATCCTCGACAGCTTTCACGCGCTGGCGCCCGGCTTCCCGGTCCGCGCGATGGCTTCGATCCCCGGCGACAAGATCTTTCTGGTGCAGCTCGCCGATGCGCCCAAGCTCGAACTCGATATCCTGTCGTGGAGCCGGCACTTCCGCTCCTTTCCCGGCCAGGGCGATCTGCCGGTCGCCGAGTTCATGGCAGCGATCGCAGCGACCAGCTATGCCGGACCGCTGTCGCTGGAAATATTCAATGACCAGTTCCGCGCCGGCTCGGCCGCACAGACGGCAGTCGATGGCCTGCGCTCGCTGATCCTGCTGGAGGACCAGCTCGCGCCGGACTGGCCGGAATTTGCCGGCGAGCCGCTGGCGCCGAAGGCCAAGAGCGGCGGCACTGGGTTCATCGAGTTCGCGGTCAACGAGACCAAGGCCGGCGATCTCGCCCGCCTGTTCTCCCAGCTCGGTTTCCGCAAGTCCGGCAAGCACCGCAGCAAGGCGGTGGAGCGCTGGTCGCAGGGCAAGATCGAGCTCGTCACCAATTGCGAGACCGACAGCTTTGCGCATTCGCACTACGTCACCCATGGCCCCGGCGTCTGCGCCATCGCAATCGACGTCGACAATGCCGGCCTCGCCATGCAGCGCGCCGAAACCCTGAAGGCGCGCACCTTCTACCAGCCGGTCGGACCGGGTGAGCTGGAGATCCCCGCGATCCACGGCGTCGGCGGCAGCCTTCTGTATTTCCTCGATCAGGCCGGCAAGAACTGGGACACGGATTTCGAGCCTGTCACCAGCACTGCCGGCAGCGGCGCCCTGCTCGCCGTCGACCACATCGCGCAGTCGATGCCCTATGACGAGATGCTGTCGTGGCTGTTGTTCTACACCGGCATCCTCGACCTCAAGCGCCTGCCGCAGATGGAGATCGCCGATCCCAGGGGCCTCGTGCAGAGCCAGGCCATTATCAATGCGGACCAGAGCCTGCGCTTCGTGCTCAACGGCTCCTCCGCCAACCGTACCCTGCCGTCGCGCTTCATCTCGGAGTTTTTCGGTTCAGGCGTGCAGCACGTCGCGTTCTCCTGCAACGACATCTTCGTGGCAGTCGCGGAGATGCGCAAGCGCGGCGCGGACTTCCTGGATATCCCCGATAACTACTACGACGACATCGAAGCCAAATACGACCTCGCCCCCGAGCTGATGGCGCAGCTCCGTGCCAACCACATCCTCTACGACCGCGAAGGCGGCGGCGAGTTCTTCCAGGTCTACACCCACATCTTCGACGAGCGGTTCTTCTTCGAGATCGTCGAGCGCAGGAATTACCAGGGCTTTGGCGCGGCCAATGCCGGCATCAGGCTGGCAGCACAGGCCCGCGAGGTGCGGCCTGCCAGCATGCCGCGGGTGTAGGCCTTCGCCTCTCCCCGTGTGCGGAGAGAGGCCGGAATTCGAGCGCAGCTTGAATTCCGCGTGAGGGGGAGTCTCCGCGGGTCGCATGACAATTAGGAGCAACGCTCTCTCAACACGTCATTGCGAGCCATCGAGGAATTCGTCTCGCTCTGTCCCCGCGGAGACTCCCTCTCACCCTAACCCTCTCCCCGCAAGCGGGGAGAGGGAGAGACCTCACTTCATCGGGCACTTGTCGTGGAAGCGGTCCTGGTCATCAGTGACGATGGTGGCAACGGTCTTCAGCGAAAGCTCACCACCGGCGCCCTTCACCACGTCCTGCAAATAGAAATTCTGGATCGGTATGTGGTTATTGCCGAATTTGAAGGGGCCGCGCAGCGACTTGAAATTAGCCTTCTCCATCTCGGCCTTCATCGCGTCCTTCTTGCTGGTGTCGCCCTTCACCGCGACGACCGCGCTGTTGATGAGCTGGGCTGCGTCATAGGCTTGCGCGCCGTAATAGGTCGGACGCAGGCCAGGATACTTCTTGCGATAGTCGGCGACAAAGCGCTTGTTCTGCTCGTTGGGGAGATCGTTGACCCACTCCTGCGCGCCGGGAACGCCGAGCGCGTTCTCCTTCTGGAGCGGCAGCGACAGCTCGTCGACGGTGAAGGCGGTGTAGAGCGGCATCGTGCTCTTCAGGCCGGCCTGCGCATATTGGTTGAGGAACTGCACGCCGGCAGCACCCGGATAGAACACGAAGATCGACTCGGCCCCGGAGGCGCGCGCCTTGGAGAGCTCGGCGGAGAAATCGAGCTGGCTCGGCCAGACCGTATATTCCTCGCCCTTGATTTCGCCCTTGAAGGTGCTCTTGAGGCCGGCGAGCATGTCCTTGCCGGCGGCATAGTTCGGGCCGATCAGGAACACGCTCTTGACGCCGTTCGCGTTCATGTAGAGGCCCACGGCGGCCGGCGTCTGGTCGTTCTGCCAGGAAGTCGAGAACACGTAAGGCGAACACAGCTCGCCCGCGAGCTGCGACGGGCCGGCATTGGCCGAGATCAGGAAGGTCTGGGAGTCGACCGCGGTCTTGAGCGAGGCCAGCAGCACGTTCGACCAGATGTAGCCGACGATGAAGTCGACCTTGTCGGACTGCACCAACTTCTCGGTCTTCTGTTTGCCGACGTCAGGCTTTTGGCCGTCGTCCTCGTAGATCACCTCGACCGGCTTGCCATCCATCTTGCGCCCGAGATGATCGAGCGCGAGCTCGAACGAGTTGCGCATGTCGTTGCCGATCACGGCGGTCGGGCCGCTGAAGGTCGAGACGAAACCGATCTTGATGGTGTCGCCGGCGGATGCCGGACTTGCCAGTGCGAGCGCAGCCGCCCCCGCCAGCCAGAATGCTGTCTTCATAACCACTCCCCTCCTTATTATTGATCCCGGAAACGGGGTGATTGCCGCCCCCGGGTCTGTCTCTATTGAACGCAAAATCTGTCGCGCCGCCAATGGCTCAATGCCCGCCCCTGCACCATATTTCGCCCCAATCGCCGATGGCAAGAAATATAATTCTACTCACTTCGGCCAAGGCCTTATTAAGCCTGCGGCGCTTTTTCGCGCCTGATCGATACACCGGGCCTATGCAGCGATTGATGACGGCTATTGGACCGCGGCGGCCAATCCGCACTTAAATGGGTAAGAGCAGCAGTGAGATTCGGGGACGCATCATGACTACGACACCGCATCGCGTCGTCATCGTCGGAGCCGGCTTCGGCGGGCTTGAGACGACCTACCGGCTCGCGGGCGCGCCGGTCGAGATCACGCTGATCGACCGCCGCAACCACCATCTGTTTCAGCCGCTGCTCTATCAGGTCGCGACCGCCTCGCTCGCGACCAGCGAAATCGCCTGGCCGGTCCGGCATCTCATGCGCGATCGGCGCGAGGTGACGACGCTGTTTGCGACCGTTAGCGGCGTCGATGCCGGCAGGCGCTGCGTGCTGATCGATGACGGCAGCGAGGTGCCCTACGACACGCTGGTGCTCGCCACCGGCGCGCGGCACGCCTATTTCGGCCATGACGAATGGGAGCAGTTCGCGCCCGGCCTGAAGACGCTGGAGGATGCCACCACCTTGCGCCGGCACATCCTGGTGGCGTTCGAACGCGCCGAGCGTGAGACCGATCCGGCCAGGCGCGCGGCGCGGCTGACGTTTGTGATCGTCGGCGCCGGCCCGACCGGCGTCGAGCTCGCCGGCACCATCGCGGAGATGGCCCACCGCACCTTGCCGGGTGATTTCCGCAACATCGACACGACCAAGGCGCGCGTGGTGCTGATCGAGGCCGGTCCGCGCGTGCTGGCGGGCTTTGCGGATGATCTGTCGGCCTATGCGCAGGCCTCGCTCGAGAAGATTGGCGTCGAGGTCGTGCTGGGGCAGGCGGTGACCGAGATCGATCGCGACGGTGTCGTGTTCGGCGGACAACGCTTGAATGCGAAGACAAGGATCTGGGCCGCCGGCGTGCGCGCTTCGCCCGCAGCGGAATGGCTGGGCGCGCCAAGCGATCGCGCCGGACGCGTGCAGGTCGAGGACGACCTGACGATTCCCGGCCATCCCGAGATCTTTGCGATCGGCGACACAATTTCGATCAACGCCTGGGACGGCAAGCCGGTACCCGGCATCGCGCCGGCGGCGAAGCAGCAGGGGAAGCACGTCGCCGAAACGATCAAGGCGCGGCTGCGCGGCGCGCCGACCGCCCCTTTCCGCTACAAGCACGCCGGCAGCCTCGCCCAGATCGGCAAGCGGCTCGCAGTGATCGATTTTGGCAAGATCAAGCTGCGCGGCACCATCGCGTGGTGGATCTGGGGCATCGCCCACATCTATTTCCTGATCGGCCTTCGCCACCGCCTCAGCGTTGCGCTGAGCTGGCTGTGGACCTACGCGCGAGATCAGCGCGCAGCGCGGCTGATCACGCAGGGATCAAGCAAGGTGGTGTAGCGAGACTTCTCTTACCCTCCCCCTCCAGGCTAAGGCGTGCACACTTCTCGGAGCCTCCAACCGAGAGCCATCTGCTCGAAGCGGTGCCAACCTCTTCGCATGGTGATGGGGCCGGGCGGCCGCTCGGAGGCGTAGCCGGTCCATCCTCCGAGCCGAGCAATGATCCATGCAAGCCAAGCGATGGAGTGCTCGGGATGAGGGTTCTTTTGCTTGACGGTTTTGCCTTCGAGCTTGACCTGCAAGGTTTTGAGTATCGGCAGCTGGTCCGCCGGCACTACGTCAGTGGCCGGACGGTCGACCGTGCCGTCGCGGGCGAGGACGAGTTGCATGATCTTGATAGCTGCCATCACCGCGATGGCGGCGAGCTTGAACAGCGCCTCGGCCGCCTCGACCTGGCTGCTCTCGATGTCGAGCCCTTGGCTTTTGCTGGTGCGGAACAGCTGCTCGATGTGCCAGCGCTGACGGTACCAAGCGACAATCTGCAGCGCTTGCTCAACCGTCGTCACCGCATGAGTAGTAACAAGGCGCCAGTGGATCGGCTCTTCGACAGAGGGATCGAGTTCCTTCACCTCTACCAAACGCAACGTCAATTGATGCGCCGCTTTCCGGTCGCTGCAGTTGGCCGGGCGCTTGATGGTCACCTCGCCAAAGCGCAGTGCGATCTTGGCCGTTCGGGCCGGACGGCCGGGCTGTGCCCGAACCTCCAAATCGAAGCGATGCTGGACCGGCCAGTTCTGGGCAATATCAAACAACCTTCCGCCACCCACCAAGGCGCGATCGCGACAGACGCGCGTGAGCAAATGGGTCCGAGCGTCAGGAATCCGGTCAAATTCTTCGTAAATGTCGCTCTCACGGTCGCCAATCACCGTGATCATCGCCGCCGCAGCAAGCGCACTCTTGGCGCCCGCAGCGCCCTTGATCCAACGATAGGACTCCTTCTCTTCGATCGGCTGGTTTCGGTAATCAGGCGATGCAGGCCCCCGGCGCGTCCAAATCTGCATCCCAGCGAGCCCGAGCAAGGCTCCGCTCCCGGCGTCAACTGCCAATACCGGATGCACAAACAAGCCCGGGTCAATCCCGTTACCGGAAGGGCCAAGGCCCCGGACCCGGCCGGCATGCCTCGCATAGTTCAGTTCCGTCGTGTCCTGGATCGCAAGCGCATGCAGCCCTGCAACCCGCTCCGACAGCACCTCTGCGCCATGCCCGGCGATCTCATCCACTGTCACGCTCGGATTGTTCAGCCAGCGGCTGAACCCCACCCATTCGGCACGGCCATCGGCGGCTGCGCGCAGGTTCATCGTGACGCGTTCGACGGCGCGCTGCAACAACAGCGCCCCCTTTTGGCCAGTCGAACGTCACCAAAACGGCCGACTGACCAATCCATTCCTGCCTTCAATGCGGTTATCCTTCTTGCAAACCGCACCGCAAGGAATCAGACTCGATTCCCTCAAGGCAAGAAAAATCGTGTGCACGCCTTAGCCTGGAGGGGGAGGGTCGCTACGCATGCAGCGAAGCGAAATGCGTAGCGGGGTGGGGTGACGGTCTCTCCACCTCCAACAGTGTCCGTGTGGAGAGATCACCCCACCCCGCTCGCGCTGCGCGCGATCGACCCCTCCCCTCCAGGGGAGGGTGAAGGAGACCGCGCCCACGGCTTACTTTACCAATTCGCACCCACCCTCCGCCAGCGGCCGGAACGCCTGGTCCGCCGGTATTGTCGAGACCAGCTTGTAATAGTCGTAGGGATATTTCGACTCCTCCGGCTTCTTCACCTCGAACAGGTACATGGGATGCACGACGCGGCCGTCCTGGCGGATCGTGGTGTCGCCGAACAGCTTGTCCTTGCCCCTGAACTTCTTCATCTCGGGCACGACCTCCTTCGCATTGTCGCTGCCGGTTGCCGCGACCGCATTGAGATAAGCGAGCGTAGAGGCATAGACGCCGGCCTGGTTGCCGCTCGGCATCTTGCCATTCATGCCCGGCCGCGCCGCAAAGCGTTTTGCAAACGCGCGGGTGTCGTCGTTCATGTCCCAATAGAAGGCTTCCATCAGCTGGAGGCCCTGCGCGACCTTGATGCCCATGCCGTGGACGTCGTTGATGAAGAGCAGGAAGGCGACGAGCTTCTGCCCGCCCTGCTGGATGCCGAACTCTGCGGCCTGCTTCACCGCGTTGATGGTGTCGCCGCCGGCGTTGGCAAGGCCGATCACTTGCGCCTTCGAGCCCTGCGCCTGCAACAGGAAGGAGGCGAAGTCGGAGGTGCCGAGCGGATGTTTGGATGAGCCGAGCACCTTGCCGCCATGCGCTTCGATATACTTTTGCGCTTCCGCCTCGATGCCCTTGCCGAGCGCGTAGTCGACCGTCAGAAAATACCAGTCCTTGCCACCACGGGACATCATCGCCGCCGCCGTGGTGTTGCCGGTCGCCCAGGCGTCGTTGACCCACTGGATGGTGTTGGGCGAGCAGGCCTTGCCGGTGAGATCCGAGCTTGCCGTGGATGACGCCAGGAACGTCATGCGGCTGTCGCGCAAGAGCGTGTTGATGGAAAGGCCGACGGCCGAGTTCGGCACGTCGACGATGGCATCGACGCCTTCGACATCAAGCCATTTGCGCGCAATCGCATTGCCGACGTCCGCCTTGTTCTGATGATCGGCATAGACGATCTCGACCTTGATGCCTTTGCCGCCGCCGTTGAAGTCCTCAGCCGCCATGCGCGCGGCCTCGACGGACCCCATGCCGTTGGTGTCCTGGAAGATGCCTGAGATGTCGTTGAGCACGCCGACACGCACGACATTGTCGGAAATCTCCGCGCCTGCTGAACTAGCCGCAAGGCTCGCGGCCAGCGCGAGCGTCCACTTCAGATGTTTCATCGCTCCCTCCCCTGTTTTGACTTGCCGCCGCGGTCAGGCCGGTGTGATGGTCACCGGCAGGCTGTCCAGCCCGCGTAGCGTATTGTTGAAGCGGCGCTTCGGCTCGCCCGTGATCTCGATGCTGGCGACGCGGCGGGCCAGCGCCGTAAGCATCGTCTCGCCTTCCAGGCGCGCCACGAGCTGGCCGACGCACATGTGGATGCCGGAGCCGTAGCCGACATGACCGGAGGTGCGGCGCGTGATGTCGTAATCGTCCGGCCTGTCCCAGCGCCGCGGATCGCGATTGGCGGCGGCGAGGAACATCAGCACCTTCTCGCCCTCGCCGATCGTCGCGCCGGAGAGCTCGACATCGCGCGTGGTGGTGCGGAAGAACGTCTGCACCGGACTCTCAAACCGCACCGCCTCCTCGAAAGCGTTACGGGCCAGTGTGAGATCGGCACGCAAGCGCTGCCATTGCTCCGGGAAGCGCGCGAGGCAGTAGACCGCCGCACCGATGCCATTGACGGTGGTGTCCAGGCCGGCCGACAGCAATGATCGCACCAGCAGCGGCGCCTCTTCCGCCGTGATCGCACCCTCGTCCACATGGGCGTGAATGCAGGCTCCGATGCCGGCGGGCGTGAGGTTATCGCGCTGGCACTGCGCGGTGACATAGGCCTGGTGCGGCGCCGAGCGCGCAATGGCCTCCTGGCGCAGCTCGTTGGGCGGGCCGAACGCATTGAACACGACGCTCGCGTAGGGAATCAGATGTTCGCGGCCCTCCGGCTTCAGGCCCAGCGCATCCGGAAAGATCGAGAGCGGATAGGCTTCCGCGAGATCCGTGATCGCGTCGAAGCTGCGCTTCTCCAGCAGCGCATCGACCCGCTTCTCGGCTGCCGCTGCAAAGCGGTCGCGCAGCCCTTTCATCACGGTCGGCGACAGCACCTTTGACAACACGGCCCGCGTGCGGGTGTGCGCAGGCGGATCGGCTTCGAGAATCAGGCTCGGCGGCCGCCAGGGCGCCTCCTTCTTGAAGTCCGAGAGACCAACGCCGCGGCTGGAGCAGAACGTCGCGGGATCGTTCAGGACAGCATGGACCTCGGCATGGCGCGCCACGCCGTAGACGTTCCACTTATCGAGATAGACGATCGGCCCCGCCTCCCGCAGCAGCTCATGCACAGGATAGGGATCGGCAAAAAAATTCATCGCGAAGGGATCGACGTCGAGATGCGGGACGCCTGAAGCAGGGGAGCCGGATGCGCTCATTGAAGTCCTCCCTCATTTTGATCTTGTGAAAGGGCGGCGCTTGCCCTTAGGTCTGCCGGCACGCCACGAGCCAGAAGCCCGACATGCCGCCTTCGACCAGAGCCCGCCAGAAAACTGCGACTGCCGAGGCAGGGCCGACGCTCGACCTCGACCGTTACGTCCCGGCCTTCATCACCTTCATCGCCAACAAGCTCTCGAACAGCGCGACCGCGTTCTATCAGAAGCAGTTCGGCGTCAACGTCACGGAATGGCGGATCATGTCGCTGCTGGCGATCGAGCCCGGCATCCCGGCCTCGCGCATCTGCCACGTCATCGGCTTCGACAAGGGCCCGGTGAGCCGAACGTTGGCGGGACTGGAGAAGCGCGGGCTGGTGTCGATCCGCACCGATCCGAACGATGGCCGCACCCACTCGATCTCGCTGACGGCGAAGGGCCGCGCCACCCATGACAAGGTGATCGTCGCGGCGTTCGAGCGCGAGCGGCGGCTGTTGTCGTGCCTGAGCAAGGATGAGCGCGAGGTGCTGATCGATCTGCTCCGCCGGCTGCACGAAAATCTCGGCGCGGTGACGGACGGCAGCACCGAGGCCTGACACGCCGCGCGCCGGGCGCCATCCCCCCTCATTCCCAGGCATGGCCCGGCGTCTGCCGACGGTGCCATTGCGACCGAGCATTGTTTCCTCCGAGATCAGACGCGGCAGTTCCTTCGCCGTCATTCTTCTCCGGCAGGGTTCGCATAACTTAGTTGCTTAGGCAACAAAAGAATCGACAAAGATATTGCGGCAGGCTGACTGGCCTATTGGCCATTGCCGCTCTCGTGTCCCGGACGCGGCGCGGCATGAAATGACGCGACGCAGAGCCGGGATCCACGCACCCATGTGTACGACGAGAGATGGGTCGGCTCTGCAGCACATCACTGCGTGCTGCGCTGCGTCCGGGGCACGGGAGCGATTAGTTGAGCAGGCAACTCAGCCGTTGCAACCGATCCAGTCGCCCGCCGCATCATCGTTCAACCGCGCCACCGCCTCCGCACGCCGTGTCAGCACGGCGCGCTGATTGATGTAGCCCTTGTCGGTGATCTCGCCGCCATCGACCGAGGGCGGCTCGGCGAGCAGCAGTGCGCGGGTGGCGTGGCCGGAGGAATTGCCGCTCTGCTGCTTCAGTCTTGCGAGCCCCTGCGCGATCGCGACCCTGACCTTGTCATGCGCCAGCACGTCGTTCACATCTGCCGTTTCGGGCAGACCGGCATGGGCCCGACAGGCACCAAGGCTCGGGAACACCAGGAAGCGTACTTCGTCGCCGCCATGGCCGGCAACAACAATGTCCTGCGCAAGCGGCGCCAGTGCGGCGATGCCGGCAACGCGCAGCGTGCCGACGCTGACCCAGGTGCCGGAATTGAGCTTGAAATCTTCGGCAACGCGGCCGTCGAAGAACAGCCCGCGTTCAGGCCGCACGGGATCCGCGAATTTCACCGCGTCGCCGATGAGATAGAAGCCCTCCTCGTCAAAGGCCTGTCTGGTCAGCTCCGGCGCCTTCCAATAGCCCGGCGTGACGTTGGGGCCGCGCACCCGCACCTCCAGCTTGTCGCCTGACGTGACGAGCTTCAGCTCGGTGCCGGGAATCGGCACGCCAATATTGCCGGAGCGCTCGGCCAGGAAATGGCAGTCTGTGGCGAGCGGCGACGTTTCCGTCGAGCCCCAGGCCGAGACCATCGGCAATGCACGGCCGACGGTCTCGATGGAAAGCTCCTCTAACGCGTCCCAGAGATTCTGCGGCAAGGCGGCGCCGGCATAGAAGGCGAACTTCACCTCCCTGAAGAAGCGGCGACGCAACTCGTCATCGCCGCGCAGCGCCGCGATCAGTATGTCAAAGCCGCGCGGCACGTTGAAATAGACTGTCGGCATCACGCTCTTCAAGTTGGCGAGTGACGTCGCAAAGAGACCGGGTGCCGGCTTGCCACTATCGATGTAGAGCGAGCCGCCATTGCGCAGCACGAGATTGAAATTGTGGTTGGCACCGAAGGTATGACTCCAGGGCAGCCAGTCGAGAATGACCAGGTCGCCGCGGCCTGGCTCGAGGAAGGTCCAGGTCTGCGCCTTGGCCTGCTGGCTCGAGGTCAGCATGCGCTGGGTGTTGATGACCGCCTTGGGCGTTCCGGTGGAGCCCGAGGTGAACAGGAATTTTGCGATCGTATCCGGCGTCACTGCGGTGAACGCCTTTGCGACCTCGGGCGTCTCCGGCGTCGCCGCGACGGTGCGGAACGCCAACGCATCGGCATCATCGGCATTGCCGCTGATGATCTGCGCATTGTGGAATGGCTTGATCGCGGCCAGGGCCGCCGCAAACGGCTTTGTCGCGGAGACATAGATCGCGCCGGGTTCGAGCAACGCGATCATGCTCTTCAGCTTGTCGAAGTCTTTCGACATCAGCGAATAAGCCGGCGAGATCGCGGCTGAGGGCACGCCGACATGCTGGGCGGCGAGCGCCAGCAGCGCATGGTCGATGCTGTTGTCGGAGAGAATCACGAGCGGACGCTCGGCGCTGAGCCCCTGCGCCAGGATCCAGGACGCAGCCGCACGCACCTGCCGCAACGCCTGGGCATAGGTCACGGTGGTCCAGGGCGCGTCGGCATTGCCGCGCTCGGCAAGGAAGATCATGTCGGGCGTCTGCCGCGCAAAATGCTCCAGCCAGTCGCCGATGCAGCCCGCGCTCTCGCGCAAGGGCTCCGGCGAGCGCAGCACGATGCTGCCGTCGGCGCGGTGCTCGGCGACGGTTCTTGGCGTTGCGAACAGGTGAGAGGCGTCACCGCGGTGGGCGGCCGTCGTCATGGGTTTCCTCCTCGCCCGGTCGGGACCCGGGATCGTCCGCAGCCTCGTTCCGGGCTGCTTTGGCCGTAATGTTGAGCACAGCAACCGTTGTCGTCACACGACCGGCAGGGCGAAGACAAGATCAGCTCCTGTGGATTCTGTCCTGCTCCGCCCGACCCAGCTGCTCAAAACATATGCAAATGCCCTCGAACGGGCGCTAGGGCTGCGACACATCGGCTGGTCGAAATATCCTATAACTGCATGATAGCTCGACAATATCCGGAGCACTGGTCGCTGCCCCGGTAATGTACACAATGGCACGTCGCTTGCTTCAATCCAGGCGAGGACAAGTTGCCGGAGTTTTGTCGCTATGGGGGCTGAGCAGCCTGAAACGATCGCCGCGATCGTGGCCGCGCATCGTGCGGGCACGATGACGCCGGCGCAGACGATCACGCGGACTTATCAGCGCATCCGCGACCACAACGACCCCGCCGTCTTCATCAGCCTGCGCGACGAGCAGGACGCGATTGCGGAAGCCGAAAAGCTCGCCACGAAGGACGCGGCCGGCCTACCGCTCTATGGCGTGCCGGTCGCAGTGAAAGACAATATCGACGCCCTCGGATTTCCCACCACCGCGGCCTGCCCCACCTTCTCCTATACGCCGACGCACGATTCGACCGCGGTCGAACGGCTGCGCGCAGCGGGCGCGATCATCATCGGCAAGACCAATCTCGACCAGTTCGCGACCGGCCTCGTCGGCGTGCGCTCGCCCTACGGCATCCCGAAGAACCCGATCCGCGAGGATCTCATCCCCGGCGGATCGAGCTCGGGCTCCGCCGTGGCGGTCGGCGCTGGCCTCGTGCCGCTGTCGCTCGGCACCGACACCGCCGGCTCAGGCCGCGTGCCGGCGATGCTCAACAATATCGTCGGGCTGAAGCCGAGCCTCGGCATGATCTCGACCGCGGGCCTGGTGCCGGCCTGCCGCACGCTCGACTGCATCTCGGTGTTCGCGCTGACGGTGGACGACGCCGCGCTCGCGCTCTCCGTCTTGGCCGGCCCCGACCAGGCCGATCCGTTCTCGCGCGACCGGCCGCTCGGCGCGATCACGACGTTTCCGGCGAACCTGCGCCTCGGCGTGCCGCGCAGCGGCCAACTGATTTTCTTCGGCGACAAGACGGCGGAGGCCGCCTATGGCGAGGCGCTGAAGCGCTGGACCGCGCTCGGTGCTGGCCTGGTCGAGTTCGACCTCGAGCCGCTCTACGAGACGGCGCGGCTGCTGTATGAGGGACCGTGGGTCGCCGAGCGCTATCTCGTGATCAAGGGTCTGCTGGCGTCCGCGCCTGATTCGATTCATCCGGTGACGCGCGATATCACCGCGGCGGGCGCGCGGCTCACGGCCGCAGAAACCTTCTCCGCGCTGTATCGCCTGCAGGGACTGCGCAAGATCGCCGAGCGCACCTTCGCAAACGTCGACGCGCTGGTGCTGCCGACGGCGCCGACGGCGTATACGACTGCGCAGGTGCTGGCCAATCCGATCGAGCTCAACAGCCGGCTCGGCACCTACACCAACTTCGTCAACCTGCTCGACCTGTGCGGTCTTGCGGTGCCGGCATCGATGCGTGCGGACGGCATTCCGTTCGGCATTACGCTGCTCGCGCCGGCTGGACGCGATGCGCTGCTCGCCAGCATCGGACGCGTCTTCCACGCGGATACGGAGCTGACCATGGGTGCAAAGCGCGTGGCGCAACCTGCGCTCGCGCCACTGCCAGCAAGGGGCACCGACGAAATTCCGATCGCGGTGGTCGGTGCGCATCTCTCCGGCATGGCACTCAACGGCGAATTGACGGCGCTGAACGCAAAGCTGGTCGAAGCGACCAGGACCGCCCCCGATTACAAGCTCTATGCACTCAAGACCACGCCGCCGAAGCCGGGCCTGCTGCGCGTCGAGGCCGGGACAGGCGCCTCGATCGAGCTGGAGATCTGGTCACTGTCATCCTCCGCCTTCGGCAAGTTCGTCAACGCGATCCCCGCGCCGATGGCGATCGGCACCATCAGGCTAGCCGATGGCCCCCGCGTGAAGGGATTTCTGGTCGAGCCGGAAGTGTTGGGTGACGCCCGCGATATCACGGCGTATGGCGGATGGCGCGCCTATATGAAGGAAGCCGCGGCGAGGCAAGTCTCGTAGGATGGGCAAAGCAACTTGTCCGCCGTAGCTCAAAGAGCGAAGGCGGAAGCGTGCCCACCCTCATCATTCGTCGAGATAGGTAGTGGACACGGCGCTTCGCACCTTTTGCCCATCCTACGGCACTGATTTCATTCACGCCGATTTGCGCCAGGCGGCTTCGTTCTTCTTTTCGTAATCGTCGAATGCCTTGACAAGGCCGGACAGGACTTCGGCCGAGGTTTCAAACATCGCGGCGAGCTGCGGCTCGTCGACCTTGCGGATGTCTTCGCGCAGATGCGTCACCGTCTCCTGGAGACGCTGCTTCATCTTCTGGGTGTGATGGCGAGGATCTTTCTCGGAGGATGCCATGAGGTTTCTCCTTTTCGGATCGATGGTGGGAAACAATCGAGGCAAAGCCCGGTTCCTGGCAGCAGACGGCGCGCCTTCACCTCATGGTGAACGTGCAACGGTGCGGAACTCAGACCGAGACCGCGTAGATCTCGTATTCGCCGCGCACCAATTCGATATGCGCGCGCATCGCCGCGGCGGCGCCCTGCTTGTCGCCGCGCATGATGGCGACAACGATGCGGTCGTGCTCGGCCTGCGATTTTGCCAATCGGCCGAGATTGCGGAACTGGGCGCGACGGAACGGCTGCACGCGCACGCGGGTGGCGAGCGTGATCTCGGCGATGTAGCCATTCTGCGATCCCGCATAGATCGCGTTGTGGAAGCGCTCGTTGACCTCGTGGAAGCGATCGGGATTGCCGGCGTAGCTCAAAACTCGCAGCTCTTCGTGAACAGCCTCGAGACCATGACGCTCGGCGGCGGACATGCGCTCGGCCGCAAGGCCGGCGCACAATGCCTCCAGCTCCGCCATCGCGTCGAACATGCTCTTGAGCCGCTCGATCGAGGGCTGCGCCACCACCGCCCCGCGATGCGGCCGTGCCTCGACGAGGCCGCTTGCGACCAGCTGGCGCAGCGCCTCGCGCACCGGCGTGCGCGAGACGTTGAAGCGGCGCGCGATGTCGGTCTCGTCCAGCGGCGCACCGGGGGCCAGGGTCCCGCGCACGATCTCGTCGGCGAGCTGCAGGCGCAATTCTTCGGCGCGCGTGACCTTGTGCACGCTGGGCTGCGCCCGGTCGACCCGTGGCACCACCGGCTCGGCCGGCAACGTCCCGCGCGGAAGATCGTCAAGCGTCATACGGTCTCTTTCGGCTCGTCGATGATGCTGACATGGGCGGCGACGACGCGCCAGCCCTCCGGGAAGCGAATCCAGGTCTGCATCTGCCGGCCGACCTTGCCCGGCAAGGTCTCGCGATAGAAAAGCGTCGAGGCGACGGCCGTGTCGCGGCCATAGCTGGTGATGACGGTCTTCGCAGTGCGACGATTGAGGCCGACCGGCGAGCGGGCGGCGCGGAAGCCGGCGATCGCCTGGTAGCCGTAGAGGTTCTCGCCGATGCCGTAGCGCAGGGTGCGGGAATCATTGCGGAACAGCTCGCCGAGCACGGCGACGTCGTTGCTGACGAGGGCCTGCTCATAGCGTTCGAACGCGGCTTTGACTTCCGCGATCACGTCAGGGAGATCGACCTCCATCTCAAAGTCCTCTCGACGCGGGCGCAGCGACGACGCCCATCTTTTCCAACGTGTACGCGACGCGCAGCGCGATGTCCTCGCGCCAGGGCGCGACGATGATCTGCACGCCGATTGGCAGCGGCTCGAGCGGCACGGGAACTGCGACCACAGGCAGGCCGATGAAGGAGATCGGCTGGGTGTGGATGCCGATGTTGGCGCGCACCGGCAGCTCGACGCCGTCGAGGTTGAAATTCACCTGACCGAGCTTTGGCGCGGTGCAGGGTGTCGCCGGCGCAATCAGCACGTCGACCGATTTGAATATCTCGGCGAACTGGGCGCGATACCAGCGGCGGAATTTTTGTGCGCGGTCGACCAGCGGCGCCGGCACCATCGCGCCTGCGATCAGCCGGTCGCGCACCGCCGGATCGAAATCGTTCGGCCGCTTGCGCAGGCGATCGAGATGCAGCGAGGCGCCTTCGGTGGTGGTGATGACATAAGCCGCCGCGCGGGCGCGCGCGGCTTCGGGAATATCGACCACCTGCGTTGCGCCAAGCGCCTTGGCGACGCGGCTGACGGCCTCGACAGCTTCCGGAAACACGTTCTTCTGGAAGTAGCCGCCGGCGATCGCAATGCGCAGGTCCGAAACCGGATTGCCAAGCAGCGGCAGCGTCGGCTCGAGCCCACGCGTCGCGCAGGCGCTGTCGTCGGCATCCGGGCCCTGCATCACGTCATAGGCGAGCGCAAGGTCGGTGACGGAGCGCGCGAACGGACCGAGATGATCGAGGCTCGCGACGAACGGGAACGAGCGCGCGCGCGATAGCCGGCCATAGGTCGGCTTCAGGCCAAAGATGCCGCAGAACGAGGACGGCACCCGGATCGAACCATTGGTGTCCGAGCCGAGCGCAATCGGCACCAGCGCGCCGCCCACGGCGCTGCCGGAGCCGCCGGAGGAGCCGCCGGTCATCCGCGTGGTGTCGTGCGGATTGCGCGAGGGACCGTCATGGACGTTCTCGCCGGTGAAGTCATAGGCGTATTCACCCATGTTGAGCGCGCCGACGAGCACGGCGCCGGCCGCTTCCATCCGCTCGATCAGCGTGGCGTCACGCTTGGCCGGCGCGAGGTCGCGGTTGATCCTGGAGCCGGCCCGGGTCGGAAGTCCGGCGACATCGAACAGGTTCTTCACCGCGAAGGGCACACCGGCGAGCGGACCGACGGTCTTGCCCGCGGCGATATCGGCATCGATCGCGCGCGCTTTCGCACGAGCCCGCTCGGCCGTGACGTCGGTGAAGGCATTGAGGATGGTGTCGTGCTGCTTGATGCGTGCAAGAGCCGCTTCGATGGCATCGCGCGCTGACATCTTGCGGCCGGCAACCGCGGTGGCGATCTCTGCGCCCGTCATCTCTGGCTTGGCGGTCATGGCAGCATCAGGCCGTAAAGACCGGCGCCGGCTCGGTCTCGTCCGGCAGCGCGAATTCGTCGACGAGGCGGCCGAGCCGCAGCGAGACTTCCAGATTGGCACGCACCGCGGGCCGCCAAGCCTCCTCGACCGGCAGCGCCAGCGCTTTCGATACGGCGTCGATATAGTCGTGGATATGATTGTCTTGCGGCTCGGCCATCACGTTTCCAAACAATCAGTGCACCGGCAACGACGGATGCGGGATCGCCGTCAGCAGCTCCTTGGTGTAGTCGTCCCTGGGATCGCTGAGGACCTGCTCGGAAGGGCCCTCTTCGACGATCCGCCCCGTCCGCATCACAATGACACGATCGCACAGCAATCGCACCACATTCAAATCATGCGAGACGAACAAATAACTCATGCCTAGCCGCTGCTTGAGATCCTGTAGCAGATTGAGGACCACGGCCTGGACCGAGACGTCCAGCGCCGCGGTCGGCTCGTCCAGGATGACGAGTTTCGGATGCAGCGCAACGGCGCGAGCGATGCCGACGCGAGCCTTCTGGCCACCCGACAATTGGTGCGGGAAGCGATCCAGCAGATCGTGCGGCAGGCCGACCATCGTGGCCAGTTCCTCGCAGCGGGCGCGGAGCGCGTCTCGCCCTCTGATGCCGCCGAGCTGCATGATCGGATCGGCGATGGCGCGCGCGGCGGTGAAGCGCGGGTTGAGGCTGTCGGTCGGGTCCTGGAACACCATCTGGATACGGCTGCGCTGCGGCAGGCGGGCGAAGGCGGCAGGTGCGATGCCGGAGATCGCCTCGCCGTCGAACTGGATCAGGCCGGAGGTCTGGTCGAGCAGCCGCATCACCATCATCGAGGTGGTCGATTTGCCGCAGCCGGATTCGCCGACGAGGCCGACGCTTTCGCCGTGGCCGATCGAGAAGCTGATGGCGTCGACGGCGCGGAAGACGTCAGGCTCCGCCGGCGGCTTGCGGCCGAATAGCTTTCCGAGCGTCGCGGTGGCGCCCTGACGGGGGTATTCCTTGACGAGCTTTTCGATGAGGAGGAGAGGCTGCTGATTCTTCTCCCTTTCCCCGTCCTTCACGGGGAGAGGGTTGGGGTGAGGGGCCGCCTCAGCGAGCACGGTGCGTGGAGAGTCCCCCTCATCCGCCGCACCCTGGAGCGCAATTGCGCTCCCGGATGCGTCGGCCTCTCCCCGCGCGCGGGGAGAGGCGAAGGCAGCGCCCTCCTCCTCTGGTAACAGATCCCGCAAGGACACACCAAGCCGCGGCGTGGCGCGCATCAGCTTCTTCGTGTAGGGGTGCTGCGGGCTCGCGAAGATGTCGGCGGCCTTCGCGGTCTCGACCACCCTTCCCTTCTCCATCACCACGACGCGGTCGCAATAGGCGGCGGCGAGGCCGAGATCGTGGGTGATCAGGATGGTCGACATCGCGCGCCGCCTGGTCAGCTCGACGATCAGGTCCATCACCGCCTTCTGGGTGGTGACGTCGAGGCCGGTGGTCGGCTCGTCCGCCATCAGCAGCTGCGGGTTGCAGGCCAGCGCAAGCGCGATGACGACGCGCTGGCACATGCCCCCCGAAAGCTCGAACGGATAGGCGTGGTAGCGCTCGCGGGGGCGGGCGATCTTGACCTGCTCCAGCGCCTCGATCGCTTTCTCTCCGTGGTCGGCGACCTGGGCCTGCTGGACATGGGTGCGCAGCACGTCCTCGATCTGGTCGCCGACTTTGCGGATCGGATTGAGCGCCGCGCGCGGGTTCTGGAAGATCATCGAGACTTCGCGGCCGCGCAGATCGCGCATCTGGTCTTCGGTCGCGGCCTTGACGTCGATGCCCGAGAACATCACCGAGCCCTCGGCGATCCGCCCGGCACGGTCGAGGATGCGCATCACCGCATAGGACGTCACCGACTTGCCGGAGCCGGACTCGCCGACGATGGCGAGTGTCTCGCCCTTGCCCACGGAGATGTCGACGTGCTGCACGGCTTTGACGATGCCGCGGCGGGTGGTGAATTCGACGGTGAGGTCGTGGATGTCGAGCAGGCGCTGGGCGGTCATGCCGGCCTCCCGCCACTCAAAGCGTCGAAAACAACCCCATGCACAGTAGAGACCGCTTTGGAATCCTTGGGGATTTTTTGACGGCAATTGGCCATCACGTCCTCCGCTGGGGGTCGACGATATCGCGCAGGCCGTCGCCGAGGAGGTTGAAGCAGAACACGGCGATCATCAGCGCGAGGCCGGGGAACAGCGCGATCCACCATTCGCCTGAGACCATGAAGCCCGCGCCTTCGGCGACCATGATGCCCCATTCGGCGGTCGGCGGGCGGACGCCGAGGCCGATGAAGGACAGGCCGGCGGCATTGAGGACGGCGTAGCCCATGGTCAGCGACATCTGCACGATCATGATCGGCATGATGTTCGGCAAAATGTGCACCAAGAGGATGCGAAATTCGCCGTTGCCGGAAAGCCGCGCGGCCTGCACGAAGCCGGCGTTGCGGCGCACATTGGCCTCGGCGCGTGCGACGCGGGCATAGAGCGGGAAGTTCACGATGGCCGTGGCCAGAATAATGTTCTGCACGGTGTTGCCGAGGGCGGCGACGATACCCATCGCCAGCACGAACAGCGGGAAAGCCATGATGGTGTCGGCGATACGGCCGACGATGCGGTCGGTCCAGCCGCCGAAATAGCCGGCGGCGATGCCGGCGAGGCCGCCCATCAGGAACACCAGCGCGACGGAGGCGACCGCAATGAAGGTGTCGAGCCGGGTTGCGACGATGACGCGGCTAAAGATGTCGCGGCCGAGCTGGTCGGTGCCGAACCAGTGCGCGGCCGATGGCGGCTTCAACGAGGCCGCCGTGTCGGATGCGAGCGGATCGTATGGCACCACATAGGGGCCGAAGATCGCGGCAATGAGGATCATGATCAGCAGGGCGAAGGCGAAGCCGGTGACCCTGTTCTCGCCGAGCACGTAGCGGGTCTGGTCGAGGATGGCGACAAGCCCGGACGTGCGGGCGGGAGCGACAGGTTCAACAGCAGGCGCAACGGAGCTCATGATTTAGCCCTCCAGCCGCACGCGCGGATCGATCACGCCGTAGAGAATGTCGATGACGAGATTGAGCAGCACGTACATCACCGCCATGGTCAGCACGAAGCCCTGCACCGGCGCGAAGTCCGACGCGATCAGCGCCTCCACCGCGTAGGAGCCGATGCCGGGCCAGGCGAACACTTTTTCCACCAGCACGTTGGCGCCGAGCAGGAACGAGAACACCATACTCAGCGTGGTGATGACGGGCAGCATCGCGTTGCGGAAGGCGTAGGTGACGATGACGGTCGCAGGCGACAGGCCACTGGCGCGTGCGGTGCGGACGAATTCGCTTGCGAGCACGGCCAGCATCGAGGCGCGGGTCATGCGCGCGATCGGCGCCAGCGAAAAGATCGCCAGCGTCGTCGCCGGCAGAATCAGCTGGCTCAGCGCCGAGCGGAACGCCTCGACGTCTCGCGCGATCAGCGTGTCGATCAGATAGAAACCGGTCACCGTCGGTGGTGCGCTATAGAACACATCGAGCCGGCCGAGCGGCGCGGGCGACCAGCCGAGCCGGAAATAGAAGACGTAGACCAGCACGAGGCCGGTGAAGAACACCGGCAGCGAGACGCCGGCTGTCGTCGTCACCCGACAGAGATGATCAATCCATGATCCCGGCCGCGTTGCCGCGAGAACGCCGAGCGGGATGGCTATGACGATCGAAACGATCAGGCCGAGCAGCGTCAGCTCGGCGGACGCGGGCAGACGATTGCGGATTTCGGCCGCGACCGGCTGGCCCGTGGTCAGCGAGTTGCCGAAATCGCCACGGGCGAGATCGCCCGTGTAGCGGAAGAACTGCTCGATCAGCGGCCTGTCAAGGCCGAGTTTTTTCCGGATCTGCTCGACGGCTTCCTTGGTCGCGGCGGGGCCGGCGAAGTAGGCGGCAGGATCGCCGGGCAGCGCCCGCGTCAGCAGGAAGGTGACGATGACGACCCCGACCAACGAGGGAATCGCGAACATCAGCCGCTTGCCGATCATGGTGAACATGCGGTGCTCCATCCGCCTTGCGTCTGTGAGCACGCCCGCCCCGCACGCACCGCTGCGTTCCCTCCCCCCTTGTGGGGGAGGGCTAGGGAGGGGGGTGGCTCCGGGAGAGGTCTGAGTTCGTGGCTACCCCTCTCCCCAACCCTCCCCCACAAGGGGGGAGGGAGCCTGAAGAGCGTGCTCACGTCGCCCATGTTCCCTCACCCCTTCGCCATCGCGCGGTAGTCGAGCCTCCGGTGGAACCAGTATTGGTAGCCGCTGATGTTCTTCTGCATCGCGACGTTGACGAAGGGCTGGTACAGCGGAATCCGCGGGATGTCGGTGTAGGCGAGATCGATGAAGCCTTTCACGTCGGTGTCGTAGGCCGCCATGTCGCCGGCAGCTGCTGCAACGCGCGCGCCGTCGATCAGTCTGTCCATCTCCGCCGACTTGTAGCTCATGGTGTTGAAGACGGAATTGTTGCCGTGATAGCACCAGTAGAAGAAGTATTCGGGGTAATCGAGCCAGCCCGAGAACACGTTGGTGAAGAGCGGCATCTCCTTCTTGTTCAGCTCGGTGCGCCAATTGGCGCCGGGCACCTTGTTGATGGTGGTCTTGATGCCGATCTGCGCGAGGCTCTCCTGGACCAGCACGCAGAGCGGCTCGTTGACGCCGGCAAAATTGAGGTCGAACGAGATCGTGGTCTCGAAACCGTTGGCGTAACCGGCTTCCGCCATCAACGCCTTCGCCTTGTCCATGTCGGTGTTGTATTTGTGCGGCTGCGGCCAGGCGACTTCGGTCGGCTTGTCCTTGGGTGCGCCGAACATCGGGTTGGCGAGGCCGAACATCACCGCGTCCATGATCTTCTGATAGGGCAGCGCGTAGGCCACTGCCTGCCGCACCTTCGGATTGTCGAACGGCGGCCTGGTGACGTTCATGCCGATATACTGGATGCCGTTGGAGAACGGCAGCGACACCACGTTGAGCTTGCCGTTGGCCTTCATCTCCTGAAAGTCCTTGTTCGGCAATTCGTAGGAGATGTCGGCGTCGCCGCGCTCGAGCAGCGCGCGACGGTTGCCGGCCTGCGGCACCATGCGCCAGATCACGCGCTTGATCTTCGGCAGCGGACCGCAGACCCAATCCTCGTTGCGCTCCATGATCACTTCGGTGCCGGCGGTCCACTTCGTCACCTTGTAGGCGCCGGAGCCTGCGGTCTGCTGTTTCGTGAACTCGAGACCCCAGGGATCCTTTTCGCTGGCGTTCTTCTTGACCAGCTCCGAGTTGACGATGCAGGGCACGATGACCGCGAGATCAGGGATCGTCAGCCTGTCGTTCTTCAGAAAGTCGACGCGCACGGTGTGGTCATCGATCACCACGAACTGCTCCGGCTTGGTGAGAGAGCCCGCGCTCATCTGGAAGGTCGGAAAGCCGCCGACGCTGACGGCGCGGTCGAGCGACCATTTCACGTCTTTTGCCGTGACAGGCGTGCCGTCGTGGAATTTGGCATTCTTGCGCAGCTTGAAGGTGACCGACATGTCGTCGAGCCTAAAGTCCTCGGCGAGCTCACCCCTAAACTTGTCGCGGTCGTAATACGGCACGCCGCCGGGGCCGCTCTTCATCTCATGGCTGATCAGCCGGTCGTAGCAATTCCAGGACACCTCGTAGCCGGGCACGTTGGTGCCGACGCCGTGGATGTCGAGATTGTTTGGGCCGCCTTCCGACACGATCAGCAGCGTCTCCGAGCGCGCGTCGGCGTAGGCGGAGGAGATCACCTGCGGCACCGCCGGAAGCGCTGCGCCTGCGGCCAATCCGGACACGGACTTGAGGAAATCGCGGCGCTTCATGGCAGGTGCTCCAACACAAAAGTCTTTGGTTGGAGCTGGCTTCGCAAGGTTCGTGCCAAGGCTTAACGAGGCATTATCCTCGCACCAAGCTACTGAAATGATGAATTATTTTTCCTATTTTCGCGTCACGCTGCAAGAGGCGGCAATGCTATTGCTTGCATACAAAGCTGCGAGATTGACTAAATAATAAGCTGACAAGGAGTAGAGCCCATTCGGAAGGCGGCGCTCACTCCGCCCAGATCAGATCCTGAAGCTCCACGAGATCGTCCGCCCTCTCCTGCCAGCCCTCGATGCAGATGTGGCTGTCGAGGTCGCTGGCGTGGTGCAGCAGCATCAGGGCCATCAAGCGCCGCTTCAGCGTGTAGTCCGGCTTCGCATAGCCAAAACCTTCGAGCAGGCTGCGCACCCGCCCCGGCCGGCCCGCCGCCATGAACGCGCCGGGGCCGAGCAGGTCATAGTCGCGCCATCCGGCGCGGACGTCACCGAAGTCGAACAGGCCGCCGAGCGACCATTGATCGTCATGACAGGCGAGCAAAAAGTTCTCCGGGATGTATTCGCCGATCAGGATCACGGGCGGCGCATCCATCGGGATCAGCTCGGCCGCATCGCGCAGGAGATCGTCGAGGCCGGCCAGAAATTTCGGCGCAAGGCCGAGACGGGTGTGCCTGGCGCGGCAACCCTGCATCTGCTGGCGCATGAACGCATCCCAGCGCGGCTCGATCTCCGCGAGCGGGCCGAGCGGCGCGCGCTGGACGGCGGCAATGGTCTTGCCGATCTGGCGCAGCACGCGCTCCTTCTGGTCCTCCGGAAGGTGTGGCCAGACTTCCGAGCCTAGCGTGCCGGCGAGGCGCGTGATGATCAGATAGGGCCAGCCGTCGCGCTCCCCTTCGGCGACGATCTCGGGAATCGGCAGAGGAAGACGTCCCGCGAGCTGCGTCAGCGAGCCACGCTCGGAGACGAATTGCGCGCGGAGTAGCCGCGGGAATATCTTCAGGATCAACTTTTCACCGAGACCCACGACGAGATTGGTGCCGGTCGCAAACACATGTGGCGAGCCGACATCGAGGCGATGGCTGCGCGCGATGTCGATGGCGACGGGCAGCCATTGCGCGGACGAGTTCCGAAAGGCACGAAAGCTTTCGTCGTCGGTGAAGTCCGGCAATGGAGCGATGGTCATCGGCGCAAGCCCAGCAAACGGTGCACCTCTCCCGCTTGCGGGAGAGGTCGCGCCGAAGGCGCGGGTGAGGGCTCTCTCCTCTTGGGGGTTCTCGATTGCGGAGACACCCTCTCCCCAACCCTCCCCCGCAAGCGGGGGAGGGAGCGCACCTCACTCGCAGTCGCAGCGATGTCTAAACGCAACATCCTACCGCTCCGGGCTGGCGCGCTCGAACTGGCGCAGGAGCTTGTTGCCGCGCTCGGCGGCGGCCTCCAACGCAGCCTGCGCGATCTTGTGGCCGGCAAAGGCCTGCTCCAGCTCGTCTTCGATCGCGCCGCGGATCAGCACGAAGGAGCCGAGCCTGATGCCCTTCGAATTTTCCGTCGGCGGATGCAGCGTGATCTCCTCGAACGAGATCGCCGTGCCCGGATTGCGCTCGTAAAAGCCTTGCGCGCGCGTCAGCTCAAAGGCGGCGCGGGTAACAGGCAAGTACCCGGTGTTCTGGTGCCAGGCCGCCTGCACGCCGGGCTGCGACAAATAGGCGAAGAATCGCGCCACGCCCTTGTATTCCTCGCGCGGCCGGTCGCGCAGCACCCACAGCGTGGCGCCGCCGATGATCGAGTTCTGCGGCGCGCCTTTCACATCGGGCCAGTACGGCATCATGCCGTAGCCGATCTCGAATTTTGAATTGGCCTTGATGTCGGCGCGCGTCGCCGAAGAGCCGATGAAGATGCCGCATTCGCCGTTCTGGAAGCGCGGCTCGGCCGCCTGGCCGCGGCCGCTGTAGTCGAACACCTTGGTCTTCTGCCACTCGGCGAGCTGGGCGACGTGCCTGACTACGACGGGGTTGTTGATGGTCAATTCGGCATCGAGCCCGGCAAAGCCGTTGGCGCGCGTCGCCAGCGGCAGATTGTGGAAGGCGGAGAAATTCTCGATGTGGATCCAGGACGGCCATGACGTCGTGAAGCCGCACGCCGCGCCGCGCTCGCGCAACCGCTTGGCCGCCAGCCCGAGCTCGGGCCAGGTCTTCGGCGGCGTCTCCGGATCGAGGCCGGCGTCGCGGAACATGGTCTTGTTGTAGTAGAGGATCGGCGTCGAGGAATTGAACGGGAACGACAGCAGATTGCCGCTCGCGTCGGTGTAGTAGCCGGAGACAGCGGGCAGGTAATCGTCGCGCGAGAACGGCTCGTTCATGTCCCGCATCAGGCTGAACACCGGATAGATCGCGCCCCTGGCCGCGGTCATCGTCGCGGTGGCGACCTCGTTGACCTGGACGATGGCGGGCTGGCTGCGCGAGCGGAAGGCGAAGATCGCCGCCGTCACCGTCTCCGTGTAATTGCCCTTGTAGGTCGGGACGATGCGGTAATCGGATTGCGCGGCGTTGAAATCGGCGGCGAGCTTTTCCAGCTGCTTGCCGAGCTCGCCGGACATGGCGTGCCACCACGCGATGTCGGTGGCCGCCTGCGCCTGTGACGTGAACGTGAGGACCGCGGAGGCGGCGAGGGCCTGCATGAGACGCAATGCTGAAGTCACGATGGCTCTTCCCGTATCGCAAGACCAAAGCGGCCGCCCCTGCTTAAGGCCCGGCCTCTGCGGTTTCAACCGGGAATGAGCGCCGACCGCGCCGCACAATCATCACGCAAGCCTGGTGCGGGATGGCCTTCCCTCAACCATCTGCTAGATTGCATTGAACCTTTTGGTCCCGCCATAGACTCCACCACTGAGGGGTTGAGTGTGCCAGTGCTGAACCGTGCCGAACTCTCGCGGACCGGGGCGATCTTCGTTGCGCTTCTGCTCGCCGTCTGCGCGACGGGCGCTGCTGCGCGCGAATTCCGCGCCGCCGACACCCAGACCGAGGATTACCCGACCGTCCAGGCGCTGCGCTACATGGGCGCCCTGATCGCCGAGCGAACCAATGGCCGGCACGAGATCAAGGTATTCCACTCCCGCCAGCTCGGTGAGGAAAAGGAGACCATCGAGCAGACCCGGGCCGGCGCGATCGACCTCAACCGGACCAATGTGGCGCTGATCGGCAATTTCGTTCCGGCCATGAACGTGCTCGCCATGCCGTTCCTGTTCCGGTCCATCGAGCACATGCAGAAAGTGCTGGACGGGCCTGTTGGCAACGAGATCCTCGGCAGCTTCGAGCCCTACGGCTTCGTCGGGCTTGCCTTCTACGATTCCGGCGCGCGGTCGATCTATAACGGTCTCCGCCCGGTCAGGAGCATCGCCGATCTCAAGGGATTGCGGATCCGGGTGCAGCAGTCCGAATTGATGAGCGAGATGATCCGCTCGCTCGGCGCCGAGCCGGTCGAGCTTCCCTACGGGCAGGTGCTCACCGGACTTGCGACCCGTCTGATCGATGGCGCGGAAAACAACTGGCCATCCTTCGTGACGACGGACCATTACAAATATGCCGGCTATTACACGCTGACCGAACACACGATGAGCCCCGAAGTGCTGGTGATCTCGCTCAAGGCCTGGCAGAGCCTCTCCGCGGACGATCAGACGATCTTCCGGGAGGCGGCGCTGCGCTCCAGCCGCTTCATGCGCGAGAAGTGGCGCGACCTCGAGGAGCAGTCGCAGCGCAAGGCGGAGGCCGCCGGCATCACCGTCATCAAGGGCATCGACCGCAAGCCGTTCGAGGACGCGATGGCCGGCATCTACGCCAAGGCCGGCCGCGATCCCGCCGCGGCCGCGCTGATCGAACGCATTCGCAAGGTGGAGTGAGCCGCGTTGGCTGCACCTGGACATAGCCTTGGACCGAGCCCTGGACCCAGCCTTGGACCCAGGCCTGGACACAGCGAGCGGGCAGACCGGGCGCCCGGCCCGGCCGGGCGGCTGCGCGCGCGTCTCGTCGGCCTGCTTCGCGCGGTACCGATCCGCTGGCGCATCCTGTCGATTGCGGCCCTGAACTCCGCCGTGGTGGTGGTGCTGGTGGGGCTGATCTGGAACGGCGCCCAGGTGCTGAGCTCCGCCTGGGACGACGTGCGCCAGGTGCGCGAGTCCGACCGGATCCTGGCGCTGCTCGAGAGCGAGACCGGACGGCTGCAGAACCTGATCCACCGCTACATCAACCAGCCGAGCCCGGACCTGTTCGCCGAGATCCTGCTGCTGCGCGAGGCGGTGCTGGGTACGCTGACGGGCCGCGCCGCCAAGGACCCGATGCTGTCGGGCTCGGTCGAGGAGCTCGAGCGCACCACGGACCGCTTCCTCAACGGTTTTGGCGAGCTGCGCAGCGTGCAGGCCACCATCGCCAGGACCTATGAGGAGCAGGTGCAGGGCCCGGCCAAGGACATGGCCGGCCTCTATTCCATCATTGAAGGGGCCACCGGCCATCGCGACGCGCTGATCTGGCCCTCGCTCGGCAAGTCCCGCGAGGCCTTCACCGCGATGCTGGTCGCGGCCAACTCCTATTATCTGTCGCTGTCGCCGGCGGCCGCCGACGATGCGCGCCGCAACACCGAGACGATCGAGAAGACCATTCCGGTGATGATCGACCTCGCCGACAACGACCTCCAGAAGATGGCGCTGCAAAAGCTCAGGGCCCGCACCGCGGCGCTGCGCGAGGGCTTTGCAAAACTTTCCGAGCAGCTGACGAACCGCACCGAGCTCTTGCGCAACACCATCGACGCCAGCCAGGCCGAGGCGATCGGCGCCATCGACGACCTCTCGACCAAGATGCGCCAGCGCGAGCAGAAAGCGCAGGAGACTTTTGATCGGACCCTCGCCGATATCTCTCGCCGCGTCCTCTCTATCGCCGTGATCTTCCTCGGCATCATCCTCACCGCCGGCGTGCTGATCGCGCTCTCGATCCGCCTGCCGCTGCAGCAGATCATGGCGGCGATGCGCGCCATCACCCTCGGCGATCTCGACCGCGAGGTGCAGGGCACCAAAGCCCGCGACGAGGTCGGCGCCATGGCGCGCGCGGTGGAAGTATTCCGCGAGAACGCGATCGCGAAACGCCAGACCGAGGACGAGCTGCGGGCGTCGAAGGAAAAGGCCGAGAGCGCGCTGCTCGAGCTCAACACCGCCCAGCAGAACCTGATCGACGCCGAACGGCTCGCCGCGCTCGGCGGCCTCGTCGCCGGCGTCGCCCACGAGGTCAACAACCCGATCGGCATCAGCCTGACCGTTGCCTCGAGCTTTGCCCGGCGCACCGAGATCTTCGAGGCCCAGCTCAAGGGTGACGGCGGCTTGCGCCGCTCGCAGCTGGAGGAATTCGTGCAGTCCTCGCGTGACGCCTCGCAGCAGCTCGTCGCCAACCTCACCCGCGCCGGCGAGCTGATCCAGTCGTTCAAGCAGGTCGCGGTCGACCGCTCCCATGCCGAGCGGCGGCAATTCTCGCTCAGCGAAGCCACCGACCAGATCATCGCCAGCCTGCGGCCCGTGCTGAAGCGCTCGCCGATCACGCTCGAGGTCGACGTGCCCGAGGGGCTTCTGCTCGACGGCTATCCCGGCTCCTACGGCCAGATCCTGACCAACCTCTTCCTCAACGCCGCCAACCATGCCTTCGCCGACGGCCGCGCCGGCACCATCACGATCTCGGCGCGGCCGCGCGGCACCGAGGACATCGAGATCATCTTCAGCGATGACGGCGCCGGCATGACCCCCGACGTGCAGCGCCAGGCCTTTGACCCATTCTTTACCACGCGGCGCAACGAAGGTGGCACGGGACTTGGCCTGCATATCGTCTATAACCTCGTGACCCAGCAGCTTGGCGGGCGGATGATGCTGGAATCCAAGCTGGGACAAGGCACTACTTTTCGCATTATCATGCCGCGGGTCGCCAGGGGCGGCGCGCAAAGCACAGAGACTGACGGGACTTCTCAATGGCCGAACAGGACGATGTCCTCCACCTGATCGACGACACCGGTATCGCACCGGAGGACCAGAACGTACGGAAATGGAAGATCGCCGTCATCGACGACGATCCGGCCGTGCATGACGGCACGCGTTTTGCGCTCTCGGATTATTCCCTCAACGGCCAGGGCCTGGAGATTCTCTCCGCCCATTCCGCGGCCGAAGGCCGCAAGCTGATGGCCGCGCATAGCGACATCGCCGCGGTGCTGCTCGACGTCATCATGGAGACCGACGTCGCCGGACTGGAGCTGGTCGAATATATCCGCAACGAGCTCAAGAACGAGACGGTGCGCATTATCCTGCGCACCGGCCAGCCCGGCCAGGCGCCGGAGCGGCGCGTGATCGTGCAGTACGACATCAACGACTACAAGGCCAAGACCGAGCTCACCGCCGACAAGCTGTTCACCTCGCTGACCGCCGCGCTGCGCTCCTATCAGCAGCTCGAGCGCATGCTGCAGACGAGGCGCGGACTCGAGATCATCATTGACGCCGCCTCGACCCTGTACGACTTCAAGTCGATGCAGCGGCTCGCCGAGGGCGTGCTGACCCAGCTCGCCTCGCTGCTCAATGTCGATTGCGCCGGCATCCTGGTGCTGCGCGACAATGGCGGCGTCGATCCCGAGCTCTCGGTGCTGGCGGGAAGCGGCTGCTATAGCCGCTTCATCGGCACCACCTCCTCGAAGGCGCTCGATCCTGATTTGCGCGAGATGGTCGAAGCCGCGTTCCAGCGCCGCAAGAACGAATTCGCCGACCACCGTAGCGTGATTTACCTGCGCACCGGATCCGGCCGCGAGGTCGTGGTGCTGCTCCAGGCCGAGCGCGAGCTGTCCGAGACCGACCGCTCGCTGGTCGAGATCTTCTCCAGCCGGCTCTCGATCGCGTTCGACAACGTCATCCTCTACCAGCAGCTCCAGGACGCCAACTCCCAGCTGGAAGACCGCGTCGCCCAGCGCACCCGGGCGCTGATGCAGGCCAACCGCCGGCTGTCGGCGCAATGGCTGCGGCTGCAGCGCGCCAACGGCTTCAAGAACGAGATTCTGGGCACCGTCGCGCACGATTTGAAGAACCCGCTCGGCGTCATTCTCGGCCGTACCGAGATGCTGAAGGAGCTGATCTCGACCGGCGCGTCGGAAAGCGGCGTGGTCGCCCAGATCGACCACATCCGCGACGCCACCAAGCGGCTGACCACGATGGTCGATCACCTGATCTCGGACGCAATGGCCGATGCCTTCGACATCACCATCCGCCGCGAGCCGGTCGACGTCGCGGCCCTGGTCAAGGAGGTCACCGAAGCCAACCAGCCGCTCGCCGTCAACAAGCAGCAATCGATCAGCGTCACCGCGCCTGCCAACATCGTCACCATGTGCGACACCGACCGCATTCGCGAGGCGATCGACAACCTCATCAGCAACGCGATCAAATATTCGCCGATCGGCGGCAAGATCGGCGTCGCCGTCAGCCATGAGGGCAGCGACACCATCATCCGCGTCAGCGACGAGGGCGCGGGCCTGTCACCGGAAGACCTCGGCCGCCTGTTCGGCCGGTTCCAGCGGCTGTCCGCCAAGCCGACCGCGGGCGAGAGCTCGACGGGGCTTGGGTTGTCGATCGTCAAGCGTATTGTCGACATGCATGGCGGCGAGGTGACGGCCGAGAGCGACGGCCCCGGCAAGGGCTCGACCTTCACAATCACCCTGCCCGCGACCGAGACGCCGTGATTTAAGTGCCAATATCTGAATGAGAAGACTTGAATAAGAAGACTTGAGTGACATGACCCAAAGCCAGCACATCATGATCGTCGACGACGAGGCCCCGGCCCGGGAGATGGTCGGCGATTACCTCAAGATGCACGGCTTCACCGTGACGCTATGCGACGGCGGCAAGTCGCTGCGCGCGGCGATTGACGGCAGCATGCCCGATCTCGTCGTGCTCGATCTCAACATGCCCGAGGAAGACGGGCTCTCGATCATCCGCGACCTCAAGAGCCGCATCAACGTGCCGGTCATCATGCTCACGGCCACCGCGAGCCCGATCGACCGCGTCGTCGGCCTCGAGCTCGGTGCCGACGATTACGTGGCAAAGCCCTGCGAGCTGCGCGAATTGATGGCCCGCATCCGATCGGTGCTGCGGCGGAGCGCGCCGGTGAAGGTCGTGGCCGCGGAAAGCGCCGCGGCGAAATCCGACAAGGAGCAATTGGTGCGGTTCGGCACCAAATGGCTCGACCTCGAAGCCCAGGCGCTGCGCGACGACGAAGGCAACGAGCATCCGCTGACCGCATCCGAGTTCGGGCTATTGAAAGTGTTCGCGGCCAATCCGAAGCGGGTGCTGTCGCGCGAACGCCTGCTCGAGCTTGCCAATGCGCGCGACGCCGAGGCCTTCGACCGCGCCGTCGACCTGCGCATCATGCGCATCCGCCGCAAGATCGAGCCCGATCCGACCAAGCCCGCCGTGATCCGCACCATCCGCGGCGGTGGCTATTTATTCTCGCCTCAGGGCGAGAAGGCATAAGGCGCCGCGGAGGTGCGGCCGCGCACGCAACGCAAGCCCCGGAAATTGGTTCCTACCTGTCCAAGTGCCGTAGGGTGGGCGAAGCCGAAGACGTGCTCACCAGTCTCTCGATAAAGCTGCGAAAGATCGTGGGCACGGCGTTTCGCGCCTTTGCCTTCCCTACGAAACCGCTGTCTTGGCGACGGGCGCTCCGGACAAAAAGGCGGTGTGCATCGCGCGACCAAACGCAATCCCCCGAAATACGTTCCCTGGCCAGATAATCTCCACCCCGCATTTTCCGTGCATTGAAATTCCACGACTTTTTGCCGGGAATGTTTCGTCGCGCCCGGCGCGACGAAACAATTTGGCGCCGCACGAAACCATTTTCCGCATTTCGTGCAGACGTCCCGAAACGTTGGCTCATTAACAGTTTGGCCCAAGGAAACGCCGCTCGGTTGCGGCGCTACGGGGAGCCAAGTCCATGCCGAACGTCATCGCCATCAACGCCCAAGCCAGCCAGAGCATCATCGCCGCTCAGGCGACCTCGGACGACATGCTTCTCGAAAGCATTGCCGACGGCAACCGGACGGCCATGCACATCCTCTATTGCCGTCACAACGTGCGGGTCTATCGCTTCATCCTGCGCATCGTGCGCGATGCCACGACGGCGGAAGACCTCGTCAGCCAGGTGTTTCTGGACGTGTGGCGGACCGCCGGCCAGTTTCAGGGCCGTTCACAGGTCTCGACCTGGCTGCTCTCGATCGCCCGGTTCAAGGCGCTGACCGCAATGCGCCAGCGCCGCTTCGAGGACATCGACCAGGAGGACGTGCGCCAGATCCCTGATGATACCGACACGCCCGAGACCTCGCTCGACCGCAATGATACCAGCGCCATCCTGCGCGCCTGCGTCGCAAAACTGTCACCCGCGCATCGCGAGATCATCAATCTCGTCTACTACCACGAGAAGTCGGTGGAGGAGGTCGGTCGGATCATCGGCATCCCCCAGAGCACGGTGAAGACCCGCATGTTCTATGCCCGCAAGCAACTGGCCGATTTGCTGAAGGGCGCCGGCGTCGACCGTTTCGCTGCGTAAGATAAGGGATTTCAATGGGACAGGGCCGAAACTCCGGCCTGTTCCACACGGAAGTGTTACCGCCGACGAAACAATTGAAACGAAGCACAACATCAGGCGGAAAAACTTCTCTCCTATAAAGCTCACATACGGTTTTCGTTAAACCTCCCAAGGACCTCCAGCGACCCGGACGGGATGCCCCCCTCCGGGTCGTTTTGTGTTTTGGGCCTCGGTGGCCGCGGCGGACCCGCCTCTCCCGCTTGCGGGAGAGGCCGATGCGCGGCGGGCGATGCGGAGCATCGTCCCGCGCGCAGCGGGTGAGGGTTCTCTCCTCTGGGGGATGTCCCGTTGCGGAGATACCCTCTCCCCAGCCCTCCCCCGCAAGCGTAGGGCAATCGCATATGGATTTCACGAGGACTGTCCGCGGGCTTGCCCCGCCTCTCCCGCTTGCGGGAGAGGCCGACGCGCTCGCAGAGCGCGGCGGGTGAGGGCTCTCGCCACGCAGGGACGTCCTCCGCAATTTCCTGGAATCCCGACGCGGAGAGACCCCCACCCCAGCCCTCCCCCGCAAGCGGGAGAGGGAGTCCAGCGCCGATGCCGCCGCATCGTCCGCGCCATATGCGATTGCCCTACCCGCAAGCGGGGGAGGGAGCGCACCATTGCCCTGCACTCCCGTCACGAACACGTGACGCTGCGTAACGACCGGAGCGTTCATCGCGAACAATCCTCGTGACCTCCCTCACGAGTGCCCCATGCTCGACCTCCTCTTCGCTCTCCTCGCTGGCATCCTCACGATCGCGGCGCCGTGCACGCTGCCGATGCTGCCGATCCTGCTCGGCGCCTCGATCGGGCGCAACTCGCAACTGCGGCCGGCGATGATTGCGCTCGGCTTCGTCGTCTCCTTCTCCGCCGTCGCGTTGCTGCTCGGTGCATTGACGCGCCTGTTCGATTTCGATCCGAACGTGCTGCGCGAGGCGGCCGCGATCCTGCTGCTCGGCTTTGGCCTGCTGATGCTGTGGCCGGCGCCGTTCGAATGGCTGTCGATCCGGCTCAATGGCTGGCTCGATCTTGGCGCTGCGAGCTCCGTGAAGCGCGAGGGCGCGCTCGGCGGCCTCCTGCTCGGCGCCACGTTGGGCCTGGTGTGGACGCCCTGCGCAGGCCCCGTGCTCGGCTCGATCCTGACGCTGGTTGCGACCTCGAAGAATCTTGTCTGGGCCGGCACGCTGCTGGTCGCCTACGCCATCGGCGCGGCGATCCCGATGCTGGCGATCGCCTATGGCGGTCAGGCCGCCACCACACGCGTACGCAGCCTCGCACGGCTCTCGCCGCGGCTGCAGCAGGGCTTTGGTATCGTCGTGATCGCCTTCGCGCTCGCCGCCTATTTCCAATACGACACGCTGATCCTGGCGTGGCTCACCGGCTTCTATCCCACCGGCCAGATCGGCCTTTGATCGCCTCGCATCCCAACGGAGAACACGTCCATGACTTTCAAGCTGCTCGCCGTCTCCGCCGCCCTGGTCGGCATCGCCGTGACCGGCGCCGTCATTCCCGGCATCTGCGACGAAGCTTCGCGCGCAGCGCCGATCACGGTCGCCGCAGCAACGCAATCGACCGCGCCCGACTTCACCGGCATCACCAACTGGTTCAACTCGAAGCCGCTGAGCCTCGCCGACCTGCGCGGCAAGGTCGTGCTGGTCGATTTCTGGACCTATGGCTGCGTCAACTGCGTCAACACGCTGCCGCACGTCACCGAGCTCTATGCCAAGTACAAGGACCGCGGTCTCGTCGTGGTCGGCGTGCACACGCCGGAATTCCCGTTCGAGCGCTCGGCGTCCAACGTGCAGGCGGCGCTGAAGCGCCACGGCATCACCTATCCGGTGGCGCAGGACAATGAGTCCAAAACCTGGAACGCCTACAGCAACCAGTATTGGCCGGCGCAATACATCGTCGACCAGAACGGCAAGATCGTGTTCCAGCATGCAGGCGAAGGCCGTTACGACGAGATCGACCGCACCGTGGCCAAGCTGCTGAACGCCAGCAGCTGAGGCGGCATCAGCGGCGTGCGGTTGCAGCTTGACTCCACGGACCCGTCCGTGGAGTTTCGCGGGCGACGGAATCAGCCGCCCGCAATGGACGACGCGATCACCAGCACCGACATCCGCCTTCGTGAAGGCGCCTCGATCGCGCAGCGGCTGGTCACGGCCGGCTTTGCGGCCGCGGTTGCGCTGTGCTTCACGCCGGGCCTGTTCACGCACGATCCTCTCGAAATCATTATCTCGGTGGTCGCGCTGCTCGTGGGCGCAGGGTTCGTCCTCGGCATCATGATGACGCCAGCGGTGGTGTGGATCATCACGCCGAACGAAATCCTGATTGGGCATCAGCGTCCGTTCGGAAAGCTGCAGACGCGGGTCGTCGGGAAGGACGACATCAGCGGATTGCAGGTCCCCGGCAGCAAGCGGGTGAAAGCCCGCTTTCAGCTCGTCTTCACGCTGGCTTCAGGGGAACGCCTGACCTCCCCGCCGATCTCCGACGTCAGGCATGTCCACGACACCGTGGCGCGGATCGCCGCGCAGTTCGACGTCCCCAATGTCGAGGCACCCGTCAATCCGCTCGATGCCAGCAATCCCGAGATGCATCTCGGCGAGCCGCTCGAGCCGTTTTCCGCGCGCGACATCCGCATCGTCGCGCTGATCGCTGTCGCACTGTCCGCCGTACCCTACGCCTATAAGCTCTGGCGCGGATGGCCGCCCAGCCATGTCGATATCCTGCTGCTGCCGCTCGGCGCAATCGCGGCGTTCGCCGTCTATCGATACGCCAATCTCGTGACCGGCGCGTTCTGGATCATCCGCGAGGGCGACATCCGTGTCGAACGCCTGTGGGGCGACGGCACGCCGCGCACGGATCATATCGAGGGGCGCGATGTGAAGACGATCACCGTCGAACGCCGCGGCCGGTCCGAGGACGAGCATTGCATCGTCGTGATCCGGCTGCACTCCGGCCGGCGGTTTCGCAGCCCCCGCATCGGCTCGCGGCCCGAGGCCCGCGCGGTGGGAGCCGAAATCGTGCGGCGGCTCGGGATCGGGGCGGAGAGCAACAGGATCTAGCCGGCATCCCGCGACAGTTGTCGACGTTGATCTCACCGCGAGTTCGGTCTGAGCCTCTCCCGCTTGCGAGACAGGTC
This sequence comes from Bradyrhizobium diazoefficiens, assembly GCF_016616235.1. Lineage (NCBI taxonomy): Bacteria > Pseudomonadati > Pseudomonadota > Alphaproteobacteria > Hyphomicrobiales > Nitrobacteraceae > Bradyrhizobium > Bradyrhizobium diazoefficiens. Next base: position 7,483,918 of record NZ_CP067100.1, read on the forward strand.
GCGCCGAAGGCGCGGGTGAGAGTTCTCTCCTCTGGGGGAGTGTCCCATTGCGGAGACACCCTCTCCCCAGCCCTCCCCCGCAGGCGGGGGAGGGAGTGCACCACGCCCAGTCGCGACAATCTTCGCTTTTCGCGCCATCCCCTGTTTGTGGCATTGCGTGGGGCCCGTCAAAAAACCAAAGGCATTCTCGTGACATACCAGTTGAGCGCGCCTTGAACTTGCCACGAAGCTGCCCCTGAGTTCAGATGGTTCCGAATGATTTGCGCTGTGGCAGCGGGGAGAGATTGAATGACGGATTTTCGTCGCCTGACCGGGACGCTTGTGGCTGCAATCGGCTTGATGCTGTCCGCCTCGCAAGCGATCGCCCAGCAGCCGGACCGCGGCGACGAGCCGGGCCTGATCGCCGACGACAGCTACGAGCTCGATCCCGAATGGCAGAAGCAGGTGGTCTATTTCCGCACCACCGAACCGCCGGGCACGATCATCGTCTCGACCGCCGAACGGCACCTCTATCTGGTGCAGCCCGGCGGGCGGGCGATCCGCTACGGCATCGGCGTCGGCCGCGACGGTTTTCAGTGGCAGGGGCTGGTGACCATCACCAACAAGAAGGAATGGCCGGACTGGACGCCGCCGCCGGAGATGATCCAGCGCCAGCCCTATCTGCCGCGCTTCATGGCTGGGGGCCCCGGCAATCCGCTCGGCGCGCGCGCCATGTATCTCGGCACCACCGTCTACCGCATCCACGGCACCAACCGTCCCGATACGATCGGCACCAAGGTGTCCTCGGGCTGCTTCCGCCTCGTCAACAACCACGTCGCCGATCTTTACGATCGCGTCCCTGTCGGCACCAAGGTCGTGATCCGGCAGAAGCCCGAACTCTAGGTCCTCCCCCTTCTTCAATATTCCTTTTCCCGATTATTTCGAGAGAGAGACATCATGCGCAGTTTTCGAGGCGGCCTGCTGATCGGGCTCGCGGTCGCCGTGCTGGTCGCCGTTCTGGCCGTCGTCTATGAATTCTATGACACCCGCACCCTGAAGCGCACCGTGCGCCGCGGCGAGGTGCTGTGCGGCGTCAACAAGGGCCTGCCGGGCTTCTCGATTCCCGACGACAAGGGCAACTGGACCGGCTTCGACGTCGATTTCTGCCGCGCGGTGGCGGCTGCGATCTTCAACGATCCGGGCAAGGCGCGGTTCGTGCCGCTCGACGCCAGCGAGCGCTTCAAGGAATTGCAGAGCCGGAAGGTGGACATCCTCTCGCGCAACTCGACCTGGAGCATGGCGCGCGAGCTCGATTACGACCTCTATTTCCCGGCGGTGGCCTATTACGACGGCGCAGGCTTCATGCTGCCGCGGTCGCGCAACAAGGAGACTGCACTCGACCTGACCGGCAGCAAGGTCTGCGTGCAGGCCGGCACCACCACGGCACTCAACGTCGCCGACTACTTCCGCGCCAACAACATGAAGTATGACGAGGTGAAGTTCGACAAGCTCGACGACGTGGTGAAGGCCTACGACACCGGCAAGTGCGACACGCTCTCCGCCGACGTCTCCCAGCTCTACGCGCTCAGGCTGAACCTCGGTAAGCCCGGCGACCACATGATCCTGCCGGAGATGATCTCCAAGGAGCCGCTCGCCCCCGTCGTGCGCCAGCGCGACGACGACTGGATGATGATCGTGAAATGGACGCTCTATGCGATGATCAACGCCGAAGAGCTCGGCGTCTCCTCGGAGAACGTCGATGAGGCCCTCAAGTCGAAAAAGCCGGAGGTGATGCGCCTCGTCGGCACCGAGGGCAATTATGGCGAGCAGCTCGGCCTCACCAAGGACTGGGCCGTCCGCATCATCCGCCATGTCGGCAATTACGGCGAGATGTACGAGCGCAACATCGGCGAGAAATCCAAGCTGAAGATCCCGCGCGGCATGAACCAGCTGTGGAATGCGGGCGGCGTGCAGTACGCGCCGCCGATGCGGTAACGGCTCTCTCCGGCGTCATTGCGAGGAGCGAAGCGACGAAGCAATCCAGAATCCCTTCGCGGTGACAGACTGGATTGCTTCGCTTCGCTCGCAATGACGAGCTTGGGGCGAGCCCTCTCTACACCCTCAACTGTCATCGCCCGGCTTGGCCGGGCCATCCAGTATTCCAGAGACAGTTGTTGGTAATCGAGAAGCCGCGGCGTACTGGGTCGCCCGGTCAAGCCGGGCGACGACACTGACTGTGAGGTGGCGTCTCCCGCCTCACAGTCAACCCTCAATACCCCCGCGCCCGCGCCAACTGCTCGGTATGGTAATTCGCGTCCCCAAACAATTCCTCGCACACCCGGGCGCGCTTCATGAAGAAGCCGATGTCGAACTGGTCGGTCATGCCCATGCCGCCATGCATCTGCACGCCCTCCTGCACCGCGCGGGTGGCGGTGGTGCCGGCGCGGGCTTTTGCCACGGCCACGCTTGATGCAGCCTTGGCGACGTCGGCGTCGAGCGCCTGAAGCGCCTTCATGGTGGCGGCGCGGGTGATCTCGATGTCGACGTAGAGCTGCGCGGCGCGGTGCTGCAGTGCCTGGAATTCGCCGATCAGCTTGCCGAACTGCTTTCTGCTCTTGAGGTATTCGACGGTGCGGCCAAAGACTTCGTCGCTGAGGCCGACCATTTCGGCGGCGACCGCGCCGCGGCCGATGTCGAGCACGCCATCGAGCAGGCTGGCTGCCTGATCCACCTCGCCGAGCACGCTGTCGGCATTGACCTCGACATTGGCGAAATCGATCCGCGCTGCATTGTGCGAATCGACCATGATGGTGCGCTCGATCGCAACGCCCTTCGCCTTGGGGTCGACCAGGAACAGAGTCAGCCCCTCGCGCTCCCCGGCCGAGCCGGCGGTGCGCGCGGCAACGATGAGCAAGTCGGCGACGTGACCATCAACCACCAACGCCTTGGCGCCGGAAAGTCTAAAACCGTTACCGGCGCGCACGGCCTGCAAGCTGGTCTGCAGTGGACGGTGCTTGGCGCCCTCGTCGACCGCGAGCGTTGCGAGCAGCGAGCCGCTGGCGATCTTCGGCAACACGTCCGATTTCTGCGCGGCATTGCCGCCGCGGTTCAGGGCCGAGGCCGCGACCACGCTGGTGGCGAGGAAGGGCGACGGCATCAGGGTGCGGCCGATCTCCTCCATGACGATGCCGGCCTCCATGAAGCCGAGACCGCTGCCGCCGAACTCCTCCGGCACCAGCAGGCCGGCAAATCCCATCTCGGCGAAGGCGTGCCAGAGCTCCTTGGAGAAGCCGGCGGGATCCTTGGAGTCGCGCAAGCTGCGCAGGTGCGACACCGGCGCCTTGTCGCTGATCAATCCGCGCGCAGAGTCGCGGAGCATCGATTGTTCTTCGGTGAGGACGAGGGCCATGGGTGATCCCAGAACTTGACGGTCAATTTGATGATTGCATCGGCTCCCTCCGCCTGAAAGGGGGAGGATCGGGGTGGGGGTCTGCCACACGCTCGGTGCCCGTGGCTGACCCTCACCCGGCGCTACGCGCCGACCTCTCCCTTGCAGGGAGAGGTGAACACTTTATGCCCCCGGCAGATCCAGGATGCGCTTGGCGACGATGCCGAGCATCACCTCGCTGGTGCCGCCCTCGATCGAGTTGGCCTTGGTGCGCAGCCAGGCGCGCGGGCGGGCGCCTTGCCGCGAGCGCTCGCTTTCCCATTCCAGCGCATCGACGCCGCCGGCCGACATCAGGATCTCGTAGCGGCGCTTATTGAGCTCGGTGCCGTAATATTTCATCGCAGAGGAGAACGCCGGATGCGCCTGCCCAGCCTTGGCGAGGTCGACGGCGCGCTCGGCGCAAGCCGCGAGCGCGGCTTCATCGACGTCGAAGCTGGCGATCTGGCCGCGCAGCATGGAATCGTCGAGCTTCCCTTGCGCATCGGTGCCGACGGAATCGGCCGCGATCTGGCCGAGCGGACGGCCGACGCCGCGCTCGCCCATACCCGAGATCATCGCCCGCTCGTGCTGGAGCAGATATTTCGCGACGTCCCAGCCGCGATTGATCTGACCCACGACGTGCGACTTCGGCACGCGAACGCCGTCGAAGAAAGTTTCGCAGAACGGCGAATAGCCGGAGATCAAGAGGATCGGCCTGGTCGAGACGCCCTTCGAGGTCATGTCGAACAGGATGAAGCTGATGCCGTCGTGTTTCTTGGCAGTGGGATCGGTGCGGACGAGGCAGAAGATCCAGTCGGCGTAGTTGGCGTACGACGTCCAGATCTTCTGGCCGGTGATGATGAAGTCGTCGCCGTCGCTCTCGGCGCGGGTCTGGAGCGAAGCGAGGTCGGAGCCGGCGTTGGGTTCGGAATAGCCCTGGCACCAGCGGATTTCGCCCGCGGCGATCTTCGGCAGATGCTCTTTCTTTTGCGCTTCGTTGCCGTATTTCAACAGCGCCGGCCCGAGCATCCAGATGCCGAAACTCGACAGCGGCGGACGCGCGCCGATCCTGGCCATCTCGGCGCGCAGCACCTTGTGCTCGGCGGCATTCAGACCACCGCCGCCGTACTCCTTCGGCCAGTCCGGCACGGTCCAGCCCTTGTCGCGCATGCGCTCGAACCAGATGCGCTGCGGCTCGGAGGAGAACTTTGCGTTGCGTCCGCCCCAGAACACGTCGGCGTCGGAGGTTGCGGGCTTGCGCATTTCCGGCGGACAATTGGCTTCCAGCCAGGCGCGCGTCTCGCTGCGGAGTGTCTCGAGATCGGCGGTCTCAGATTCGCTCATGGTCGTTTCCATCAATCAAATTCGACTTGTTGGACGCGACTCTGGGCCATCGCCCGGTGGAATTCAACCACTTCCGTAGCCCGCATTCGGCTATAGTCGCCGCCATGGCGAGCTTGAAAACAAAGAGGAAACAACAATGCGCCTAAAACTCCTTTCGCCTGGCGAAATGAACGAGAGCCAGCGGCAGACCTATGACGAGTCGATTGCGGGCAAGCGCGGCAAGCCGCCGGCGCCGATGATGGCCTGGCTCAACAGCCCCGACATGGCCCGGCACGCCACGCGGCTCGGCGAAGTGCTGCGCTACGACACGATCTTCCCGGCAAAGCTCTCGGAGATCGCAATCCTGGTGACGGCGCGGCACTGGACTGCGCACTACGAATGGTATGCGCATAAGCGCCTCGCGATCGCCGGCGGCATGGATCCGAAAATCATCGACGCGATTCGCGACCGCCGCACGCCCGAGTTCGACGATCCCAAGGGGAAGATGATCTACGATCTCGCGAGGTCGCTGCACGAGGGCCACGGCGTCGAGAAGGGGCTCTATGACGAGGCAGTGAAGCTGCTCAGCGAGCGCGGCGTGGTCGAGGTGATCGGGCTGTGCGGTTACTACACGATGGTGTCGATGACGCTGAACACGTTCGAGTTCGAGCTGCCCGAGGGCGAGGCACGGGAGCTGTCATAGTTTCGCATCTGGAAACGATGGGTTTCGGAATGGGCCGGTAGCGCCGTTCCGAAGCCGGACTTAAGTGGAGTTCAGAAACGGAGCAGTCACATGTCGCAAACATCCGCCGTTGTCGCCGGCACCAGGATCGGCCACGTCCATCTCAAGGTCGCCGATCTCGATCGCGCGCTCGGCTTCTATTGCGGCGTGCTCGGCTTCGAGCTGATGCAGCGGATGGGCTCGGGCGCGGCGTTCATCTCGGCCGGCGGCTATCATCATCACATCGGGCTCAACACCTGGGAGAGCAAGGGCGGCTCGCCACCGCCACCGGGCACCACCGGATTGTTTCACACCGCGATCCTCTATCCGACGCGCCCTGCACTGGCGGACGCGCTGCATCGCGTGCTCTCCGCCGGCATCGCGCTGGATGGCGCCAGCGACCACGGCGTCAGCGAGGCGCTGTACTTGCGCGATCCGGATCAGAACGGCGTGGAGCTGTATTGGGACAGACCGCGGGAGCAATGGCCGTTCGGGCCGGATGGGAAGCTGGCGATGTTCACGAAGCGGCTGGATGTGGATGGGCTGCTGAAGCAGCGGGAGGGGTGAACTCCGCTCTCTCCCCGTCATTGCGAGCGAAGCGAAGCAATCCAGATTTTCTCCACAGCGGCAGTCTGGATTGCTTCGTCGCAAGGGCTCCTCGCAATGACGGAGTATGTTTAAGCGTCGCGCACCTACGACGTCTTCGCGCGCGGCCTTCCCCGCATCATGATCAGCGCGGCCGCCGCCACCTCCAATGCGATGCAGAGATAGAACGGCAGTGAATAACCGCCGGACCAATCGCGCAAGGCCCCGACCACACCCGGGCCGAACGCGTAGGTCACCTGGTTGATTGCGGTGTTGAGGCTGATCAGCACGCCGAACGAGGCGCTGTCGAATTCCTGCTGCACGATCAGCGACGGCAGCGTGATGAGATTGCCGACCGAGAAGCCGAACACTGCGCAGGCCGCGATCAGCACATAGTCGTTGTGCAGGTTGATGACGGCGCATAGCGCCGCCGCCTGGCTGAGGAACGACAGCGCCGACGCCAGCCGCTGGTTGAGGCGATCAATCACCAGCGAGAACAGCACCCGGCCGACCACGGCCATCGCCGTCAGCACCGCGACCGCAACAGCGGCGCGCTCGCGGCCGATCACGGGATCGAGGAACGAGATCAGGTGCACGATGAAGCCGACCTGCGCGAACAGCACCAGCGCGAACGCAATCGTCACCGTGAGGAAGCCGACGTCGCGTAGCGCCCAGCTGCGGATCTCAGTCGACGATTGCGGCTTCGCTTTCGCCGCCGTCCGGCCGCCATGAAGATCGGGCGGCCGGCCGACGACGAGGAGGATCACCGGCACGAGCAGCACCAGCATCGCGCCGGCCGCGGCGTACATCGCGTTGGCAAAACCGATATGGCCGATCAATGTCACCAGCAAGGGCACGCCGACGATGCCGCCAAAACTGGCGCCGTTCAGCGCCAGGCTGATCGCCATGCCGCGCTTGTGGTCGAACCACAGGCTGATGATGTTGGTGATCAGGGCAAGGCTGGTGCCGGCCCAACCGAAGGCGAGCACCGCATTGGCGAGATAAAGCTGCCAGGGCTCGCGCACGGCGCCGATCGCAACCGCCGCGGCCGACATCGCCAGCGTTCCTGCAATCAGACCGAACCGCGGCCCATATTTCCTGACGGCCTCGCCGACGAAGACGACCAGCACTGCGCCGAACAGGTAGAAGAACGTCGTGGCCGAGGAGATCAGCGAGGCCGACCAGCCGTGGGCGCGCTGGAGCTCGGCGACGTAGACGCTCTGGCCGTAGAAGCCGAGCCCCCAGCCGAAGGTCGCGAGCAGGAAGCAGACCGCGACGATGCGCCAGCCTTCGTAGCGGAAGGAGGATTCGTCGATCCGGGGCGGTTGAGGATTATCGAGCATGCCACCTACTCCGTCATGCCCGGGCATAGCCGTCTGAAGGACGGCGTCGCTTCCGCTCGCCTATGCCGGGCATCCACGTTTTTCGATCCGCGCGCCTAAGACGTGAATGGCCGGGACAAGCCCGGCCATGAGGCATCAACTAATATCTCGCACCCAAAAATCACTTCGACCTGGATCGAAGCATCAACACTGCTGACAGGCTCCTGCCAGTTCAGATCGCATCCGGGAACTCGCCCATCGCCGCGTCCAGCCGCGCCTTGCGGCGGCGCGCCCTGGATGCCAGCGAGAGCACGGCAAGACCGAACAGCACCGGCGGGAATACGACCATGTTGACCGCGGACCAGCCGTAATTAGCCAGCAGCTGGCCCGACGAGAACGAGCCGATCGCCATCATCCCGAACACCAGGAAATCGTTGAAGGCCTGCACCTTGTTGCGCTCCTGCGGACGGTGCGTCTCCAGCACCAGCGCGGAGGCGCCGATGAAGGAGAAATTCCACCCCACACCCAGCACGATCAGCGTCGCCCAGAAGTGCATCGCGGTGATGCCGGAGAGGCCGATACCGGCCGCCCCCGCTTCCAGCAGCAGGCCGGCGGCGACGATCACGGGCGCGCCGAAACGGGCGATCAACGCGCCGGTGAAGAAGCTCGGGCCGTACATGGCGACGATGTGCCATTGAATGCCGAAATTGGAATCGGACACGCTAAGGCCGCACATCTTCATGGCGAGCGGCGCCGAGGTCATGACGAGATTCATCATGGGATAAGAGATGACGCCGCACAGCGCCGCCGCGACGAAGCGGGGCTGGCTGACGATCTCGAGCAGCGGCCGGCCGCCATGGAGATCGGCCGGCGCGGGCTTCGGCATATCGACGCCGGCGACGATGCCCATCGCGACCAGCGCGACGGCGGCCTGCACCAGGAAGCTGAAGGCGAACAGATAAGGCGACCAGACGTCCATGGTCCATTGCACGAGCTGCGGACCGAGCACACCGGCGAACACGCCGCCGGCCATCACCCAGGACACGGCTTTCGGCCGGTAGGCGGCGCTGGCGCCATCGGCCGCGGCGAAGCGATAGGATTGCGCGACCGCGCCGTAGAGGCCGCCGAGGAAGGTCGCGATGCAGAACAGCGCGAACGAGGCGTGCAGGATCGCGAACGAGCCGAGCAGACCGGTGAGCGCACCGAGACCCGTGCCGATCACGAAGGCCCAGCGGCGGCCGAAGCGGCGCGAGATCGCGCCGGTCGGCAAGGTGCCGGCCGCAAGCCCCAGCACATACATCGACAGCGGCACGGTCGCGAGCGACATGTCCGGCGCCAGCGTCGCCCCGACGATCGAGCCGGTGGCGAAGATCACCGCCGAGTTGGCCCCGGTCAGCGCCTGCGCCGCGGCAAGGCGCACCACATTGGCACGCGCGCGGGCGTCGTCGGCGATCTCATTGACTGTCGTCACGTCCAGCATCGGCATTTCCGCCCAGGGGCACTAAAGGGTCTCGTTGATTCCCGGCACTATGGAGGGGCGCGGGAGGCCGGGCAACCGGCGCAAACGGGCGCGGGCCATGCCTCCGACGCAATCACGCCGATGACACGGGAACGTGCCCTTGACGGCTTGCGTTCGATCAAATCCTATCCGCCGCGAATCTTGGGAGTTTCTCTTGGGAGTTTCGTTCATGTCCGTCGACGACAGGCCCACGCTCAGCGCTCCCGACGACGATCCCTGGCTCTGGGTGGAGGAGATCGAAGGCAAGCAAGCGCTCGATTTCGTCGCGCGGCAGAACGAGCTCACGCTCGCAGCGTTCGGCGGGGCGGCCTTCGCGCACGACCGCGACATCCTCGCGGCGATCTACGATCGTCCCGACAACATTCCCTATGTGGGACGTCGCGGCGATCATCTCTACAATCTCTGGAAGGACGCAGGGCATCCGCGCGGACTGTGGCGGCGCACGACACTTGCGGAGTTTCGCAAACCCGCGCCGGCCTGGGAGACCCTGCTCGACATCGACGAGCTCGCTGCGAGCGAGGGCGAGGATTGGCTGCTGAACTGGATCAGCTCGAGTCCGAAGCACCAGCATGTCATCCTGAGCCTGTCGCGCGGCGGCAGCGATGCCGTGACCCTGCGCGAGTTCGACATCGGTACGAAGAGTTTCGTCGCCGACGGCTTCACTCTGCCGGAGGCCAAGGGCAGCGTCGACTGGCTGGACACAGATACGCTGGTGCTCTCCAGCGCCTATGGCGCGGACAAGGCGACAACGTCAGGCTATGCCAGAACGATCCGGCTGTGGCGGCGCGGCCAGCCGGTCGAGCAGGCCGAGGTGATCTTCGAGACCGCGGCCGACCGGATGCGCGTTTATTGCGGCGTCGACGACACCGGTCTGGAGCCGCGCGCCTGGATTGTCGATCAGGTCGACTTCTTCAATTTCGCGATCTGGCTTCGCGACGCGGCCGGCGTGCTCACGAAGCTGGATCTGCCGACCGGCATCTGGATGCAGGCACACGGCGACTGGTTTGCCATCAAGCTGCGGCAGCCCTGGACCGTTGCAGGACGGACGTTCGCAGCAGACAGCGTGCTCGGCATCTCGCTCTCGGCCTTCCTCGCAGGCGATCGTGATTTCACCGTGCTGTTCGAGCCCGGCCCGCGCCGTGCGCTGCAGGGCCTGTTCTGGACGGCGGGCAGGCTCGTGCTTCCGATCCTCGATGAATTGCGACCGGTGCATGAGGTCTGCACGCCGTCGCCGACCGGCTGGGCCCGCGCGACGCTGCGGGGGCTTCCCACGATCGGTGTGGTCGACGTCTGGCGCCTCGATCATCATGAATCCGCAAGCAATGGCGATTTGCTCGCCAATGTGCAGGATCCGCTCACACCGCCCTCGCTGCTCCTGATCGAGCGCGGCGTGGAAAGTCCCGTTGTGCTGAAGCAGGCGCCGAGGACGTTCACCGCCGATGGTCTCGTGGTGACGCAGCACGAGGCGATCTCGATCGACGGCGAGCGCATTCCCTATGTGCAGACGGGTCCCGCGACCGAGACCGGCGATGCGCCGGTCTATATGAGCGCCTATGGCGGCTTCGGCCATTCGGTTAAGCCGTACTACAACGCCTCGCTCGGCAAGCTGTGGCTGGAGCGCGGCGGCACCGTTGTGCAGGCGAATTTGCGCGGCGGCGGCGAGTTCGGCACGCGCTGGCACGATGCCGGCCGGCTCGCCGGCAAGAAGCTGTCGCACGACGATTTCGCCGCCGTCGCCGCCGATCTCGTCCGCCGCGGCGTGACCCGCGCAAAGCGCATCGCCGCGCAGGGCGGATCGAACGGCGGCATTCTCATCACCAACATGCTGGTGCGTTACCCCGAGCGCTTCGGCGCGCTGTTCTGCACCATCCCGCTGATCGACATGCGCCGCTACACAAAACTGGTCGCGGGCGCGAGCTGGATCGCCGAATACGGCGACCCCGACAAGCCCGAAGAGTGGGAGTGGCTGAAGACGTATTCGGCCTATCACAACGTCAAGCCCGGCCAGTCCTACCCGCCGATCCTGATCGCCACCACACGGCGCGACGACCGCGTCCATCCCGGCCACGCGCGCAAGATGGCGGCAAAGCTCCAGGCGATGGGCTATGAAGCCTGGTTCTACGAACCCGAAGCCGGCGGCCACGGCTACGGCAAGGACAACAAGGAGCGGGCGGGGTTTGAGGTGCTGGGTTTTCGATTCTTGAAGGAGAAGATCGGGTGGAAGGACGAGAGGTGACGGCCGCTTGGTTGAATCAGCATCAGCGGTGCTGGTGATGCACCTCTCCCGCTTGCGGGAGAGGTCGCGGCGCGAAGCGACGCGGGTGAGGGCTTTCTCCTCTTGGGGATTGTCCCGATGCGGACGCACCCTCTCCCCAGCCCTCATAGGCGCTAGGTTTAGCTCTGGACACGAAGAATCTCGATATGATTCAAACTTGGGATGAAGATTCGTCCTGAGATTCTGGATCATTGGCCGGAGGTGAGTGCGCGACTTCCGGGAGGCTTCGACCTGGAAGCCACGGCGCGGTTACGCGGAGCCTTTACCCGGGCGCGGGAGATTAAGAACGCCGAGACGCTGTTGCGGTTGGCGCTTGCCTATGGCGGCTTGGGCATGTCGCTGCGTGAGACGTGTGTGTGGGCGGAAGCCGGCGGCATCGTCCGTTTGTCCGATCCATCACTGCTCGATCGGCTGTGTAAAGCCGCGCCCTGGCTTGGTGACATTGTGGCTGCGCTGATCGCCGAACAGGCCAAAATGACGGCGGGGAGCTGGGTTGGGTATCGCCTGCGTGCACTCGACGGAACCTCGATCTGCGAACCGGGAGCTGACCGTACGACGTGGCGGCTGCACGTCGGCTACGATCTGGCAACGGGTCAGGTTGATCAGCTTGAGCTAACCGACGTGCATGGCGCGGAGAATCTTCAGCGCCTCACCTACGCACACGGCGATATCGTGCTGGGCGACCGCTATTATGCGAGGCCGCGCGATCTGCGGCCGGTGATCGAAGCCGGTGCAGACTTCATCGTGCGGACTGGCTGGAACTCGTTGCGCCTGTTGCAGGCCAATGGCGAGCCCTTTGATCTGTTTGCCGCTCTCGCGGCTCAGTCGGAACAGGAAAGCGAGCTGCAAGTTCGCGTCCACGAGGGCCAGACAAAGACTCCACCGCCGGAGCCGCTGATCCTGCGCCTCGTCGTGCGACGCAAGCCGCCGGAGCAGGCCGAAACCGAGCGAAAGCGCCTGCTCAAGGATGCCAAGAAGCGCGGCAAGCAACCCGATCCACGCAGTCTCGAGGCGGCGAAGTACATTCTTCTCCTTACCTCGCTGCCAGTCGCCACCTTCCCACCGGCCGATGTCCTCGCCCTCTATCGCTTCCGCTGGCAGATCGAGCTGGCATTCAAGCGGTTCAAGAGCTTAGCCGGGCTCGACATGCTGCCAGCCAAGAAGCCTGAACTTGCGCGGGCGTGGATCTACGCCAGACTGATCGTCGCCATCATCGCTGAACAGATCGCCGGGCAAGTCCCGGACTCTTTCCCCTCTGAGTTCGGAACCACCACAAGCAAGCCCATCGCGTTGGCGCCTCATGAAGATCGCCCTGGCGACCGTTCGTGCCGCCATTCGTGGACCACTTCTCTGGCAGGCTTTCTGTAATCTCTTCACCCGAGCCCGCCGGCACTTCTGCGAACCGCCACGCCGGCGCAGAAAACAATGCGACTATCTACACAAACGCATAACCTAGCGCCCATGTCCCCAGCCCTCCCCCGCAAGCGGGGGAGGGAGCGCACTGCCTTCGTGGCCTAGCGCGCAAACACCAGCGTCAGATTGTTCGCAGGCATCTCGATCGTATCGACGAGCCTCAAGCCCACACCTCGTGCCAACGTCTCGACATCGCCGATGTCGCGCACGCCCCAGTCGGGATTGCCTTCGCGCAAGGACGTGTCGAACACGGCATTGCTCAGCGCGGTGTGCCTGCCGTCGCGCTTGAAGGGGCCGTAGAGAAACAGCTTGCCGTCGGCACGCAAATAGCGGCCGGCGCCGGCGAACAGGCCCTCGGCCACGTTCCAGGGCGCGATGTGGATGACATTGGCGCAGAACACGGCCGCAAAACTTGTCGGCGCCTGCCCGCTTTTCATCTCCGGACACCAGTCGGGATCGGTCAGATCGATCCGCAGCGGACTGCGGATGTTTTGCAGGCCCGAATGGACGCGCCAGGCCTCGATGCTCTTCAGATGCCGCTGGTTGAGGTCGCTCGGCCACCAGGTCAGGCCCGGCGTATGGCGGGCGAAATGGACCACATGCTGGCCGGTTCCGCTACCGAGCTCGACCACATTGCCCGTCAGCCCTGCGAGATGCTTCTCCAGCGCCGCCCAGAGCGGCTCGTGATTGCGATGAAAGGCCGGCGCATCGAGCCGCCCATCGGGCTCGATCCGTCCGCCATCCTTGCCAAATTCGACGACATAGTCAGCCAAGTCAGGTCCCCTTGAAAAACCGAGAACGCGATGAAAACAAGATGAGCGCCCGAACGCGCTCGAAATTGGAGGCCCGCGCCCCGGGCCGTATCTGCCGAACAAATAGTCTCAATGGTTGCAATGCGGAAGATATTAACTCCAATTTGTCGCATGCATAGTCTTGATTGTCAGGCGCGGCCCTTTGTGCTTTGGAACGCGTGTGTTTCGCGACGCGACCATCGACATAACGCCTTGGAATGACGTCTTGACCGCTCGTCCCCGGACGCCCGTCCTGTTCCTCCTGCTCGCCATTGGCGCCGGCCTCGCCGGCCCTGCGCGGGCGCAGTCCGCTGTCGCCGAGGGCCAGAAGCTGGCTTTCGACCGCGGCAAGGGCAATTGCCTGACCTGCCATGTCATCAAGGGCGGCGATCTGCCGGGAACGATCGGCCCGGAGCTGAAAGACCTCAAGTCGAAATACCCCGATCGCAACGAGCTGGTTGCGATCATCTTCGACGAGACCAGGCGCAACCCGCAGACCATGATGCCGCCGTTCGGCCGGAACCGGATTTTGACCGAACAGGAGATCAGCGCGATCGTTGATTTCCTGCAAACGCTCTAACGGCCGGCCAGGAGAATTTGAGATGACCATGACCACCGGCCCTCATCCGACGCGGCGCCTGATCCTTCAGGGCGCAGCCGGCGTTGCGCTGCTCGGCCTCGGCAATCTGCCGTTCGGCAGCCAGCCTGCGCGCGCGGCGGCGAACGACAAATATCCCGAAGAGGCGTTCAAGCTGAAGAACGAGGCCGACGCGATCAAGGCGCTCTACGGCAAGACCGCCGAGCCGTCCGACAAGGTCAAGCTTGACGCGCCCGAGATCGCCGAGAATGGCGGCGTGGTGCCGATCTCGGTGACGACGACGCTCGACAAAGTCACCTCGATCTCGTTGTTCGTGGCCGAGAATCCGAACGCGCTCGCAGCAAGCTACAGGATTCCCGAGGGCACGCTGCCGAGCGTTGCCAACCGCCTGAAGATGGCCAAGACCACCAACGTGACCGCGATCGTGGAAGCCGACGGCAAGCTCTACAGCGCGACCAAAGAGGTCAAGGTCACCGTCGGCGGCTGCGGCGGTTAGGAGAATCAAGATGGCATCCAGCATTCGCGTACGCGCCACGGCGAGCGGCGACATCACCGAGGTGCAGGCGCTGATCCAGCACCCGATGGATACCGGCCTCGTCAAGGATTCCAAGGGCGAGGTGATTCCCGCGCATTACATCCAGAAGCTGAAGTTCGAATGTAACGGCAAGGATGTCTTCGTCGCCAATTGGGGCACCGCGGTCTCCAAGGACCCCTATGTGAAATTCAGCTTCAAGGGCGCCAAGAAGGGCGACGAGCTCAAGATTTCCTGGACCGACAACAAGGGTGCGTCGGACACGACCACCGCAAAGATCGCATGATGAAGGCCCGCTCCGCCCTCCTGCTTGGCTCGCTCAGCGCCGCGCTGGTCGCGTTCGCGCTGAGCTCGCCGCGCGTGATCGCGGCGGACAAGGTCGATCCGGTGGCTGACGCCAAGGCGTTCCAGAACTTTTTCTTCCAGAGGTTTCCGACGGTAAAGCACGAGGACTTCGTCAACGGTCCGTATTCCATGAACGCGGATATGAAGCGGCAGTGGCAGGAGAAGGAGGAATTCCCGCCCTACGAGTTCGCGCTCGATGCCGGCAAGGAGATGTTTTCGACGCCGTTCAGGAACGGCAAGACCTATGCCGACTGCTTCCCGAACGGCGGCATCGGCATCCGCCAGAACTATCCCTATTTCGACACTGGGGAGGGCAAGGTCGTCACGCTGGAGCTCGCGCTCAACCGCTGCCGCGAGGCCAATGGCGAAGCGCCCTACTCCTATGTCAAGGACGAGATGGCCTCGCTGACGGCGTACATGGCCTACACCTCGCGCGGCAAGCCGATGGACATCAAGATTCCCGATGATCCGCGCGCGTTAGAGGCCTTCGAGAATGGCAAGCGCTATTTCTACACCCGCCGCGGCCAGTTGAACTTCTCCTGCGCCAGCTGCCACGTACAGAGCCCGGGCGAGCGCATCCGCGCCGAGATCCTGGCGCCGGCGCTCGGCATCTTGAACGCGATGCCGATCTACCGCTCCGAATGGAGCGGCATGGGCACGATCAGCCGCCGCTTCGTCACCTGCAACAGCCAGACCCGCGCGGTTCCGCTGGAGCCGCAATCGGACGAATATCGTGACGTCGAATATTTCCTGTCGTACGTCGCCAACGGCCTGCCGATTTCCGGCCCGGGAGCGCGGCCATGAAGCCGTCACTTCCCCTTGCCATTCTGCTCAGCCTGAGCTTCGCGCCGGCCGCGCGCGCGGCAAACGAGGCGGACTACAAGGCGGCCTATGCCGCAGCGGAGGCCGCCTCCAAGGAGGCAGCCGGCATGCGCAACCAGTGGACCGTGACCGTCTCGGCGCTGGCGGCCGCCAGGAAGGCGGCCGACGGCGGCGATTTCGACCGCGCAATTGCCGCTTCAAAGGAGGCCGAAGCGCTGGCGAAGGCCTCCATCTTCCAGGCGACGTCCGAAAAAGACGCCTGGAAGGCGATGGAAATCCGGTAGGCTTGAGCGCGTTGACCTGTCGCAGCCGAGAATAGGCGCGGAGAATCTGGGATGGCCATCCGCCGCCGCGATTTCCTGAAGAGGACAGCCGCTGTCGCCACCTCGCTCAGCCTGCCCCGGCTCGCGCGCGGCGCCGAGACCGCGAGCGTCTACGACCTCGAGCGGTTCGGCAATGCGCGGATTCTGCACACCACCGACACGCATGCGCAGCTCAACCCGGTCTATGTCCGCGAGCCCAGCGTCAATATCGGCATCGGCGAGATGGCGGGGCGGCCGCCGCATCTGGTTGGGCGCGCCTTTCTCGATCGGTTCGGCATTCGGCCCGACAGCGCCGATGCCTACGCCTTCAGCTGCGTCGAGTTCGAGAAGTCCGCGGGCCGCTTCGGCAAGCTCGGCGGTTTCGCCCATCTCAAGACGCTGATCGACCGCCTGCGCAGCGATGCCGGCGACAAGCATTCCATGCTCGTCGACGGCGGCGACCTCTGGCAGGGCACCGGGCTCGCCAACGTCATGCAGGGCCGCGACATGGTCGAGGTTGCCAATCTGCTCGGCATCGAGGCGATGACCGGGCATTGGGAATTCACCTATGGCGAGCAGGCGCTGCGCGACAATCTCGCGCGCTTCAAGGGCGAGTTCCTGGCGCAGAACGTTTTTCTGACCGAGGAAGCCGCGTTCAACGATGCCGCCGCCTTCGACAAGGCGAGCGGACGCGTGTTCAAGCCGTCCGTGATCAAGGAGCTCGGCAGCCGCCGCGTCGCAATCATCGGCCAGGCCTTTCCTTACGTGCCGATCGCGCATCCCAAGCGGTTCACGCCGGACTGGACCTTTGGCATCCGCGAGGAAGAGCTGCAGAAGCACGTTGATGGCCTCCGCGGCGCCGACAAGGTCGATGCGGTCATCCTGCTGTCGCACAACGGCATGGATGTCGACCTCAAGCTCGCAAGCCGCGTCAACGGCATCGACGTCATCCTCGGCGGCCATACCCATGACGCCGTGCCGCAGCCGATCCCGGTCAAGAACGCCGGCGGCACCACACTCGTCACCAATGCCGGCTCCAACGGGAAATTCCTGGGCGTGCTCGATCTCGCGCTCGAGAAGGGCAAGGTCGGCGAGGTCAGATATCACCTGCTGCCGGTTTATTCCGAGCTGCTGAAGCCCGATCCCGCCATGGCCGAACTGATCGGAAAGCTGCGCGCACCGCATGTGACCGACTGGGTGGACAAGATCGCAACGCCCGACCGCCTGCTCTATCGCCGCGACAATTTCGCAGGTCCCATCGACGAGCTGATCTGCACCGCGCTGCGCACCGAGCTCGACGCCGAGATCGCGCTGTCGCCGGGCTTCCGCTGGGGCGTCACCGCGCTGTCGGGCCAGGCGCTGACCATGGAGGATGTGCTCGCGGAGACCGCGATCACCTATCCTGAGACCTATGTGCAGGAGATGACCGGCGCAGAGATCAAGGACGTGCTGGAAGACATCTGCGACAACCTCTTCAACGCCGATCCCTATTACCAGCAGGGCGGTGACATGGTGCGCGCCGGCGGGCTCAGCTACACCTGCACGCCGACAGCTGCGATCGGCAGCCGAATCTCCGAGCTGAAGCTCAACAACGGCAAGCTGCTGAGCGCCAACCACCGCTACAAGGTCGCCGGGTGGGCTTCCGTCAACAGCCAGCAGGGCGCGCCGGTGTGGGACATCGTCGCCAAATATCTGCGCTCGGGCCGGATGATGCCTGAGCGGCTCGGCACCGGCGTCACGCTGAAGGGCGTCGAGGGCAATCCGGGCATTGCAGGACAGGGATGATGCGCTCGCAAATCATATCCGCACTGCTGCTGGCGCTGTTCGCTTTGGCTGCACCGCCGCACGCTTTTGCGCAGCAGGTGCCGCTCCAGGACAAGCCGTTCGCCGAGCACAAAATCGTGCTCCAGCTCTCGGACAGTGACGCCAAGAAGCAGGCGCTGGTGCTCAGTGTCGCCAACAATCTCCTGAAAGCCTACGATCCCGACAAGGTCGCGATCGAGGTGGTGGCGTTCGGTCCCGGCATCGATCTGCTGCTGTCAGGCAGCGAGCGCCGCAAGCAGGTCGAAAGCCTGATCGCACAGGGCGTGCGTTTCGACATCTGCCTCAACACGGTCGACACGATTGAGCGGGAGACCGGCAAGCGGCCGGAGTTCATCCCGGCCGCGACGCCGGTGCAGGTCGGGGTCGGACAGATCCTGTTCCTGGCGGAGAACGGGTACACGGTGGTGCGGCCCTGAGCCCGTCCGGAGTTGGGGACGCGCCGCCTCGCCACACTCGGTGTCATTCCCCGCGAAGGCGGGGAATCCAGTGCGCCGCAGCCCCTCCGTATCTCACGTAGCTCTGTGGAATGCTGGGCGGATTCAACTGGTCGTCGCAACAGCCGTTGTTTTTGACTCATGGGAGCAACGCGTCAAGCGCCTCTGCTGGCGTTTTCCAGCCCAGTGTTTTTCTCGGTCGGGCATTAAGGGCCGCTGCCACGGCGGAGATCTCGTCGACACTATGGAGGCTCAGGTCTGTGCCTTTCGGGAAGTATTGCCGCAATAGCCCATTGGTGTTTTCGTTGGTGCCGCGCTGCCAAGGGCTATGCGGATCGCAGAAGTAGACTTGGATACCCGCATCGATCTTGAGACGATCATGCTGAGCCATTTCGGCCCCCTGATCCCAGGTCAGCGAACGACGCAGTTCTTCGGGCAAAGTGATGATGGTGCGTGCGATTGCGTCGCGCACGGCTTCGGCCCCGTGCCCTGCGAGCGCAGGCCCGTTCTTCGCGCGCGGAGCTTCGCCATGTCCCGCCAACCGGGGAAGGTGCAACAACATCGTGAAGCGCGTGGTCCGCTCGACCAGCGTGCCGATCGCCGAGCTGCCAAGCCCGAGGATAAGGTCCCCCTCCCAATGTCCCGGCACGGCTCGATCGGCCGCTTCGGCAGGGCGCTCACTGATCATGATCTCGGAAGGAATGAAGCTCCTGCCTTTACGGGCGCGCGCCCTTGGCATCCGCAGCGCCCGCCCGGTGCGCAAGCAGGCCGTCAGTTCGCGGCGCAAAGCTCCTCGACCCTGCACGTAAAGTGCCTGATAGATCGCCTCGTGACTGATGCGCATCGTCTCATCCTCGGGAAAGTCGAGCCGAAGTCGCCGAGAAATCTGTTCCGGGCTCCATGCCCTCGCCCAGCGCCGGTTCTGCCGATGCACGGCCCGGCGCCCCTTCCACACGACCTTCGGGCCAACGAGGGGCTCTCCATTCGGCTTGGCGATCATACCGGCAAGCCTGTCTTGCACATAGTCCCGCAGAGCCGGATTGATTGCCAACTTCGCCGACTTGGGTCTCCGGGCGGACCGATCAGCGTGCCATTGTGCCGTGGTCGCTCGGTACTCTGGAGCACCGTGGCGGCGCGCCACGTTCCGCCGAAGTTCACGAGAGATCGTGGATGGAGGCCGATCGAGCCGACGAGCGATCGCTCGCACCCCATGCCCCTGCGCGTGCAAGATGGCGATCTCCTCACGCTCGGCGAACGAGAGGTAGCGCCCTGATAGAGGTCTTGACGACTGCGACAAATGTGTTGGCGGCATGCCGCCCGCCTCCCGGAACCAGCGTACTCCGACCGCCGGCGATACCCCGGCGTCAACCGCAGCATCCTCGCTCGAGCGCCCCGAAGCAATCGCAGTCCAGAACGGCTTACGATTCTCTCGAAGAACCTGCCGACGCCGACCTGACAATCGCTGGATTGCCTGCACACCCTGATCAGAACGCCGACTGCATCTGTTCATCGCAACATCCTTTGCTGAGGTGTTGCGACGACCAGTTGAATCCGCCCTGGATCGCCCGGTCAGGCAGGGCGATGACAGCGGTGGGTGTGGCGGCCGCACGCGCAACAAAACTCTTCTAAATTTTCTTCTCCACACAGTGAGTTGCTTCTCTTTCTGACCCGTCCCGTAGTAGAATCCTCGAAATCACTCCACGCCGGGTCCTGCCATGATCTTCCGCCAGCTCTTCGACAGCGTTTCGGGCACCTACAGCTATCTGCTCGCGAGCCGCCCCGGCGGCGAGGCGCTGATCCTCGATCCCGTGCTGGAGAAGGTCGACCGCTACTGCCAGCTGCTGCGCGAGCTCGACCTCAAGCTGGTCAAGGCGGTCGACACCCATCTGCATGCCGACCACGTCACCGGCCTCGGCGAGCTGCGCGACCGCACCCATTGCATGACCGTGATGGGCGACCAGACCAAGGCCGACGTGGTGGCGATGCGCGTTGCCGACGGCGATAAGGTGACGATCGAGGGCCTGTCGCTCGACGTGATGTACACGCCCGGTCACACCGACGATTCCTATTCCTATCTGATGGGCGACCGCGTCTTCACTGGCGACACGCTGCTGATCCGCGGCACCGGCCGCACCGATTTCCAGAACGGTTCGTCGCGCGCACAATACGAGTCGATCTTCAACCGGCTGCTGAAGCTGCCGGATGAGACGATGGTGTTCCCGGCGCATGACTACAAGGGCGACACGGTCTCCACCATCGGCGAGGAGAAGCGCTTCAACCCGCGGCTCCAGGTGCGTTCGGTCGACGAGTATATCGCGCTGATGGCCAATCTGAAGCTGCCCAATCCGAAGATGATGGACGTGGCGGTACCTGCCAACATGCATGTCGGCCTGCATCAGGAAGAGCTGGAGAAGGAAGGCCGCGCGCTCAGCGCGGTCGAGGCGATCCGCATTCTCGGCCGGCCCGACATCCTGCTGGTCGATTTGCGCGAGACCAACGAGCGGATGAAGCACGGCATGCTCGAAGGCGCGCTGCACACGCCCTATCCGTCGGTCGAGGAGAGCCTGAAGCCCGGCGGCATGCTGCGCGAAGTCGCGGCCGCGACGGGACGCCGCGTCGTGTTCTTCTGCGCCTTCGGCGAACGCTCGGCGATGGCGGTGGCCGCCGCCAAGGAGGCGGGCCTTTCCAACACCGCGCACATCGCCGGCGGCATCGATGCCTGGAAGAAAGCCGGCGGGCCTGTGGTGCACTGACGGCTTCGCCAATGGCCTTGAGATAAAGGGCCTTGAGATAAATCAGGGACCTCACATATGTCCCGGGTAGAAGCGGATGACGCATCGCCATCCGGGACCAGCCATGGCCAAGACCGGCAAGCCAAGCGAGCCGCCCAAAGTCACTGACAAAAAGCCTGCGGAGAACAAGGCGAAAAAGCCTTTGCCACCGCTCGACGACGAGCATTACGAGGACGGCGACATCGCCACGCCGAAGCGGGATCGTCACGGCACGGATGACGAGCCTTTGTGAGAGCGAGATACTTGCCGCACGAACGGTGCGTTCCCCCCCTTGCGGGGGGTTAGGGAGAGGGGTAGCCCAGCAAACGGTCTGTCGTTCGTCGGCGCGAAGGGATCGCCGCACTCTCGAAAGAGTATGCCGTGTGGTACCCCTCTCCCCGCAAGGGGGGAGGGAGCGCAGTGTGCCCCGAGCAATCATTGAAGCCGCAGCCCCGCCCGCACTACCTGCCATGCGCCTGCGTTCATGGACAAATAACGGCTCTGGCCGATAGTTTGCGCGTCCCCGAAGGACGCGAAACGGAACTGCAATGGTCGACGTTCTCGCCGCACCGCAACAAGGCAAGGCGGACAGCGCGCTGCGCACGCTGACCGGGATCTCGATCGCGCATTGGGTCAGCCATTTCCATCTGCTGGTCCTGCCGATGCTGTTTCCGTTCCTGAAGGAAAAGCTCGGCGTCGGCTATATCGAGCTCGGCTTCTCGCTCACCGTGTTCGCGGTGGTATCAGGCCTGACGCAGGCGCCGACCGGGTATCTCGTCGACCATTTTGGCGCGCGCAAGATCCTGCTGGCGGGGCTTGCGCTCGGCGGCTTTGCGCTGATCCTGCTCGGCCTACATCTCAGCTACGTCGCGCTGATCGCCTGCGCCGTGCTGCTCGGGCTCGCCAACAGCGTCTATCACCCCGCCGACTACGCCATCCTCGCCGCGCACATGGACGAGGCGCGGATGGGGCGCGCTTTCTCGGTGCACACATTCGCGGGCTTTCTCGGCGGCGCAGTGGCGCCGGCGATCGTCGCAGCGCTCGTCACGATGTCCGGCGGCGCCGGCGCGCTGATCGCGTCGGGCACGATCGGCGTACTGGTGGCGGTGCTGCTGATCGCCATGAGCATTCCCGATGCCGGCGCGAACAAGAAGAAACCAGGCACGGAGAACGCGCCGAAGCAGGCGGTGATCACGCCGGCGCTGATGATGCTGACCGCGCTGTTCATGCTGCTCAGCCTGTCGGTCGCCGGCATCAACAATTTCGGGGTAGTCGCACTGATGAGCGGCTATGGCGCCTCTTATTCCGCGGCCAACGTCATGCTGACGGCGTTTCTTGGCGCCAGCGCCGCGGGCGTGCTCGCGGGCGGCTTCCTCGCCGACCACACCGGGCGCCACGGCCAGGTCGCCGCGGCCTGCTTTGCCGTGAACGCCGCCATCGTGCTGCTGATCGCGCTGGTCACACTGCCCAGCTGGGCCCTGACCGCCGCGATGACGCTGGCGGGATTCCTCTCCGGCGTGATCGCACCGTCGCGCGACATGCTGGTGCGCAACGCTGCGCCTCCCGGCGCAGCAGGCCGCGCCTTCGGCATCGTTTCCACCGGCTTCAATCTCGGCGGCATCGTCTCACCGCTGCTGTTCGGCTGGATCATGGATCAAAGCGCGCCGCACTGGGTGTTCGGCGCCTCCGTGATCTTCATGGTCGCCACCGTGGTGCTGTCGCCGTTCACGGAGCGGAGGCCGCAAGGCAAGGCGTAGCTGCAAGCTCAACTGTGGTCCGGGCCTGGCACGGGGGCCGGGACCCACATCACGGAGTTGCTGCTTACCCTCCCCTGGAGGGGGAGGGTCGGCTCACATGGAGCGAAGCGAAATGTGAGACGGGGTGGGGTGACGGTATCTCCTCATCCAACGGTGCCCGTGTGGAGAGATCACCCCACCCCGCTCGCGCTTTGCGCGATCGACCCTCCCCCTCCAGGGGAGGGTAAGAAAGGGCGCCGTTACGTCGGTGACACCGCACCCTTCAGCGGGGCAGGCTGCGCAGCAACACCACGGCTCAGCCTGGCCTTTTCCGTGTTCGGCCAGAGCAGGAGCAGGCCGAGCAGGCCGGAGCCGACCATGATCGCGGCGTTGATGGTGAAGCCGGTCATGTAGCCGTCGAGCATGCTGCCGGCGCGCTGGATCACGGTGCCCATCACGTTCGGCGCGATGATGCCCGAGAGCGTGTAGAGCGCACCGTAGATCGCAAGCACTGCGCCACGCTGCGAGACCGGAGTGAACTCACCCAGCATCGGCGGGCAAACCACATAGATCGCGCCGCACAGGCCCGAGCCGACCACGAGCAGCGCAAGCTGGAGGATCGCGCCCTCGACATGCGGCATCGTCGCCAGGATCAGACCGCCGACCACCAGCGGCACCGAGCCGAGCACGCCGCGAGCGACGCGGGTGGTGTAGCCGCGCGCCATCATCACCTGCGCGATCCAGCCGGTGAGGATCACCACGGTCGCGCCGAACACCCAGGGCAGGATCGAGATCCAGCCCGCCTGGCTCTGCGAGAAGCCGAGCCCCTTGATGATGAACGGCGTGAACCAGGTCAGCCCGAGCGACAGCGCCCAGTAAGCGCCGAAGGTCGCCGCGACGCAGCCGAGGAAGGTGCGCGAGGTGAGCAGCTGGACGTAGGGAATTTTCGCCTCGGTGGCCGCGAGAATCTGCGTGTCCTCCAGCGGGCCTTCGCGGCCGAGCGCGAGCCAGGCCGCGACCCAGACCAGGCCGAGGACGCCGAGCGCGCCAAAGGCATAGTGCCAGGAGTGGTTGACGATGACCCAGTTCAGCGCAGGCACGGCGAGGATGACGCCGAAGGCCGAGCCCTGCGACAGGATCGCGGTCGGCAGCGTGCGCTTCTCGTCGGGGAACCATTTGTAGATGGCGTGCATGGCGACCGAGGCCGCCGGCCCCTCGCCGGCGCCGAGCACGACGCGGCAGATCAGGAGCGTGGTGAACGAGACGGTGCCGACCATCGGAAACTGCGCCACCGCCCAGATCACCGCGAGCGTCAGCAGCACCCAGCGCGTCGGCACCTTGTTGACGACGAAGCCGACGACGATGGCCGAGATCGAGAACAGGAAGAAGAACGAGGAGCCGAGCAGACCGAACTGCTCCGGTGTGAGCTTCAGGTCGGTCATGATGGGAACGCCCGCGAGGCCGACGACGATCTTGTCGGCGAAGTTCACCAGCATGAACAGAAACAGCAGAAAGGTGACCGTCCAGGCGCCCTTTGGCGTCTGTCTGGATGCCGTGGTCTTGCTCGCCACCATGGGCGTTCCCTGAGCGCTCATCGGTCTCCCGTCTTTTTTTGGCACTTTTTGATTTGGCCTTCTTGGAGCTAACAACGGCTGCGAGACCAACGCAACCCGGGCATTTCCGCAGCAAGTGTGCTACGCAACATTTCCGTTAATTCCGCCCGGCGCCATTCATCGTGCTGACCATCCGAAATCTCTCCAAGACATTCGCCTCGGCCGGCGAGCCGGTTCACGTGCTGCGCGGCGTCGATCTCGACCTCAAGGCCGGCGAGCGCGTCGCGCTGACCGGCGAGTCCGGCAGCGGCAAGAGCACGCTGCTGCACCTGATCGCCGGTCTCGATACCGCCGACGGCGGCTCGATCCGGCTGGCGGACACCGAGGTCACCAAGCTGAACGACGCGGGGCGCGCGGAGCTGCGACGCGATCGCATCGGCCTCGTGTTCCAGCAGTTCAACCTGATCCCGTCTCTCTCAGTCGCGGACAACCTCGCCTTCCAGGCGCGGATCGCCGGCCGGCATGACGCGGCCTGGAGCAAAGAGCTGATCGAGCGGCTCGGGCTCGGCAGTCTGCTCAGGCGTTATCCCGAGCAATTGTCGGGCGGTCAGCAGCAGCGGGTCGCAATCGGCCGCGCGCTGGCGACAAAGCCGTTCCTGCTGCTCGCGGACGAGCCGACCGGCAATCTGGACGAAGCCACCGCCGACGACGTGCTGGCGCTGACGCGCGACCTCGTCGCGCGCACCGGCTGCGGCTTTCTGATGGTGACGCACAGCCTGCATCTGGCCGGCACGCTCGATCGCCACGTCACACTGCATGCGGGGCGGATCGCATGAGGCGCGCGCTGTGGGTCCTCGCCGTGCTGCTCAGCCACTGGCGGCGTCACAAGATGCAGTTCGCGACGCTGCTGATCGGGCTGATCGCGGCGACCGCGCTGTGGAGCGGGGTGCAGGCGATCAACCAGCAGGCCCGCAATGCCTATGACCGCGCCGCCGCGACCTTCGGCGGCGTGCGCACCGCGATGCTGGTGGCGCCTGATGCGGCGACGTTTTCGCAAGGCCTGTTCGTAAAACTCCGCCGCGCGGGCTGGCCGGTCTCGCCGGTGCTGGAAGGACGTGTCCAGGTCAACGGACGCTCGGTGCGGCTGCTCGGGATCGAGCCGGTGACGATGCCGGCCGATGTCGGCAACGCGCCGCGCCTCGGCGCCGCCGATCTCAGCAGCTTTGTCGCCCCGCCGGGCCAGACCCTGGTGGCGCGGGAGACGCTGAACGATTTGCACGAGCAGGAAGGCGCGGCGCCGCCGATCAGCAGCGGGGCAAGACTGCCGCCGCTGCGCGTGCTGCCGCAGCTCGTGCCCGACGTGCTGGTGGTCGATATCGGCGTGGCGCAGCTTCTGCTGAACAAGCCGGATCAGGTGTCGCGGCTGCTGATCGGCAAGCCGAAGGGCAAGCCGGCGCCGCTCGCGAGCGTCGTCGGCGATCAATTGCAGCGGGTCGAGCCGAATGCGGAGACCGAGCTGGAGCGCCTCACCGACAGTTTCCATCTCAACCTCACCGCCTTCGGTCTGCTGTCGTTCTTCGTCGGCTTGTTCATCGTCAACTCGGCCGTCGGCCTTGCCTTCGAGCAGCGGCTGCCGATGCTGCGCACCTTGCGGGCCTGCGGCGCCTCGGCGCGCCTCGTCAACACGGTGCTGGTGATCGAGCTGGTGGCGCTGGCGCTGGTCGCGGGCCTGATCGGCCTCATCTGCGGCTATTTCATCGCGGCGGCGCTGCTCCCCGACGTCGCGGCATCGCTGCGCGGGCTCTATGGCGCGCAGATCCCTGGGCAGCTGACGCTGCGCAGCGAATGGTGGCTTGCCGGCGTCGGCATCAGCGTTGCGGGCGCGCTGGTGGCAGCCGCAACCAGCCTGATCAAGGCGATCCGTATGCCGGTGCTGGCGACCGCGCAGCCGCGCGCCTGGCAGCAGCGGCAGCGGCGCTGGCTGATCCTGCAAAGCCTTGCCGCCTGCGCCGTGTTCGCGGTCGCGCTGCTGCTGCTTCACTACGGCGTGTCGCTGATCGCAGGCTTTGGCGTGCTGGCGGCGTTGATGCTCGGCGCGGCGCTGATCCTGCCGGCGTTCCTCGACATCCTCCTGCTGATCGGCCAGCGCACCGCACGAGGGCCGCTGTCGCTGTGGTTCTGGGCGGACAGCCGGCAACAGCTTTCCGGGCTGTCGCTCGCGCTAATGGCGCTGCTGCTCGCGCTTGCCGTCAATGTCGGGGTGTCCACCATGGTGGAGACGTTCAGCCGCACCTTCATCGGCTGGCTCAACGGGCGGCTCGCCGCCGACGTCTACATCAGCGCTGCCGACGATGCGCAAGGCGCCGCGATTCGCAATTGGCTGAAGCAGCGCGGCGACGTGCAGGCGATCCTGTCGGGCGGTCGCGCCGAGACGCAGGTTCAGGGCCAGCCGGTGGAGTTGCTCGGCCTGCCCGATCACGCGCTCTATCGTGAGCGCTGGCCACTGCTGGAGACCGCGCCGCGCGCCTGGACCCAGCTGGTGCCGGGCAATGCCGCCTTCATCAGCGAGCAGCTGAGCCGGCGGCTGAATGTCCGCGTCGGCGACGTCATCGAGGTACCGGCGCCAGGCGGCACCTGGGAGCTCAACATCGCCGGCATCTATGCCGATTACGGCAACCCCAAGGGCCAGCTCGCCGTGAATGTCGCGGCGCTGATCCGGCAGTTTCCACAGACGCCGCAGACACGGATCGGTCTCATTGTCCCCCGAGACAAGATTCCCGGCCTGATCGCAGCGCTGCAGAAGCAGTTCGCGCTCGACGACCGCAGCGTCGCCGACCAGGCGACGGTGAAAGCGGAATCGATCCGCATCTTTAATCGCACCTTTGCGGTGACCTCGGCCCTCAATGCCTTCACGCTCGGCGTTGCCGGCATCGCGCTTTTGACCAGCCTTTTGACGCTGGCGAATTCGCGCCTGCCGCAGCTCGCGCCGCTGTGGGCGATCGGCATCACCCGGCCGCGCCTCGCCGCGATCGAATTGACAAAGACGCTGTCGGTTGCGCTGTTCACCGCGCTGCTGGCCGTGCCGCTCGGGCTGCTGGTGGCGTGGTGCCTGATCGCGATCGTCAACGTGAAGGCATTCGGCTGGCGGCTGCCGTTCCACGTGTTTCCGCTGCAATTGATCGAGCTGGTCGCGGTGGCGCTGGCCGCTTCGCTGCTTGCTGCGCTGCTGCCGATGCTACGGCTGGCGCGGATGCAGCCGGCGAGCCTCGTCAAGGTGTTTGCCAATGAGCGCTGAGAAGATCTCGCGGCGTGCCTTCGCCGGCGGCATCGCCGCGCTCGCGGCTGCCCGCCGTGCGAGCGCACAAGGCTATGCCGGGCTCGGCGAGAGCGCCGATGGCTTTGCCAAGGTCACGCCGGGAAAGACGTTCGCCTTCCCCGCCGATCACGGGCCGCACTCGGAGTTTCGCATCGAGTGGTGGTATCTCACGGCGAACCTCACAGACAGCAGCGGCGCGGCCTGCGGCCTGCAATGGACGCTGTTCCGTCAGGCGGCGCAGCCAGGGCCGCAGCGCGAGGGCTGGGCCAATCAGCAGATCTGGATGGCGCATGCCGCGGTGACGCGCGCGGACACGCACCGCTTCAACGAGGTGTTTGCACGCGGCGGGATCGGGCAGGCCGGCGTCACCGCAAAGCCTTTTGCAGCCTGGATCGACGATTGGGAAATGAAAGGTCTTGAGCGTACCGATGATCGCAGCCTGGCGCCGTTGACGCTGAAAGCGTCAGGCATCGACTTCAGCTACGCGCTGACGCTGGAGGCCGATCGACCGGTCGTGCTGCAGGGCGACCGCGGCTACAGCCGCAAGTCGGAGCGCGGCCAGGCGTCCTACTATTACAGCCAGCCGTTCTATCGCGCCCGCGGCACGCTCACCATCGACGACAGACCGGTCGATGTCTCAGGGCAGGCGTGGATGGACCGCGAATGGAGCAGCCAGCCGCTCGACACCGATCAGACCGGCTGGGACTGGCTGTCGCTGCATCTGTCGTCCGGCGACAAGCTGATGCTGTACCGGCTGCGGCAGAAGGACGGCAAGGATTATCCGTTCGCTAACTGGATCAATGCTGCCGGGGAGACGCAGATGATCGCGGCCGGCGACATTCAGATGATGCCGAAGGCCACAACAGAAGTCGCCGGACGCAAGCTGCCGGTGGAGTGGCAGATCGCGATTCCCTCGCGCTCGTTCTCGATCCTCTGCAAGCCGCTCAACCCGAAGGCCTGGATGGGGACCGGCTTCTCCTATTGGGAGGGACCGATCAGCTTTGCCGGCACGCATGACGGCATTGGCTATCTTGAACTGACCGGCTATTGAAGCGCGACCTGTTTGAAGGGATCCGCGATGTATCATCTCACCGCCCTCGCCACGCTGCTGGCGATCGCATTTTATTTCTTCACCAGCATCAACGTCTCGCGCTCGCGCACCAGGACCGGTGTCAAGGTGCCGGCGATGTCGGGCCATCCGGATTTCGAGCGCGCCTTCCGCATCCAGATGAACACGCTGGAATGGATGCCGATCTTCCTGCCGTCGCTCTGGCTGTTCGCAATCTATATCAGCGACGCCGTTGCAGCCGCGATCGGCGCCGTGTGGATCATCGGCCGCATCGTCTATTTCATCGGCTATTCGCAGGCGACAGCCAAGCGCGGCCCCGGATTTGCGATCCAGGCCATCGCCGCGATTGCGCTGTGGGCGGGCGCGCTGGGGGCGATCGTGTTGCGGATGGTGTGAGGGCCGGCATCACGCGTGCTCGTGTCCCGGGCGCGGTGCAGCATGTAACGCTGCGCCGCTGAACCGGGACCCAGTCTGGCTGCAAACTTGGAGAAGCATGGGTCCCGGCTCTGCGCAGCAACGCTTACGCGTTGCAGCGCGTCCGGGACACAAGCGTCACTTCGTCAGCGGGCAACCGCTGTCCTTGGCGGTGAAGAAGGCCTGATCGCCTGGCACAACTGCGATCTGCTTGTAATAATCCCACGGCTTCTTCGATTCCGAGGGCTTCTTGACCTCGAACAGATACATGTCGTGGACCATGCGGCCATTCTCGAGAACCTTGCCCTTGGCGAAGGCGTCGTCGACCGGCAGCTCCTTCAGCTTCTTGGCGACCGCTTCGGTATCCTTGGTGCCGGCGGCCTTCACCGCCTTCAGATAGCTCAAGGTCGCCGAATAGGTGCCGGCATGGATCATGCTCGGCATCCGGCCCGTGCGCTTGAAGAAGCGTTCGGAGAACGCGCGCGAGGTGTCGTCGTGGTCCCAATAGAAGCCTTCGGTCAGGACCAGGCCTTGCGCCGCCTGCAAGCCCAGACCATGCACCTCGGCGAGCGTCATCAAGAGGCCGGCGAGCTTCTGGCCGCCTTGGACGATACCGAACTCGGCCGCCTGCTTGATCGAGTTGGTGGTGTCCTGGCCGGCATTGGCAAGGCCGACGATCTTCGCCTTCGAGCTCTGCGCCTGCAGCAGGAAGGACGAGAAATCCGACGAATTGAGCGGCACGCGCACGGAGCCCAGCACCTTGCCGCCATTGTGGGTGACGATCTCGCTGGTGTCCTTCTCCAGCGCGTAGCCGAAGGCGTAGTCGGCGGTGAGGAAGAACCAGGTGTCACCGCCGGCCTTGGTCAGCGCACCGCCGGTGCCGACGGCGAGCGCGTGGGTGTCGAAGGCCCAGTGGAAGCCGTAAGGCGAGCAGGCATTGCCGGTGATGCTCGAGGTCGCAGCGCCAACGACGATGTCGATCTTCTTCTTTTCCTTCGACAGCTCCTGCACCGCGAGCGCGACCGACGACGTCGTCAGCTCGGTGATCATGTCGACATTGTCGGCATCATACCACCGGCGCGCGATGGAGGTGGCGAGGTCAGGCTTGTTCTGATGGTCGGCGGTGACCATCTCGACCTTCTGGCCCAGCACTTCGCCGCCAAAATCCTCGATCGCCATCTTGGCGGCTTCAACGGAGTACTTGCCGCCGTAATCGGCATAGACGCCGGACTGGTCGTTGAGGATGCCGATCTTGACGCCTTGTCCCGTTCCTTGCGCAGAGGCCGGCGCCGCCAGCAGCAGGGCGGAGGTTGCGACAGCGGCCAAAAGTGCTGATTTCATTCGTTGGCTCCCAGCAGTGTTCTGTTTTGAAATCGCGCGGATACTAGTGAAGAACCCCGGCCCTGCCCATCCATTGCATGTTGGCCGTTAGTATGAAGCGGCGTGCCGCATCGTCCCGGGCCAGTGCACAATTGCGCACTAAGCCACCACCTCCGGTTTCTTGTCGCGCCGCCCCTCGGCCAGGTTCCGCACCACCACATAGAAGATCGGCGTGAACAGCAGCCCGAACAACGTCACGCCGATCATGCCGAAGAACACGGCGACGCCGACGGCCTGGCGCATCTCCGAGCCGGAGCCGGACGAGATCACCAGCGGCAGCACGCCGAGGATGAAGGCGAAGGAGGTCATCAGGATCGGCCGCAGGCGCAGGCGGCAGGCTTCGATCACGGCCTCCAGCCGCGGCTTGCCCTCGAGCTCGATGTCACGCGCGAACTCGACGATCAGGATCGCGTTCTTGGCCGCCAGTCCCACCAGCACGACGAATCCGATCTGGGTGAGGATGTTGACGTCCTGTCCCATGATGCGCACGCCGATGGTGGCAGCGAGCAGGCACATCGGCACGATCAGGATCACCGCGAACGGCAAGGTCCAGCTGCCATATTGCGCGGCGAGCACGAGATAGACGAACAGCACGCAGATCGGGAACACATAAAGGCCGGCATTGCCGCCGGTGACCTGCTGATAAGACAGGTCGGTCCATTCGAAGGTGAAGCCGCTCGGCAAGGTGTCGGCGGCGAGCTTCTTGATGGCGTTGAGCGCGGTGGTCGAGCTGGTGCCCGGCGCCGGCTCGCCCTGGAGCTCGGACGCCGCATAGAGATTGTAGCGCGCGACACGGTCGGGACCCGAGATATCCCTAAACTCGACCACGCTGCCGAGCATCACCATATCGCCGGCGGCGTTGCGCGTGCGCAGGCGCGACAGGTCGCTCGGCTCTTTCCGGAACGGGAAATCGGCCTGCGCGGTGACGTGATAGGTGCGGCCGAACAGGTTGAAGTCGTTGACATAGGTCGATCCGAAATAGGTCTGGATCGTGTCGTTGATGTTGGCGATGGGCACGCCGAGCTTCTGCGCCTTGGTGCGGTCGATGTCGACGAACAGCTGTGGCGTGTTGGCCGAGAACGGCGAGAACACCGTCGGGGCAAGGAGCGCGGGCGATTTACGCGCGGCGGCGACGAGTTCGTCGGTCGCGGATGCCAGCAGCTCCGGTCCGCGGCCCTGCCGGTCCTGGATGCGGATGGTGAAGCCGCCGCCGGTGCCGATGCCGGGCACGGCGGGCGGCGGAATCACGATGATGAAGGCGCCCTGGATCGCGGCGAGGCGCTTGCGCAGCTCGGCCGTGATGGCATTCGCCGTCAGGCCCTTCTTCAGCCGCACCTCGGGCTCCTCGAACACAGGGAAGAGCGCTGCCGCATTGCCGGCCTGCGTACGCGTCGCGCCCGAGAAGCCGGCGAAGGCGGCGACGCGGATGATGCCTGGCGTGTCCAGCGAGATCCGCTCGATCTCTCGGACAATCTCGGTGGTCCGCGCCAGCGATGCCGCACCCGGCAACTGCACGGAGATGATGACGTAGCCGCGGTCCTGCGCGGGGATGAAGCCCTGCGAGGTCGTCCCGAT
Organism: Bradyrhizobium diazoefficiens; assembly: GCF_016616235.1. Taxonomy (NCBI): domain Bacteria; kingdom Pseudomonadati; phylum Pseudomonadota; class Alphaproteobacteria; order Hyphomicrobiales; family Nitrobacteraceae; genus Bradyrhizobium; species Bradyrhizobium diazoefficiens. The sequence goes on from NZ_CP067100.1 coordinate 7,515,944, forward strand.
CAGCCAGCCGGCGCTGCCGATCAGCACGACATAGATCAGCAGCATCACGACCGAATGGCGGATCACGAAATTGGCAAGGCCGGCATAGCCATGCGACAGCCGCTCGAACACGCGGTTGAAGACGCCGGTGAAAGCACCCCACGCCCGCGCGACGATGTTCCATGCGGCCGGCGGCCGCTTCTCCTCGTGCGGCACCAGGATCTGCGAGGCCAGCGCCGGCGACAAGGTCAGCGAGCAGAAGCAGGAGATCGCGGTCGCAACCGCGATGGTGACGGCGAATTGCTGGAAGAACTGCCCGGAAATGCCGCCCAGGAACGCGGTCGGCACGAACACCGCGCACAGCACCAGCGCGATCGAGACCAGCGCGCCGCCGACCTCCTCCATGGTTTTCAGCGCCGCATCGCGGCGGCTCAGGCCGTGCTCGAGATGGCGCTCGACATTCTCGACCACCACGATGGCGTCGTCGACCACGATGCCGACCGCGAGCACGAGGCCGAACAAAGTGAGATTGTTGATGGAGAAGCCCAGCGCCGCCATCACCGCGAAGGTACCGACCAGCGAGACCGGGATCGCGATGATCGGGATGATCGCCGGCCGCCAGCCCTGCAGGAACACCAGCACCACGACGACCACGAGCAGCATGGCCTCGTAGATGGTCTTGATCAGCTCGTGGACGGACTGCGCGATGAACTCGGTCGGGTTGTAGCCGATATTGTAATCGAGTCCCCTGGGGAAGCTCTCCTTCAGCTTGGTCATGGTGTCGGAGATGTGCTTTGCCGTCGCCAGCGCGTTCGACCCCGGCCGCTGCGTCACCAGCATCGCCACCGCAGATTTGCGCAGCAGGAAGCTGTTGGTCGAGTAGGCCAGCGCGCCGAGCTCGATGCGGGCCACGTCGCGCAGGCGCACGGTACGGCCGTCGGAGCCGGCCTTGATCAGGATGTCCTCGAACTGCTTCTGGTCTTTCAGGCGTCCGGTGAAGACGAGGTTGGGCTGGAAGGCGCGGTCGGCGATCGGCGGCTCGGCGACCTGGCCGCCGGCGATCTGCACGTTCTGGGCCCGGATCGCGGCCAGCACCTCGGTCGAGGTCAGGCCGAGATTGGCGATGCGGTCGGGATCGAGCCAGAGGCGCATCGAATAGTCGCGCGCGCCAAAGATCTGGATGTCGCCGACGCCGTCGATGCGCAGCAGCTGGTCGCGGACCTGGAGCAGCGCGTAATTGGAGATGTAGAGCTGGTCGAAGGTGTCGTCGGGCGACAACATGAACACGACCATCAGGATGTCGGGCGAGTTCTTGCGCGTGGTGACGCCGTTGCGCTGGACTTCCTCGGGCAGCCGCGGCTGCGCGATCGCGACGCGGTTCTGCACCAGCACCTGGGCCTTGTCGAGGTCGGTGCCGAGCTTGAAGGTGACGGTGATGGTGAGCTGGCCGTTCGAGGTGGCCTGGCTGTAGAGATACAGCATGTCCTCGACGCCGTTGATCTCCTGCTCGATGGGCGCTGCGACCGTGTCGGATACGGTCTGCGCGGAGGCGCCGGGATATTGCGTGGTGACCACCACGGTGGGCGGCACCACTTGCGGATATTCGGAGACCGGCAGCGTGGTATAGGCGAGCGCGCCGACGATCAGCAGCACGATCGACAGCACCATCGCCAGGATGGGCTGGTTGATGGAGAGACGGCCAAGATTCATGACTTGTCACCGGGCTTGCCACCGGCTGGCGCTTGAGCCGTCTGCGGGGCAACCTTGGCGCCGACGCGGGCACGCTGGATGCCGTTGACGATGACGCGATCATCGGCCTTCAGGCCCTCGCGGATCACGCGCAGGCCTTCGTCGAGCGGCCCGAGCACCACGGGACGCGCCTCGACGGTGTCGTCGGGCTTGACCACGAACACGATCTTGCGGGACTGGTCGGTGGCGACAGCGGCGTCCGGAATCAGCAGCGCCTCATAGGGCGCGCTGCCGATCAGCCGGACGCGGCCGAACTGGCCGGGCAGGATCGATAGGTCGGTGTTCTTGACCACGGCGCGGCTGCGCAGCGTGCCGGTCGAGACGTCGAGGCGGTTGTCGAGGAAGTTGATGGAGCCCTCATGCGACGGCTTGGTCTCGCCGGCGAGGGTCACCTGCACCGGGTTCGCGGTATCGCGCGAGCTCGGGCGGCGGCCTTCGAACCAGAGCTTGCTGTATTTGATGAAGGTTGCCTCATCCATGTCGAAATAGATGTAGATCGGGTCGAGCGTCACGATCGAGGTCAGCAGCGTCGAAGCGCCGTTATCGCTGCCCTGCACGAGATTGCCGGGGCTGACGAGATGGCGGCTGACGCGGCCGGTGATCGGCGCGGTGACATGGGTGAACTCGATGTTGAGCCGGGCGGCCTTCAATGCGCCGGAAGCCTGCGTCTCCGCGGCGTGCGCGGCCTGCAAGGCCTGGCGGCGCTGGTCGACGACCTGCTCGGAGACCGCGCTGGTCTGCACCAGGTTCAACCCGCGGTCGAGCTCCCGCTTGGCCAGCTCCACCTTGGCGCGCGCATCGGAGAGCTGGCCGTCGGCCTGCTCGGCCAATGCCTCGAATGGACGGGGGTCGATGACGTAGAGCAGGTCGCCCTGATGCACGATGGCGCCGTCCTGGAATTCGACCGAGTTGACGAAGCCGCCGACGCGGGGACGCACCTGCACCTCCTCGACCGCCTCGAAGCGGCCGGTGAACTCGTCCCAATCGGTGACGGTGCGCTTGACCGGCTGGGCGACAGTCACCGGCGCGGGCGGCGGAGCGGCCGCCTGTGAGGCGGGCTGCCCGCAACTGGCGAGCGCGAATGAAGCGGCGAGAAGGCCGGCGATGGCGTACGGCCGGCGCTGAACGAAATCGTGCGTTTTGACAAATGGCTCGCTTCCGTCCGGTCCAGTCATCCCAGGTCCTCGCATCAAAGCCGCAGAAAATAGAGGCTACCCGCCTACCGGCCGGCGCCACAAGATGGGCGGCAATAATGAACTCTTCAAGACCAATGCGCGCGCAATGCTACGGAGGGGGCCCTGGCCGCATGGTGGGTTGACAGGGAGGGGTGGGCACCCAGGCAGCGATGGTGCATGTGGGTGGGCGATGACAGCACCGCGTTCTCCACCCTCCCCGGAGGGGGAGGCTCGGCCCATGTTGAGCGAAGCGAGACATGAGACGGGGTGGGGTGATCTCTCCACTCGAACAGTGCCCGTGTGGAGAGATCACCCCACCCCGCTCGCGCTGCGCGCGATCGACCCTCCCCCTCCAGGGAGGGTAAGCGGCCAGCGTCTTCGCACATGACGGACGTGGCTTGCTCGGTTAGACTTTCCCCACAAAACAAGACAAATTGTCCGGGGAGGACAGGCGTGCACAAGGGACGTGTCGTTTACGGCGCGATCGAGGAGGTCGTGTTCGGTCATCCTGCGGCTGAAGCTGTCGTCGCGCAGATGGAGCGGCTGGGAACGCGCCGTGCCTTCCTCATGGTATCAGGCACGCTGAACCGGCAGACCGATGAAATCGAGAAGATCAAGCAGGCGCTGGGCGCGCGCTGCGCCGGTCTGTTCGACGCCATGCCGGCGCACACGCCGCGCGAGGCGGTGATCGCGGCCGCCAACGCGGCGCGCGAAGTGGGCGCCGACTTGATCGTCACAGTCGGCGGCGGCTCGATCACCGACGGCGCCAAGGCGGTGCAGCTCTGCCTTGCCAACGGCATCGACGATATCGGCGGCATCGAGCGCATCCGCGTGCACAAGGGCGTCGCGCCCGAGATGACGGCACCAACCGTGCGGCAGGTCAGCGTGCCGACGACCATAGCCGGCGGCGAGTTCAGCTCCATTGCCGGCGTCACCGACCGCGCCACGCATGTGAAGCAGATGCTGCGGCATCCGCTGGCCGTGCCGCGCGCGACCATCCTCGACCCCGCCATCACCGTGCACACGCCGGAATGGCTATTCCTGTCCACCGGCATCCGCGCCGTCGACCATTGCGTCGAGGCGATCTGCTCGCGCGAGACGCATCCTTATGCCGATGCGCAATCGGTGAAGGGCCTTGCCATGCTCGCCGACGCGCTGCCGCGGGTGAAAGCGGACCCGGCTGATCTCGACGCGCGGATGGATGCGCAGATCGGCACCTGGCTGTCGATGGGCGCGCTCGCGGCCGGCGTGCCGATGGGCGCCAGTCATGGCATCGGCTATGTGCTCGGCGCGGCCTTCGACGTGCCGCACGGCTACACCTCCTGCGTCATGCTGCCGGCGGTGATGCGCTGGAACGCGCGCGACAATGCCGAGCGCCAGATGATCGTCGCCGCCGCCATGGGCTTTCCCGGCCACAACGCCGCCGACGTGCTCGATGCCTTCATCCGATCGCTCGGCATGCCGCGGAGGCTGTCTGACGTGCGCGTTTCGCCGGAGAATTTTGATGCGATCGCCGAGCAGGCGATGCGCACCAACTGGATTCCGCGCAACCCGCGCCGGATCGACGGCCCCGCCGACGTCAGGGAAATCCTGCTTCTCGCCGCATGATCGACAGCCGGAGGATCGATGTACACAGGTCACCACGCCCGCCTGCGCCCGCTCCAGCCCGCCTTCATCATGGCCGCGACCGGCGAGGCCGTCACCTATCGCGAGCTCGAGGCGCGCAGCAATCGCCTGGCGCATCTGTTCCGCAAACACGGCTTGAGGCGGCTCGATCACTATTCGATCTTCATGGAGAACAATGCGCGCTATCTCGAAGCCTGCGGCGCGGGCGAGCGCTCCGGTCTCTACTATACCTGCATCAACTCTTTCCTGACGCCGGGCGAGCTCGCCTATCTCCTCGTCAACAGCCAGTCGAAAATCCTGATCACGTCCAGGGCGAAGCTCGACATCGCGCGTGAGGCCATCAATGCCTGCCCTGACGTCAAGCTCTGCATCGTCGCCGATGGTCCCGGCGAGAGCGAGCGCATCGTCGGGCTTGCCGACGTCACCGCCGGTCTGCCCGCGACCCCGATCCCCGACGAATGGCTCGGCACCGCGATGCTCTATTCGTCCGGCACGACGGGACGGCCGAAAGGCATCCTGCGGCCGCTGCCGGAGGAGCCACCGAAGCACAATCTGCCGCTGTTCGATTTCCTGACGAAACTCTGGCACTACCGCGAGGGCATGGTCTATCTGTCGCCGGCCCCGCTCTATCACTCCGCGCCGCAAGCGGCCGTGAACCTCACGATCCGCATGGGCGGCACCGTCGTCATCATGGAGACGTTCGACCCCGAGCGCTATCTCCAGCTCGTGCAACAATGGGGCATCACCCACACCCAGCTGGTGCCGACGATGTTCTCGCGCATGCTGAAGCTGCCGGAAGAGGTGCGAAGGCGCTACGACCTGTCCTCGCTGGAGATCGCGATCCATGCCGCCGCGCCCTGCCCGGCGCTGGTCAAGGACGACATGATCAAATGGTGGGGACCGATCATCCACGAATATTACGGCGCCACCGAAGGCCTCGGCTTCACCGCCTGCAACAGCGAGGAGTGGTTGGCCCATCGCGGCACGGTCGGCAAGGTGCTGCTCGGTGACCTCCACATTCTCGACGAGAACATGCAGCCGTGCCCGACCGGCACGCCCGGCCAGGTCTGGTTCAAGACGGCCTCGCCGTTCGAATATTTCAACGATCCTGAGAAGACCAGGGAGGCGCGCTCGCCCGACGGCAGCATGAGCACGGTCGGCGACGTCGGCTATGTCGACGAGGATCGCTTTCTCTACCTGACCGATCGCGCGACCTTCATGATCATCTCCGGTGGCGTGAACATCTATCCGCAAGAATGCGAGAATCTGCTGATCACCCATCCGAAGGTCGCCGACGCCGCCGTGTTCGGCGTGCCCAATCCCGATCTCGGCGAAGAGGTGAAGGCCGTGGTGCAGCCGATGCCCGGCGTGGTACCGGGCCCGGCGCTTGCCGAGGAACTGATCGCGTTCTGCGGCCAGTCGCTCTCGCGGCAGAAGGTGCCGCGCTCGGTCGATTTCGAGAAGGAATTGCCGCGCCTGCCGACCGGCAAGCTGTACAAGCGGCTGCTGCGGGACCGGTATTGGGGGAACAAGACGTCAAGGATCGTGTGAGGGCGTAGTCAACAAACTCGGCTGTCGTCCCGGACACGCGAAGCGCAGATTCGGGAGCCATAGCCACAGGGAGGAGTTTGGCAGAGACTCGGAGTTTGCAGCTCGCGCGGCGACTTCTCCCCGGGGTTATGGGTCCCGGGTTCGCGACTTCGTCGCGCCCCGGGATGACGGATTGAGTTTGTCGATGCGGCTGCCCGCAACATCCACACAGGAACCGCCCCTTCGCACCTGCACTCTCACAAACCCTGCGGCCTTCCGTCATCCGAATTGTCGAGGCCGCGTGCGGCCTTACTGGTTGCCTCTCTCGACTCGCGTCGCTATCGTCCGACCAAACAGGCCACAAAAGGCCGATGTCCAGGGAGGATGAGCATGCGGAGCGTGTGGGCGCTCGCCGCAATGGCGGCGCTATCTGTGCTGACGGCCTCAACCGCCACGCTCGCCGGCGAGCCCAAACAGGGCGGAATCCTGCGGATGTATCACCGCGACAGCCCGGCGAACGCATCCATCCTCGAAGGCGCGACCTATTCGATCAACGTGCCGTTCATGGGGGTGTTCAACAACCTCGTCATCTACGACCAGCATATCGCGCAGAACAGTCCCGATACGCTGAGGCCCGAACTGGCCGAGAGCTGGACCTGGAGCAGCGACAACAAGAAGCTGACGTTCAAGCTGCGCCAGGGCGTGAAATGGCACGACGGCAAGCCGTTCACATCGGCCGACGTCAAGTGCACCTTCGATCTTCTGATGGGCAAGTCGCAGCAGAAGCTGCGGCAGAATCCGCGCAAGTCCTGGTACAGCGAAGTCAACGACGTCACGCCCAATGGCGAATTCGAGGTCTCCTTCGATCTGAAGCGGCCGCAGCCCTCGCTGCTGGCGATGCTCGCGTCCGGTTACACGCCGATCTATCCGTGTCACGTCTCGCCGGCGGACATGCGCACGCGCCCGATCGGAACCGGACCGTTCAAGTTCGTCGAGTTCAAGGCCAATGAATCGATCAAGCTGACCAAAAATCCGGACTATTGGAAGAAGGGTCTGCCCTATCTCGACGGCATCGAGTACACGATCATCACGAACCGCTCGACCGCGATTCTCGCCTTCGTCGCCGGCAAGTTCGACATGACCTTCCCGACGCACATCACCATCCCGCTTCTCAAGGACATCAAGTCGCAGGCGCCGAACGCGATCTGCGTCGTCGAGCCGACCAACGTTTCCACCAACATCATCGTCAATTCGAGCTCGGCGCCGTTCGACAACATCGATATTCGCCGGGCGATGGCGATGGCACTCGACCGCAAGGCTTTCGTCGATATCCTGTTCGAAGGTCAGGCCGATATCGGCGGCACCATGCTGCCGCCGCCGCAGGGCATCTGGGGCATGCCCAAGGACAAGCTGGCGACCATTCCCGGCTACGGTCCGGACGTGAACGCGAGCCGGGAGGAGGCCAAGAAGCTGATGCAGAAGGCGGGCTATGGTCCGGACAAGCATCTCGCGGTGAAGGTCTCGACGCGCAATCTCGCGGAATATCGCGATCCCGCGGTGATCCTGATCGACCAGCTCAAGAGCATCTATATCGACGGCGAGCTCGACGTCGTGGAAACCGCCAACTGGTTCCCGAAAGTCGCGCGCAAGGACTACATGCTCGGCCTCAATCTGACCGGCAATTCCGTCGACGATCCCGACCAGTCTTTTTACGAAAACTATTCCTGCGGCTCGGAGCGGAACTACACCAATTACTGCAACAGGGAGATCGAGAAGCTGTTCGACGTGCAGTCGCAGGAGACCGACATCAGCAAGCGCAAGCCGCTGGTCTGGGAGATCGACAAGAAGCTGCAGGAGGACGTCGCCCGCCCGATCATCTTCCATGCACGCGCCGGCACCTGCTGGCAGCCCTATGTCAAAGGAGTCACGATCATGTCGAACAGCTCCTATAACGGCTTTCGCTACGAGGACGTCTGGCTCGACAAGTAGCGCGCCGAGCTGACGGTTCGACAGGAGGCGATGCATGTTTGCCTATCTGGTGCGGCGCCTGTTCCTGATGCTCGTGACCCTGTTCGGGATCTCGGTCGTCATCTTCTTCCTGCTGCGCATCGTGCCTGGCAACATCGTCGACATCCTGTTCGCGGCGGCTGGTTACGTCGATCCGGCCGACAAAGTCGATCTCGAGAAGCAGCTCGGCATCGATCAGCCGCTGGTGATGCAATATCTGCACTGGATCAGCGGCCTGCTGCACGGCGATCTCGGTTACTCCTATGTGTCGGAGAAGCCCGCACTTCAGGAGATCCTGCCGCGGATTCCGATCACCGCACGCCTTGCCGGCCTCGCGCTGCTGTTCTCGGCGTCCATCGGCATCCCGCTCGGCGTCATCAGCGCGGTGAAGCAGGGCACGCGGCTCGACTATGCCTTGCGCGTCATCAGCCTCAGCGGCCTGTCGCTGCCCTCGTTCTGGCTCGGCCTGCTCATCCTCACCGCATCGGTGGCAATGTTCGGCCAGATGCCGATCTTCAATCCCAATCCGCAAACCTGGCTCGAGGCCTTCGCGACCTACGCCGTGCCGGCCGCCGCAGTCGGCTTCCGCAGCGCGGCGCTGACCATGCGCATCACGCGCTCCTCGATGCTGGAGGTGCTGCGGCAGGACTATATCCGCACCGCGCGCGCCAAGGGCGCGTCCGATGCTGCCGTGAACTACCATCACGCGTTGAAGAACGCGATCCTGCCCGTCATCACCGTGATCGGCATCGAGGCCGCGTTTCTGATCGGCGGACTCATCGTAACGGAAACGGTGTTCAACATCCCCGGCGTCGCGCGCTTCCTGGTCGAGGCGATCCGCTGGCGCGACTATCCGATCGTGCAGAATCTCGTGATGCTGATTGCGGTGGTGGTGGTCAGCGCGAATTTCATCGTTGACATGCTGTATGCGGTGTTCGATCCGCGGATCAGGTACACGGACTAGGCGCATGATTTTTGGTCACACTGCGCGTGCGCTCTCCTACATCTCTCCCCGCTTGCGGGCAGAGGTCGAATTTGCGCGACGCGCAAATTCGGGTGAGGGGGAGTCTCCGCGAGGCCATCTGCCACCTCCCTCGCGGAGAGCCCCCCTCACCCCGACCCTCTCAGCGCGAGCGAAGCTCGCCGCGATCCCGCACGCGGGGAGAGGGGGAAGGTAGACCTATGGCCGCAATCGACTACGACGTTGAACTGAGGCGGGCCGGCGCCTATGCGACCGGCGGCTGGCGGCGCGTGCTGTTCCTGGCGCAGCGGCACGTGCTGGGTGCGGCCGGGCTTACCATTATCATCGTGTTCGTGCTCACGGCCGTCTTCGCCGATTTTATCGCGCGCTATGACCCGCTGACGGTCGATGCCGCGCGCGCGCTGGCGCGCCCGAGCTGGGCGCACTGGATGGGTACGGACTCGTTCGGCCGCGACGTGTTCAGCCGCATCATCCACGGCGCGCGGATCTCGCTCGCAGTCGGCATCGGCTCGACGGCGCTCGGCGGAACCATCGGCGTCATCGTCGGCCTCACCTCCGGCTATCTCTCCGGCTGGGTCGACCTCGTGTTCCAGCGCGTCTCCGACATCCTCCAGGCGCTGCCGCTGCTGGTGCTCGCCCTGATCATGACGGCGGCGCTCGGTCCATCCTTGCCGAACGTCATCATCGCCATCGCGATTCCGCTGATCCCGACCGTGTCGCGCGTCACCCGCGCCAACACGCTGGCCCTGCGGGAGCTGCCCTTTATCGAAGCCGCCAAGTCGATCGGCATGAGCGAGGTGCGGATCGCGCTGCATCACGTGCTGCCCAACACGCTGGCGCCGCTGATCGTGCTCGCCACCGCCCAACTCGGCTCGACCATCCTGACCGAGGCTTCGCTCTCCTTCCTCGGCCTCGGCATTCCCGAGCCTTATCCGTCATGGGGCCGCATGCTGTCGGAATCCGCCGCCGAATATGTCCGCACCGCGCCATGGCTAGTGATCTTCCCCGGCGTCGCGATCAGCCTCGCCGTGTTCGGCGCCAATTTGTTCGGTGACGCCTTGCGCGACATCCTCGATCCCCGGCAGCGCGGCTGATGGCTGACACATCCGACCTCGTGCTCGAAGTGAAGAACCTGAAGACGGTGTTCTTCACCAATTCCGGCCTCTTCAAGGCCGTGGACGACATCTCCTTCACGGTGAAGCGCGGCGAAACGCTGGCGATCGTCGGCGAATCCGGCTGCGGCAAGAGCGTCACTGCGCTGTCCTTGATGCGGCTGGTGCCCGATCCGCCCGGTCGTATCGTCGGCGGCTCGGTCTCGCTCGAAGGCACCGATCTGCTCGCGCTGGACGAAGCGCAGATGCGCAAGATCCGGGGCAACCGCATCTCCATGATCTTCCAGGAGCCGATGACCTCGCTCAATCCGGTGATGCGGATCGGCGACCAGATCGTCGAGGCGGTGCGGCTGCACCGGAAGCTGCCGGCCAGGCAGGCGCATGACATCGCCGTCGAAATGCTGCGGCTGGTGCGCATTCCCGAACCTGCCCGGCGTGCGCGCGAATATCCGCACCAGCTCTCAGGCGGCATGCGCCAACGCGCGATGATCGCGATGGCGCTGGCGTGCCGGCCGGCGCTGCTGATTGCGGACGAGCCGACCACCGCGCTCGACGTCACCATCCAGGCGCAAATTTTGGCGCTGATCCTCGATCTCCAGAAGGAGCTCGGCACCGGCCTCGTGCTGATCACGCATGATCTCGGCGTCGTCGCGCAGACCGCGCAGCGCGTGATCGTGATGTATGCGGGGCGGAAGGTCGAGGAAGCCAGTGTCGAGGCGCTGTTCGCCGCGCCGAAGCATCCCTATACACGCGGGCTGATGGCCTCGATCCCGGCCGTGCCAGCGTCCGGCGTCGCGGCGCAGGAGCGGCTGAACGAGATCCCTGGCACCGTGCCGTCGCTGGTGCGGCTGCCGAAAGGCTGCGCCTTTGCTCCGCGCTGCAAGCTCGCGGTGAAGCGCTGCGAGGAATATCCGCCGCTTATCGACTGGGGCGGCGGCCACCTCGCCGCATGCTGGCGCGCGGAAGAAGTTGCGGAGGTGGCATGACCGAGGCTTTGCTCGAAGTCACCGATCTCAAGAAGCATTACCCCGTGCGCGCCGGGGTGCTGCGCCGGCAGGTCGGCACCGTGCACTCAGTCGACGGCGTCTCGTTCTCACTGGGTGCCGGCGAGACACTCGGGCTCGTCGGTGAATCCGGCTGCGGCAAGTCGACGGTGGCGCGCAGCGTGCTGCGGCTGGTCGAGCCGACCTCGGGCCAGATTCGTCTCGGCGGTAAGGACATCACGCATCTGTCCAAGACGGCACTGCGTCCGCATCGCCGCGCGATGCAGATCGTGTTCCAGGACCCGTTCGCCTCGCTCAATCCGCGCATGACCGCGGGCGACATCGTCGGCGAGCCGCTCGCCGTGCACGGCCTCGCCATCGGCAAGGCGCTGGAGGCGCGCGTCGCAAAACTGTTCGAGCAGGTCGGCTTGCGGCCGGACCAGATGCGCAATTTCCCGCATCAATTCTCCGGCGGCCAGCGCCAGCGCATCTGCATCGCGCGCGCACTGGCGCTCGAACCGCGGCTGATCGTCTGCGACGAGCCGGTCTCCGCGCTCGACGTCTCGATCCAGGCGCAGGTGATCAATCTGCTGATCGATTTGCAACGCCAGCACGGCTTCTCCTATCTCTTCATCGCGCACGATCTCGCCGTCGTCGCCCATATCAGCCACCGCGTCGCCGTGATGTATCTCGGCCGCATCGTCGAGATCGCCGACAAGGACGAGCTGTTTCGCAATCCGCGCCATCCCTATACCCAGGCCCTGCTCGCCTCCGTGCCGATCGCCAATCCGCTGGCGAAGAAACTGGTGCCGCTGGTCGATGGCGACGTGCCAAGCCCGGTCAATCCGCCCTCCGGCTGCGCATTTCATACGCGGTGCCGGTTCGCGATGGAGCGGTGCAAGACGGAGCGGCCGGCGCTGGTTGATGCCGGCGATGGGCATCAGGTGGCGTGTCTGCTCAATGAGGGGACGGGGCGGAGTGCGCAGGTGCCGTAGGGTGGGTTCGCGAAGCGTAACCCACCTCTGTTCGCATCCGCGGATCTAGACCGTGGTGGGTTACGCTTCGCTAACCCACCCTACGATTGCGGAGCTCGTCGCGCCGACTAAGCCTCGATCTCCGCGACGATCCTGCCCGTGGTCACCTGCTCGCCCTCGGCAACGCCGATCGCCGAAACCACGCCGTCGATGCCGGCCTTGTGGACGTGCTCCATCTTCATCGCTTCCAGCGTCATCACCGGCTGTCCCGCGGTGACGCGATCGCCCGGCTTGACCAGGACGGCGACGACGCGGCCGTTCATGGCGGCACGGACCTTGCCGTCGCGGCCGTTGCTTGCGGCAGCTTTCGGCGCAGCGAGCGTGAGATCGTTCATCGCGAGCGGGATGCCGCGGTGCTGGACGTACAGCCGGTCGCCGTCGCGCAGGAATTTTGCGCTGTCCATCACGCCGTCATGGCGGAAGCGGATCGCGTCGGAGTCGAGCTGGTCGATTTCGAATCTATTTTGCCGGCCATCGGCGACGACGGTGTAGCTGCCGTCGCGCTCGCGGGTGATTTCGAGCTCATGCGTGTGGCCCGCAGTCTCGATTTTCGCAGGTAGAGGAAACGTCGCCGACAGGCTCCGTCCGCTCCGCCAAGCAGGCGCGCGCGGATTGGTGACGTAGAGCAGCAGTCCCGCTAGCGCCGTATCGAATGCAGCGTCTGCCTGCGGCGCCAGCAGCTCGTCGCGATGCGCGCCGATGAACGCCGTCGTCGCCTCGCCCCTCGCAAAGCCGGGATGGCGCAGGCACGACATCAGGAACGCCTGGTTGGTGGTCACGCCGAACGCGATGAGCCGCTCGAGGCCGACGACCAGCCGCCCTCGCGCCTCCTCGCGGCTCGCGCCATGGCTGATCACCTTGGCGATCATGGAATCGTAGAACGGCGGGATCTCCGAGCCCGATTGCAGCGCGTGCTCGACGCGGATGCCGTCGGGCACCTGCCATCGCGCCATGCGGCCGGACTGCGGCATGAAGTCGTGCGCGGCATCTTCCGAGCAGAGCCGCACCTCGATGGCGTGGCCGGAGAACTTGATATCCTGCTGCTTCACCGGCAACGCCTCGCCGCGCGCGACGCGCAATTGCAGCTCCACGAGATCGAGCCCGGTGATCGCCTCGGTCACGGGATGCTCGACCTGAAGACGCGTGTTCATCTCCATGAAGTAGAATTCGCCGCTCGCATCGAGCAGGAATTCCAGCGTGCCGGCGCCCTCATAGCGCAGCGCCTTCACCGCGGCGACCGAGACCTCGCCCATCTTTGCACGGAGTTCGGGCGTCACGGCGGGCGATGGCGCCTCCTCGATCAGCTTCTGGTGCCGCCGCTGCACCGAGCAGTCGCGCTCGGCGAGATGGATGGCGTTGCCATGGCTGTCGCCGAACACCTGGATCTCGATGTGACGCGGATTCCGGATCGCGCGTTCGAGAATGACGGTGGAGTCGCCGAAGGCCGCCTTCGCTTCCGACCGTGCGCTGCGCAGCGCGTCCGGGAACGAAGCAGCGTCGGTGACGAGCCGCATCCCGCGCCCGCCGCCGCCCGCGACAGCCTTGATCATTACGGGGAAGCCGACCCTCCTCGCTTCCGCAAGCATGACGTCGTCGCTTTGGTCTGCGCCCTGATAGCCGGGCACGACAGGTACGCCGGCCTTCTTCATGATCTCCTTGGCGCCGGCCTTGTTGCCCATCGCCTCGATCGCCTGCGGCGACGGGCCGATGAAGACGAGGCCGGCATCCTTGCAGCTTCTCGCAAACTCCTCGTTCTCGGCGAGAAAGCCGTAGCCGGGATGCACCGCGTCCGCGCCGCTCGCCTTGGCTGCGGCGATGATCGCGGGGATGTTGAGATAGGATTGCGCCGGCAATGCTTCACCGATCCGCACCGCCTGATCGGCCTGCCGCACATGCAGCGCATCGCGATCCGCATCCGAATAGACCGCGACGACGCCGAGGCCGAGCCGCCGCGCGCTGCGCATCACGCGCAATGCGATCTCGCCCCGGTTGGCGACCAGGATCTTGAAGAACGGCCGGTGCTGCACTGATCCGTTCCTCATGGGCGGGCCACCGAGAATTGCATGGCTTGCGGCGTGCGCGCATCGCCCTCGCGGCAGATCGCGAGCACCTCAGAGAGAACAGCGCGGGTGTCGCGCGGATCGATCACGCCGTCGTCGAGCACGCGCGCGCTGGTCGAGAACACGTCCATCTGGCCGTCGAACACGCCGATGATCTCAGCCTTCATGGCGTCGAGCTTGTCCTTCTCGATCGGCTTGCCGCGGCGCGCGGCGGCGGCCTCAGTCACGATCGCCATGGTTTCGGCGGCCTGCTCGCCGCCCATCACCGCGGTCTTGGCATTCGGCCAGGAGAAGCAGAAGCGCGGATGGAAGCCGCGGCCGCACATGCCGTAATTGCCGGCGCCGAACGAGGCGCCGCAATAGAGGGTGATCTGCGGCACCGTCGCCGAGGTCACCGCCTGGATCATCTTCGAGCCGTGCTTGATCATGCCGGCCTCTTCATAGGCTTTGCCGACCATGTAGCCGGTGGTGTTGTTGAGATACAGGATCGGCGTGCGGGTCTGGCAGCAGGCCTGAATGAAATGCGTCGCCTTGTTGGCACCGGCGGGATCGAGCGGGCCGTTATTGGTGATGATGCCGATCGCCTGACCCTCGATGCGGGCATGGCCGCAGACGGTGGCCGGACCGTAATTCGGCGCCATCTCGGTGAAATCGGAATCGTCGACGATGCGCGCGATCACCTGCTTCATGTCGACCGGGCGCTTGTGATCCATCGGCATGATGCCGAGCAGCTCGTCCTGGTCGTAGCGCGGCGGCTTGAACTCCGGAGTCGTCCGGCCCGGCTGCTCCCATTGCAGCGCTGCCATGATCTCGCGGGCGATGCGCAGCGCGTCGCGGTCGTCTTCGGCGAGATAGTCGCCGAGACCTGAGACCTGCGTGTGCATCTCGGCGCCGCCGAGCTCTTCCTCGGTCGCGATCTCGCCGGTTGCGGCCCTCAGCAGCGGCGGGCCCGCGAGGAAGGCGCGGGTGCGGCCGCGCACCATGACGATGTAGTCGGAGAGACCGGTCTGGTACGCGCCGCCCGCCGTTGACGAACCATGCGTCACAGTGACGACCGGCAAGCCCGCGGCGGAAAGCCGTGCGAGATTGCGAAAGATGTTGCCGCCGCGGACAAAGTCCTCGACGCGGTAGCGCAGCAGATTGGCGCCGGCGCTTTCGACCAGCTGGACGTAAGGCAGCTTGTTCTCCAGCGCGAGCTCCTGCACCCGCAGCGTTTTGTCGAGGCCGTAGGGCTGGAGCGCGCCGGCGTCGATGCCGGAATCACTGGCGTTGACCATGCAGCGGATGCCCGAGACGAAGCCGATGCCGGCGATGACGCCGCCGCCGGGCACGCTCTTGTTCGCATCAGCCACATCGAACATGTAGCCGGCGAGCGTCGACAGCTCGATGAAGGGCGCGCCGGGATCGAGCACCAGCGCGACGCGTTCGCGCGGCAGCAGCTGGCCGCGCTTGTGGAAGCGGTCCTTTGCCGCCGCCGACGCCGCACGCGTGCGCTCTTCCAGCGCACGCACGCGGTCGATCAGGCCGAGCATGCCGTCGCGATTGGCATGGTAGACGGTGCTGCCGGGGGAGATGGTGTTTTCGAGAATGGACATAAATTGATCCTGCGTGTCATTGCGAGCCGCGAAGCGACGAAGCAATCCAGACTGCCTCAGCGGAAAGATTCTGGATTGCTTCGCTCGCAATGACGGGTGAGGCGATACCTTACCTATTTGTCCCAAAGATCTTCCGCGCCTCGGCTGGAGACGCAATCTCGCGGCCGGCGCGGCGGGCGCAGGCGGCGACCGCTTCGATCAACTGGCCGTTCGAGGTGACCTTCTTGCCGTCGGGGAGATAGAACGTGTCCTCCAAACCGGTGCGCAGGTGGCCGCCGAGCTCGGCACAGCGCCGGTGCAGGGGCCAGATCTCCTCGCGGCCAATCGCGGTGACCTGGAAGTGTGCTTCGGGCCGCTTCAGCCTGATCAGGATCGGCAGCAGCTCGGGATCAGCAGGCATTCCCGAGGCGACACCCATGACAAAGTTATATTCGAGCGGGCCCTTGTACATGCCGACTTGGGTGTACATGCCGACGCAGCGGACGATGCCGACGTCGAAACATTCGAACTCGGGGATGGTGCCGACGCCGTTCATGACGTCGAGATAATCCTTCACCTTCTCGACCGCGTTGTCGAACATCATCGGCGGCCAGGCCCAGGTGTTGTCGGCTTTGACCTTCAGGTAATTCAGCGAGCCGGCGTTGCAGGCGGCGATCTCTGGCCTGGTTTCGCGGATGCAATCTAGCGCGCCAGAGTAGTTCGGCCCCGAGACACCCGAAGTGTGATTGATGATGACGCCTGGACAGGCTTCGCGGATCGCCTGCTGGATCTCCCTGCTGACGCTGACGTCCCAGGACGGCAGGTGCCCCTTGTCCGGCGCCTGCTGGCGCAGATGAATGTGCATGATGGACGCGCCGGCATCGAACGCAGCCTTGGCTTCGCGCGCCATCTGCTCGGGCGTGACGGGCACGTTGTGCTGCTTCGGATCGGTGAGCACGCCATTCAGCGCGCAGGTGATGACGGCCTTGTCGCTCATGCCAAAAATGTCTCGCACGTTGAGAATTCAACGTCCGCGATCATGTGATGCGCGTCATGTGGCTTCTTGCGCGGAGAAGCTAGCTCGAGACGAGCTCTCGTAGGGCCGGCAAAGCGCAGCGTGCCCACATCTTTGCCAGTTGCCGAGAGGTGGTGGGCACCGGCGCAAGAGCGCCTTTGCCTACCATACGAGAGCGAGCCTAACCCGCCTCGGCCATCCTCACCGTCTCGGTGCTGCGATAGATCGCAAGATCGCGCGAGCCGACGAAGATCGCGCGCGGCTTCAATCCGTAGAAGCGGCGGATCGAATGGCTGAAATGGGTCGAGTCGGGATAGCCGATATCCTGCGCGAGATGGGCGAGGTTGAGGTCCTGGTTGGCGAAATGCAGCAGATGCCGCGCGCGCTTCCAGGCGCGGAAGGAGCGGAATGAGATGCCGGTCTCTTCCTTGAACAGATGCAGGAAGCGCGAGGCGGAGAGGCCCGCTTCGGCCGCGCAGATGTCGGCGGTCACCGGCTCGCCGGAGAAGCGCCCGATGCGAGCGACGGCGCGCATCACACGCGGGTCGAGCACGCGGCGCGGCAGCGCCTCGCCAAAGCACATCTCGTCGAATTCGGCGGTGGTGATGTCGCCATAGCGGCGCTGGCGCAGCAGCGCATAGGCGGCGAGAATCTTGCGGGCATAGGCCGCGCGGTCCGGTCCCATCAGCCGCCGGGCCAGAGCCTCGATCACGCCATCGGGCATGCTCTCCGGCTCCAGCGTCACGCTGATGGCTGTGCGGTAATCGCTGGCGATCGAATGCCGCTGGTTCGGCAGCGTGACGAACAATTCGCCTGTTGCGAGGACGTCGTCGATGGTCAGGTGCAGATTGCCCTTCACCGCCACATAGACATGGCAGCAGCCCGGGGTCCGCTTGCGGGGGCGGCCAAGCAGGCCGGCGTAAAATACCCGCTCCGGCGTGATCAGCATCAGATGGTCGGATTCGCGACCGCTATCTTCCATTGGGCATCCTCCTCGCACGGCTCTTTGGCCGCTGCGGACGAAGGTCACCTTAGCGGAAATTTGGGCGCTGTCACGGCGCGATAGCGCTGTCATGGAGCAATGCGCCGTCGTTCCAGGGCGGTCGGTCGGAGCGAACCGGAACCTGGAGATGGGGGCGACAGATGACAGCCGCCCTTACGCCCTTATGCGCGGAGCAACGTTCTGCTCGGCGCCGGCCTTCTGCTCCGCGGCAACCGCGCGCTTGAAACCGTCGCGCTGCTGCAAGCGCGCCCAATAGGCTGCGACATTTGGCCCAAAATCCCTGGCGAGGCCGATATTGCTGGCGAGGCGGAGCGCGTAACCGATGACAATGTCGGCGGCGGTGAAGCGGTCCGCGCACAAGGTTTCGGCATTGGCCGTCGCTGCCTCGACCGCGCGCAGCCTCCCCAAGAACCATTTTGCGTAGTCGGTGGCGACCTGCGGATTGCGGCGTTCTTCCGGCTCGAGCTGGGTGTATCGGAGCACCAGCGTCTGCGGGAAGGTTAACGTGGCGTCGGAAAAATACATCCAGTTCAGGAATGCCCCATAGGCGGGATCCTCGGGGCCGACCATCAGCGGCGTCGGGCCGTATTTGATGCCGAGATAATGGCAAATGCCGGATGACTCCGTCATCTTCGTTTCGCCATCGACGATGAAGGGAATGGTGCCGAGCGGATTGAGCGCGAGATACTCCTTGGCGAACACCCGTGGCGGGAACGGCAGCATCTTCAGCTCATACGGCAGCCCCATCTCCTCCAGCATCCAGAGCGGGCGGAACGAGCGCGCGGCGTCGCAATGATAGAGCGTGATCATCAGGCATTCCCCCTAGAGCATGATCCGGAAAGTGTGCGGCCGGGATGAGTCCTACAATATCGAGATTCCGGGTTCGACGCTTCGCGTCGCCCCGGAATGACGGCGAGGGTTACAACCCCATCTGCCTCGACGCCAGATCCTTCATGATCTCCTCGGTGCCGCCGCCGATGGCGTTGACCTTGACCTCGCGATAGATGCGCTCGACCTTGATGCCGCGCATGAAGCCGGCGCCGCCGAAGATCTGCACGGCTTCCGAGGCGCAGAAAGCCATGGTCTGCGTCGCCTGGTTCTTCATCATGCAGATCTCAGCGACCGGGCTTTCGCCCTGCTCCAGCCGCCAGGCCAGCATCTCCAGCATCGCCTGAGACGCTGCGACCTTCTGCGCCATATCGACGATCTTGTGGCGGATCACCTGGTGCTGCGCAAGCGGCTTGCCAAAAGTCCTGCGCTCCCTGGCGTAGGCGACGGCTTCGTCGAGGCAGACGCGGGCGAAGGCCGTGCAGCTCGCCGCCATGCCCATGCGCTCACTGTTGAAGTTCTGCATGATGATCTTGAAGCCCTGGCCCTCCTCGCCAATCAGGTTCTCGGCCGGCACGCGGCATTCGTCGAAATGCAAGGTCGCGGTGTCGGAGGCCCACCAGCCCATCTTCTTCAGCTTGGTGCGCGACAGGCCGGGCGTATCGCCCTCGATCAGGAGCAGGCTGACGCCGCCGGCGCCCTCGCCGCCGGTCCGCACCGCAATAGTCAGATAATCGGCGCGGACGCCCGAGGTGATGAAGGTCTTCTCGCCGCTCACGACGTAGTGATCGCCGTCGCGCCGCGCCCGGGTGCTCAAGTTCGCGACGTCGGAGCCGCCGCCCGGCTCGGTGATCGCGAGTGCGGAAATCTTCTCGCCAGCGAGTACTTGCGGCAGCACCCTCGCCTTGACCTCGGGGCGCGCCGCGCGCGCGATCGGCGGCGACCCAATGGTGTGGCTCATCAGACTGGCGCTGACGCCGCCGGCCCCGGCGCGCGCCAGCTCCTGGCTGGCAACGATCTTCATGAACTGGTCGGCGGCGATCCCGCCATATTCCTCGGGGAATCCGAGGCCCAACAGGCCGATGCCGGCGCCCTTGCTATAGAGCGCGCGGGGAAATTCGCCGGCCTCATCCCATTCATGGGCGAACGGCACGATCTCCTTGTCGACGAAGCGGCGCATGACGTCGCGGAAGGCGTCGTGCTCGGCGGTATAGAACGGGCTCTTCATCGCAACTGGCCCCTCGCTGGCGAATTTCGTCGCGTCCACCATGGACGGAAGGTTTGACGTTCACTTGCGCAGAGTGGCTGACCGGAGGAACCGCTCCACGGCCGGCCAAGACCTAGCAACTCAACGCAAGACGATTTTCACCCCTCGCAGGCCAACTCCGGATCAAAAAAGACATACTACACAAACTCCGGCTGGCCTCAGGGCCATGCCGGGCATGGTGCACGGCAACGGGACGCGAGGCGGCGCAAGACCGCCGAGGGAGGATTTTTGGCCGTTCGTTATTACGACTGGATCGCCCACCATGGCCGCCGCGCGCCGCACAAGGCTGCGGTCATCGACCTCGCGAGCGAGCGCCGCTTCACCTATGCGCAGCTCGACGCCCGCGTCGCGCGGCTCGCTTCATTCCTGCGTCACACGCTCAAAGTCTCGCGCGGCGACCGCGTTGCGGTGCTGGCGCTGAACACGACCGATACGCTGGAGGTGCAGTTCGCCTGCGGACGGCTGGGTGCGATCTTCGTGCCGCTGAACACCCGCCTCACCGTTCCCGAGCTCCAGTTCATCACCGGCGATTGCGCGCCGAAGGTGATGATCCACGACACCGATCTCGCCGAGACGGCGCTCGCTGTCGCAAAGCTTTGCAACATCGCGAGCAGCCTGCTGCTCGGCCCCGGCGGCAGCTATGAGGCCGGCATCGCGTCCGCGCAGCCGCTCGACCACGCTGAAGAGGTCACGCTCGATGACGTCTCGACCATCATGTACACGTCGGGCACCACGGGGCATCCGAAGGGCGCGACCATCACCCATGGCATGACCTTCTGGAATTGCGTCAATCTCGGCGGCCCCGCCTGCATCGGGCCGGGCTCGGTGCTGCTGACCGTGTTGCCCCTGTTCCACACCGGCGGGCTCAATTGCTACACCAATCCGGTGCTGCATGCCGGCGGCACCGTGATGATCATGCGCGCTTTCGATCCCGGCACGGCTCTCGGCCTGATCAACGATCCGGCGCAGGGCGTCAACGTGTTCTTCGGCGTGCCCGCGATCTACCAGTTCATGGCGCAGCATCCGGCCTTTGCGACCACCGACCTGACCCGGTTGATCGTTTGCGGTGTCGGCGGTGCGCCGATGCCGGTGCCGCTGCTCAAAGTGTGGGAGGCGCGGGGCGCCGCGCTGCAGCAGGGCTACGGCATGACCGAGACGTCGCCGGCCGTGCTGGTGCTCGATCGCGAGGATGCGGCGCGCAAGGCAGGCTCCGCCGGCAAGCCGGTGCTGCACACCGAGGTCCGCATCGTGCGCCCCGACGGCAGCGATGCCGCTATTGGCGAACTCGGCGAGCTCTGGGTCAAGGGACCGAACATCACGCCCGGCTACTGGAAAAGGCCGGAGGCGAACAAGACGTCCTTCACCGATGGCTGGCTGCACACCGGCGATGCGACGCGCGTCGATGAGGAAGGCTTTTACTACATCGTCGACCGCTGGAAGGACATGTACATCTCCGGCGGCGAGAACGTCTATCCGGCCGAGGTCGAGAACGTCCTGCATCAGCTCACTGCGATCGCGGAAGCTGCCGTGATCGGCATTCCCGACCCGCAATGGGGCGAGGTGGGCCTCGCCATCGTCGCGGTCAAGCAGGGGCAACGGCTCACGGAAGCCGAGGTCTTCGGGCATTGCGCCGCTAATCTGGCACGCTTCAAATGTCCGCGTCAGGTCCGCTTCGTCGATGCGTTGCCGCGCAATGCTACCGGCAAGATCCACAAGCCGACCCTGCGCAAGGAATTTTCGGTCCCTTCCGAAATCGACAAGAAAGTCGCCAACGCCTGATCGAAGCGCCCGTCGCGGGCGCTTTTTTGTTTTGAAAGTGCCTGCCCCACCTCAAAAGAAAGTCAAAGGAATTTCCATGAAGAACAAGAAACTCCCCCTGCTCGCCGCGGCAACGGCTCTGACATTGCTTTCGGCTCAAGGCGCTTACGCGCAGAAGAAATACGACACCGGCGTCACCGACACCGAGATCAAGATCGGCAATGTCGAGGCCTATTCCGGCCCCGCGTCCGCCTACGGCGTCATCGGCAAGACCGAGGAAGCCTATTTCAAGATGATCAACGACCAGGGCGGCATCAACGGCCGCAAGATCAACTGGATCTCCTATGACGACGGCTATTCGCCGCCGAAGACGGTGGAGCAGATCCGCAAGCTGATCGAGAGCGACGAGGTGTTCCTGGTCTTCAACGCGCTGGGCACGCCGACCCAGAGCGCCGTGCAGAAATACCACAACGCCAAGAAAGTGCCGCAGCTGTTCCTCGCCACCGGCGCCAGCAAGTGGAACGATCCGAAGAATTTTCCCTGGACCATGGGCTTCCAGCCCAGCTACCGGGTCGAGGCACAGATCTTCGCAAAATACATTCTGAAGGAGAAGCCGGACGCCAAGGTCGCAATCTTTTATGCCAACGACGATTTCGGCAAGGATTACCTTGCCGGCATCAAGGACGTGTTCGGCGACAAAGCCTCGAAGCTGATCGTGGCCGAAGAGAGCTACGAGACGTCGGAGCCGTCGATCGATGCCCATATCGTCAAGCTCAAGGGCACCGGCGCCGATGTCTTCGTCAACATCGCGACGCCGAAATTCGCAGCACAGGCCATCAAGAAGATCGCGGAGCTGGAGTGGAAGCCGATGCACCTGATGACCGACGTCTCGGTGTCGATCGGCGCGGTGATGAAGCCGGCCGGCCTTGAGGCCTCCGAAGGCGTGCTGTCGGCCGGCTATCTCAAGGACGCGTCGGATCCGCAGTGGAAGGACGACGAGGGCATGAAGAAGTTCATGGCCTTCATCGACAAGTACATGCCCGGCGCGAACATCTCCGACGCCAATCTGGTGTACGCCTACGCGGCGGCCCAGACGATGGTGCAGGTGCTGAAGCAGGCAGGCGACAATCTGACCCGCGAGAACGTGATGAAGCAGGCCGCGAGTCTCAAGGACTTCGTCCCCGACACGCTGATCCCGGGGATCAAGATCAACACCTCGCCGACCGACTTCGCCCCGATCGAGCAGCTCAAAATGTGGCGGTTCAAGAAGGGCCAGTGGGAGCTGTTCGGCGACATCATCAGCGCCGAAACCGGAGGCTAGCTCGGTCGAACCTTCCGTTTGAAGTTGTCGAATAGCGGCCGCACAGCCGCTATTCCTTTTTAGAATGCAGCGACGCGTTCCCCGGATGCGGTGGCACGTCGGATTCCTGCGCGCGGACTATACTGACAAGAACAGTGCGAAGGATTCTTCGACCGTGCGCCGCAGATGCTTTGCATACAATGCGTGGTTGGCATCGCCGGGCCCGACCCGCCCCAGCGACGGCTTGTTGATGTTCCGCAGCGGCACGTAAGCGATCGGCGCCGCGATCGGGGTCAGTTGCGAGCCGGGGCCGGCGCGAAGCGTCGAGATGATGCCGTACATCTCGCCGTTCACCGTCGGCCGCGACACCGTGATCACCCGATGCTGGCCGTGCTTGATGATGACGAGATAGATGAAGCCGGACTGATGCGGCACCGCAACCTCGCCGGTATGCTCATAGGCGGCATCGGTCCGCTCACCCTCGCGAAAGACCAGCGACGAGATCTTCGGCTCCCAGACGATCTCGGTGCGATAGGCAAAGATCGCGTCCTTGTCGCCGAACGACGGACGCAGCGTGATGTAGACGTCCTCGAGCCAGGTCACTGCGCGATGCGCATAGGAGCCGAGACTGTCGGGCGCGACATCGCTCGCGGCCGGAGGCGCCACCACGACGGCGTTTTTGCGCAAGGAGACGCCCAACGCCTGCTCCAGCCGCACGGTCGTCGCCAGCGTGAACGGCCGGCGGCCGCCGAGCACCTTCTCCAGGGTCGACAGGCTAAGCTTGGCCTGCTCGGCCAGCGTCTGCCGGGAGATCCGGCGTCTCGCCAGTTCCTCGCGAATGGTCTCAGCGATCTCGCGGCTCTGTTCGTCCGAAAGCTGCCTGTCGTTGAGTTTATCCTGCGTCTGCATCGTGCCCCTGCTCCAGGGTCGCCATTCTAGCAGGGCGGACAGACCAGCACAAAACCGCACATCGTCGCCGCGGCGGCAGCGTGGCCGGCCGGCCGCGGCGGAACATTACCGATCATTCTGCTCGCGACGGCAAGCCCTCCCGGCAGATGCTTTGGGCCAGCGAACACGCTTCGGGAGCAGGCCAAATGGACACTTATGACACCGCCGACAGCGACGAACACCCCATGCTGGGCCGGCTGATCAGGCTCGGATTGTTTCTTCTCGTGCAGGGCATTGCGGTGATGCTGGTCGCCTTCGTCGCCCTGCTTGTGAGCTTCGAGCCCGGATGGTCGGCGGCAACCGAGCAAGCCAGCCTGCTCCAGCCGGCCGATGCCAGGTCCGGTACCCTGCTCCTGAAGCAGGATGGCGCCATCACCGAAGCGATCCGCCTCGGCATCGACCTCGACATCACGGTGTCAGGCCCGACGCTGCGCGCCCGCGTCACCCAGATCTTCCGCAATCCGACCAGAGACTGGGTCGAGGCGGCTTATGTCTATCCGCTCGCGGCCGGTGGCGCCGTCGATACGCTGAAAATGGTGGTCGGCGACCGCATCATCGCCGGCGACATCAAGGAGCGGCAGCAAGCACGCGTGATCTACGAAGAGGCGCGCCGCGCCGGCCGGAAGGCCGCGCTCACCGAGCAGGAGCGGCCGAACATCTTCACCAATTCGGTGGCCAATATCGGTCCCGGCGAAACCGTGCTGGTGCAGATCGAATATCAGGAGCCCGTGCACCAATCCGGCGACGAATATTCGCTGCGCCTGCCGCTGGTGGTCGCGCCACGCTACAATCCGGCCTCGATCGTGCAGAGCGTCGACTTCCGCCGGGACGGCTCAGGCTGGGGCGCGACGGCGCCGGACCCCGTGGCGGATCGTGACCGCATCTCACCGCAGGTGCTCGATCCGGCCAAGAATGCGCCGGTCAACCCCACCAGCATCACGGTGCGCCTGAAGGCCGGCTTTGCGGTCGGCGAGGTCAGGAGCCACCACCACAACGTCAAGATCGAGAGCCCGGACAACACGACGCGAATCGTCACGCTCGCTGATGGCACCGTCCCCGCCGACCGTGATTTCGAGCTGACCTGGAAGCCGGCCGCGGAGAAGGCGCCGTCGGTCGGCCTGTTCCGCGAGCATATCGGCGACGCCGACTATCTGCTCGCCTTCGTCACGCCGCCGAGCGCCGGGCAGGCGACGCAGAAACCCTTGCCGCGCGAAGTGGTGTTCGTGATCGACAATTCCGGGTCGATGGGCGGCACCTCCATGCTGCAGGCCAAGGCCAGCCTGCTCTATGCGCTCGGCCGCCTCCAGCCGAGCGACCGCTTGAACGTCATCCGCTTCGACGACACCATGGACGTGCTGTTTCCGACCTCCGTGCCGGCGGACGCCGCGCATGTCGCGGAGGCGACCTCGTTCGTCGACGCCTTGCAGGCGCGCGGCGGCACCGAGATGGTGCCGGCGATGCGCGCCGCACTGACCGACAGGATCAGTGACAGCAGCATGGTCCGCCAGGTCGTATTCCTGACCGACGGCGCGATCGGCAACGAGCAGCAATTGTTCGAAACCATCACGGCGATGCGTGGCCGCTCGCGCGTGTTCATGGTCGGCATCGGCTCCGCGCCCAACACCTATCTGATGACGCGCGCTTCCGAGCTCGGCCGCGGCGCCTTCACCCATATCGGTTCCGTCGAGCAGGTCGAAGAGCGCATGCGCAGCCTGTTCGCCAAGCTGGAGAACCCGGCCGTCACCGGCCTCAGCGCCAGATTCTCCGAAGCCAAGGCCGACGTGACGCCGGCGATCATTCCCGACGTCTATCGCGACGAACCGCTGGTGCTCGCGGCAAGGCTCGAGAAGCTCGCAGGCTCGATCGAGATCAAGGGCCGCGTCGGCGACCGGCCCTGGTCGGTGACGCTGCCGCTGCAAAACGCAGCCGAAGGCAAGGGCCTGTCAAAACTCTGGGCCAGGCGCAAGATCGGCGATGCCGAAGTTGCGCGCACCCTGCGCGAGATGACGCCCGAAGATTCCGACAAGGCGATCCTCGCGCTGGCGCTCGACCATCAGATCGTCACGCGGCTCACCAGCCTCATCGCGGTCGACAAGACGCCGAGCCGCCCCGAGGGCGCGCCGCTCAAGCTCAGCGAGCTGCCGATCAACCTGCCGGCGGGTTGGGATTTCGAGAAAGTCTTCGGCGAGCGGCCGCATCTGACGCCGGCGCAGCTGCGCGAGCGCCATGCGGATGCGCGCAACCAGCCTTCGACAAGGCGACCGACCCCCGCCGCGCCCGATGTGATCCGCCTGCCCAAGACGGCGACATCGGCCGAGCTGAAGATGATCGCAGGACTGATCCTGATCATGCTCGCCCTGATCCTGTTCGTGTTCAACCGGCGTCGGCCCTTGCTCACCGACGCTGCTTGAGAGAGGAGCCCCCCGAACTCCTCTGTTAGCGCGCGCGGTCGCCCGTCCCGTCACCAACGGCCGCGCGCGCCTTTTTTCTCGGGAATGTCGAACAGAGATACCAATGCCCCGCCTCATGTGGCCCCTGGTTCTCGCGATCGTCGGCGCCGTCCTGTTCGGCAACGGCGCCTACATCCATGCCAAGGCCTGGCTCGCGCAGGTGCTGCTGGAGCGCGCGTTCGACCGCAGCGTTGCGACCGGCGAGATGGTCAAGCCGTGGTCGTGGGCCGACACGTGGCCGGTCGCGCGGATCGAGGTGAAACGAATCGGCGCCAGTGCGATCGTGCTGGACAGTGTGAGTGGCCAGGCGCTCGCGTTCGGACCCGGCCATATCCAACAGACGGTCGATGCCGGCGAGCGCGGCATTGCCGTCTATGCCGGACATCGCGACACTCATTTCCGTTTTCTGCGAAACGTCGCCATCGGAGATGTCATCGAGATCACCCGTCGCGACGGCAGGCGGTTCCGCTATCGCGCGGACGCTTCGGCCGTCGTCCGCTTCGATGAATCGGGGATCGGTGCCACAGCGCAGGATTTCGAACTCGTGCTCACCACGTGCTGGCCGTTCGACGCAGTTAGGTCCGGCCCCCAACGCTACGTCCTGCATGGTGTGTTGATTGGAGCCGATGGATAGCGGCGATGCGCCGCTCATTCCATCACGCGGCATTCCACGCGCATGGTTGCCACTCCAGAGAACTCGCCATAGAAGGGGGTGACGCGCTACCAAAAATAACAACAGGTGAGGTCACGCCATGGAAGCTCGCGTATCTGCTGAGTCCGCATCTCCCCGGCCATGGGCTCCGCCGCCTGATGCGAGCGATGTCGTCAAAGGCATCCACGCCATGCTGCACCCGCGCAACATCGTGCTGGTGGGCGCGACCGACAAACCCGGCAATTATGCCGAGCGCATCTGGAACAATCTGGTCAAATACGGCTACGAGGGCGGGCTCTATCCAGTCAACGCCAAGCGCGAGACCATCTGGGGCGTGCCCTGCCACAAGGACTTTGCGAGCCTCCCCGAAAAGCCTGATCACGTGCTGGTGCTGGTGCCGGCGCGCTTTGCCGTGCAGGTGATCCGCGACGCCGCGGCGGCCGGCGCGCGTTCGGCCACCATCGTCACTTCCGGCTTCAGCGAATTGCAGGACGAGGAGAGCCAGAAGCTCGCCGCCGAACTTCAGGCCGCGATACGCGAGACCGGGCTCGCCGTCACCGGCCCAAACTGCCTCGGCAATTTGAGCGCTGGCGAAAAGCTCTTCACCAATATCGACGACCGCATCGTCACCATGGAACATGGCGCGGTCGCGATCGCCGGACAATCCGGCGCCATCGTCATGGCAATCCGCCAGGCGCTGGAAGATCGCGGCGTCGGGGTCGGCTACATGGTGACCACAGGCAACGAAGCCGGGCTCGAGACGCCGGATTTGATGCGTTATTTCGCCGAGGATCCGAGTATCAGGGTGATCGTGGTCTATCTCGAAGGCGTGCGCAACACCAAGGCGTTTCGCGATGCCTGCAAGGCGGCGCGCGCCGCGAGCAAGCCGGTGATCGCGCTCAAGCTCGGGGCGTCCGAGGGCGGCCGCGCGGCGGCGATGGCGCATACCGGAGCGCTCGCGGGCTCGATCGAGACCTTCGACGCCATTGCGACGCGCGAGGGCGTGATCCGGGTCGGCGGGCTCGATGAGCTGATCGAGACCACCGAATGCTTCGTCCATTCGGCCGTGCCCAAGGGCGACCGGCTCGCCGCGGTCACGCTATCCGGCGGCAAGCGCGGCATGCTGATCGACGCCTTCTACGCCGAAGGCCTGAATTTCGCGCCGCTCAGCCCGCATGTCAGTGCGGAGCTGGCAAAGATGCTCGGGCCGGGCTCGATCGTCGGCAACCCGCTCGACGCCGGCTTTGCCGCCGTGGTCGATCCCTCCGTCTACATGAAGTCGATCAAGCTGATGATCGACGATCCCGATATCGACATCGTCATCATCGATGCCGAGCTGCCAAAGGCGCCGCACGAATTGCGCGAGCGCAATTTGCGCATCGTCAACGAGATGGCGAGCAAGGCTTCAAAGCCGGTGATTTATGTCAGCGCGATGTCGATCGGCTTCACCGAGTTCACCAAGGGCTTGCGCAAGTCGCTGCCGCATCTCACTGTCATGCAGGGCATGGACCGCGCGGTGACCGCGATCAAATCGCTGCTCGGCTATGCCAGGTTGCGGAAAGAGGTCCCCGACCTCGTCTCCAGCTCGAAGCCGGCCGCGCGCGCCGTGCTGGAGAAGGCGCTGAAAGCGGCGAACGGCGCCGCGCTCGACGAGGTGGCCTCGAAGAAGCTGCTGAAGGCCTATGGCATCCCGATCTCGAAGGAAGCCATCGCGCAGACCGCGGCGGAGGCCGTGAAGATCGCCAAACAGATCGGCTTCCCGGTCGTGGCGAAGGTCGTCAGCGCCGAGATCCTGCACAAATCCGACATCGGCGGCGTGGTGCTGAACCTCAACAGCGCGGCGGAGGTCAAGAAAGCGTTCGCCGATATCACCGCGCGGGTGAATAAGCTGAAAGGCAAGCCGAAGCTCGACGGCATTTTGATCGCGCAGCAGGTCAAGGCCGACCTCGAGCTCGTCGTCGGCGCCTCGCTCGACGCCGAGATGGGACCTGTGGTGCTGTTCGGCACCGGCGGCATCGACATCGAGCTGATGAAGGACGTCGCGCTTGCCGGCGCGCCGCTGGACGAGACCGAGGCGCGGCTCCTGATCGGCCGCACCAAGGCCGGCGTCAAGATGCGCGGCTATCGCGGCAAGCCGGCCTTGCACGAGGCCTCCGCGGTGAAGGCGCTGGTCGGCCTGTCCAATTTGATCGCGGATGCCGGCGACCGGATCGCCTCGATCGATGTCAATCCCTTCCTGATCAACGCGAAGACGGGTGTGGCGGTCGATGCCCTGATCGTGCTGAACAATGCGGCGGCAAAACGCGCGGCGGGACATTGAGGCCTTCTTCCAACTTGCCCGCTTTGGCCGTAGACTTAGCCTCATGGCACGCGCGAGCAATCTGGTGATCGGAACCGCGACGCTGGCGGTGATCGCCGTGGCGTTCGGCGGGCTGCTCGGCGTGCAGAAGTGGCGCACCATCCAGAGCCGCAGCCAGTTGCGGGTGGTGTTCGAGGGGGGCTCCGCCAGCGGCCTGCGCCGCGGCGGCCCGGTCAATTTCGACGGCGTGCCCGCGGGCCAGGTCCTGTCGATCAAGCTGGACAGTCCGCGCAGGATCGTGGCGCTGGTGATGCTCGACAACACCGCGCCGATCCGTAAGGACACCGTCGCGGGCATCGAATTCCAGGGCCTCACCGGCGTCGCCGCGATCTCGCTGATCGGAGGCGCGCCCTCCGCGCCGCCGGTGCCGCTGGACTCGGACGGCATCCCCGTGCTGACCGCCGATCTCAGCGATGCCGAGTCCATCGTCGACACGCTGCACAGCGTCGATCGCAGCATCGTGAGCAACGCTCCCGCGATCAAGGAAGGCCTGCACACGTTCGAGACCACCACCGCCGATCTCAGGAGCAAGGGCGGCGAGATCGATGCCGTCATGGCCAAGGTCGACAGCGCGTTTGCGGGGTTCGACAAGGCGGTCACGAAGATCGAGGGCGCGGTGCCCGGCTTCGTCGACGGCAAGGCCGACGAGCTGTTCGAGAAGGTGCAGGGGCTGCGCGAACTGGCCGACACCATGCGGAAGAAGTCGGCGGCTTACATCGAGGACATCCGCCGCTCGCTGCTCGACGTCAGCGAGACCGCCAACAAGATGGCCGGCACCCCCGTGGCGCCGCGGCCGCCACGCCGGCCCGAGCAGCAGAAGCGGTGACTGCTCACCCGGCGGGGGAACGCCTTACGATGGCGGACCCTCACCCGTAAACAAACGCCTTGTCGTCCAGATCCGTCTTCGGAATCTCGTCCTTCTCGGTCCAGTAATCCTGGCTGTGCTGCCATTCCGGCTTGTCGCCGCGCTTGGGCAGCAGGTTCATGTTGCGCATGATGTAGCCGGGGTTGAAGTTCTCCGGATCGATCCAGGGTAGAATCGGCATGTTGTGGTCTTCGGGACGCAAGCTGACCTCGACCTTCTTCTTGCCCTTTGCCTTCATGTGGCCGAGCAGCCGGCAGACGAAATCGGCGACGAGATCGACGCGCAAGGTCCAGCTGGCGCGGAAATAGCCGAATACCCAGACCATGTTCGGCACGCCGGTGAACATCATGCCGCGATAGGTGACGGTGTCACCGAAGGCGAGCGGCTTGCCGTCGATCTCGAAGGCGATGTCGCCGAGCGCTGAAAGATTGAAGCCGGTCGCAGTGATGATGACGTCGGCCTCCAGCAGCTTGCCCGACTTGAGCTGGATGCCGTTCTCGACAAAGCATTCGATCTCGTCGGTGACGACGGAGGCCTCGCCGCTGGCGATCCCCTTGAACAGATCGGCATCCGGCACGAAAGCGATGCGCTGGCGCCACGGCCGATAGCTCGGCGTGAAATGCGTCTCGACGTCGTAGTCCGGCCCGAGCACCGCGCTGATCTGGCCGATCAGATCCTTCTTCACCTGCTCGGGCTTGGAGATACAGAGCTTCGTGAACGCATCCTGCTCGAACAGGATCTTGCGGCGGACGATCTCGTGGATCCAGGCCTCGTCGACCTGGAGCCGGCGCAATTCCTCCGCGATCTCGATCGCGTTACGGCCGAGCCGGAAGTAGGTCGGCGAGCGCTGCAGCATCGTGACATGCGCGCATGTGTCGGCGATGTTCGGCACCAGCGTTGCCGCGGTGGCGCCCGAGCCGATCACCACGACCTTCTTGCCCGCAAGCTCGATATCGTCGGGCCAGGTCTGCGGATGGACGATGCGGCCCTTGAAGCGCTCCATGCCCTTCCAGTCCGGCGTATAGCCTTCCGAATGGCGGTAATAGCCCTGGCACATCCAGAGGAAGTTCGCGGTGAAGGTTCTGGGCTCGCCGGTATCGGTCGTCACCGCCTCGATGGTCCAGAGGTTCTGTTCGCTCGACCAGCCCGCCGAATTGATCCGGTGCTTGTAGCGGATATGCCGAGCGATATCGTTCTCCTCGATCACCTCGTTCATGTAGGCGAGGATTTCCTCGGCGGTTGCGATCGGCGGCCCGACCCAGGGTTTGAAACTGTAACCGAAGGTGTGGAGGTCGCTGTCGGAACGGATGCCGGGATAGCGATGCGTGGACCAGGTGCCGCCGAACGTCGCCTGCGTCTCCAGGATGACGTAGCTCGTGTCCGGCAGCTGCTTTTCGATGTGATAGGCGCTGCCGATGCCGGAAATGCCGGCGCCGACGATCAGCACGTCGAAATGTTCAGAAGCCTGTTTGGCCGTGGCGTGACTGCGAACAGCGACATTCATTGTTGCTTCTATGCCTTGTCTTTTCAGGCCGCCTTTGATTGGCGGCGCGTTTCCTCCGCGACGGACATGCTCGCCCGTCGCGCTTTCTCTGCAAGATGGCATAGATCAAGTCGCGATCAAATCACAGTGCCGCACCCCAGCTCCGTGCAGTCTGCAAGATCCAGTCGCGATAGAGCGTGAGCGGCGTGACGCCGGTCAGGCCGCCGCAGCCGGCGGCGCCGTTCGGTCCTGTGGACCAGCTGATGAGGCCGACGAGCACAGGACCATTCTGTCTGTCCTCGAACACGGGGCCGCCGGAATCACCGGTGCAGGCGCCGATTCCGTCGCGAACACCGTTGGTTACGGGATCGACCAGCCGGATCTGGAGCGTGCCCGGCTGCCCCGTGGCGACGAGGCCGGCAACCCGCGTGGTGCCGCCGCTCTTGCCATCACCGCGCACGGTGACGCCGATGCCGGCGATGACGAAGCGGCCGCCGACCTGGATCGGAATAGTCGGCGCGCCGACCGCGACGGTCGATTTTCCCTTAAGTGGAATATCGAGTTGCAGCAGCGCCACGTCGGCGGTGGCGCGGTGGGCCTGCATCGCCTGCATGTTGAAGTTCGGATGGATCGCGGCGGTGCGCACGTTCAGCAGTTGCGGCTGACCGCCGGTGACGCGATCGACGATCTTGTAGTCCGCGCCAGGCTGCACGCAGTGGGCGACCGTCAGCACCAGCTTCGGCGCGATCAGGCTGCCGGTGCAGAAATTGCCGCGCGAGCCGACGATGGTGACAACCGCGCGTGCAACGCCGTCGACCTGCGGCGTGCCGCCGCCGACGATGGCGTAGGCGGGCGTAGCGAGCAGAGCGGTTGTGACGAGGGTTGCAAGCTTCTTCATGGAACACGCTGTGGCGGCGGCAATGAGGCCGGCGGATTGCTTCGGACTGGTCCTTGCCGATATCGCATGCTAGCGCTCTTGGAAAGGAATTGACGAGGGCAGGACGGTGGCGATCGAGGCTGTGATCTTTGATTTTGGCGGGGTTTTGACCAGCTCGCCGTTCGAGGCATTCGCGCGGTACGAGACCGAGCGTGGGTTGCCCGTCGATATCATCCGCCGCACCAACGCTGCCAATCATCTGGAAAACGCCTGGGCCAAGTTCGAGCGTGCTGAGGTCGATATCGACACGTTCGACAAGCTGTTCGCCGCCGAGTCGCTTGCTCTTGGCGCTGAAGTGCGCGGCCGCGACGTGCTGCCGCTGCTTCAAGGCGATCTACGGCCGGAAATGGTCGAGGCGCTGAAGCGCATCAAGGCGCAGTTCAAGACCGGCTGCATCACCAACAATCTGCCGGCCAACGCCATCGGCAGCATGACCGGGCGCTCGCTCTACATCGCCGAGGTGATGGTGCTGTTCGACCACGTGATCGAATCCGCCAAGATCGGCCTGCGCAAGCCGGACCCGCGCATCTACCGGCTGATGGTCGAGACGTTGAAGGTCGATCCGAGGAACTGCGTCTATCTCGACGATCTCGGTGTCAACCTGAAGCCCGCGCGCGAGATGGGCATGACCACGATCAAGGTCACGAGCGGTGCGCAGGCGATCGCCGAGCTCGAGGCGGCGACAGGATTGAAGCTCGGGTAGGCAAGTCATCGTTGCGAGGCGCGAAGCCGTAGGGTGGGCAAAGCGAAAGCGTGCCCACCACAAGCAGATGGTGGGCACGGCGCTTACGCGCCTTTGCTCTACGAGAGCCGACCAAGCCTATTCCGCCGCGGCAGCGATCCGCTCCGGGAACGCTTCGGCGAGCGAGGCGCGATCCGGCTTCAGCACGCCGCGCTCCGTGATGAGGCCGGTGACGAGGCGCGCCGGCGTGACGTCGAACGCGTAGTTCGCGACCGGCGATCCCTCGGGTACGATACGCACCGTCTCCAGCCGTCCATCCGCGGTGCGTCCGGTCATGTCGGTGACTTCAGTGCCGCTGCGCTGCTCGATCGGAATGTCCCTGATACCGTCATCGACCGCGAAATCGATCGTCGGCGACGGCAGCGCGACATAGAACGGCACACCGTTGTCGTGCGCAGCAAGCGCCTTGAGGTAGGTTCCGATCTTGTTGCAGACATCGCCATTGGCAGCGACGCGGTCGGTGCCGACAACGGCGAGGTCGACCATGCCGTGCTGCATCAGATGCCCGCCGGTGTTGTCCGGAATCACGGTGTGCGGCACGCCATGATGGCCGAGTTCCCACGCCGTGAGCGAAGCACCCTGATTGCGCGGCCGGGTCTCGTCGACCCAGACATGGACCTTGATGCCGCGCTCATGCGCAAGATAGATCGGTGCGGTCGCGGTACCCCAGTCGACGGTCGCGAGCCAGCCGGCATTGCAATGGGTCAGCACGTTGACGACCTCGCCCGGCTTCTTCGCAGCAATCGCCTCGATCAGCTTCAGGCCGTTGGCGGCGATGCCGCGATTGATCTCGACATCCTGCTCGACGATCTCGTCGGCGCGCGCGTAGGCGGCTTCCGCCCGCTCGACCGGATCGATCGGGGCGAGCGTCGCGCGCATCTCGTCCAGTGCCCATTTCAGATTGATCGCCGTCGGCCGCGCCACGACCAGCGTGTCATAAGCGCGCTTCAGGCCAGCGTCGGATGCGTCCTCGCGCATCGCCAGCGCCATGCCATAGGCCGCGGTGGCCCCGATCAGCGGTGCGCCGCGCACCAGCATGTCGTGGATGGCGACGGCCGCGTCCTTGCACGAGGTCAGCTTCGCAACGACGAACTCATGGGGCAGCCGGCGCTGGTCGATCGCACCGACCGACCATCCGTCACGCTCGCGCCAGATGCTGCGAAAATGCTTGCCGTCGACCTTCATGGCGTTCTGCCTTTCCCTTCAACCGAGCAGGATACGCCCGGCCACCGCATCGAGCTTCTTCAAAAGCTCGGGATCGCGCGCCTCGGGCGCGGTGATCAGCGCGGTGTCGAGGGCGCGGTCCGAGCCGATCGGGCACGGCTCGTGCTCGCGCGGAAAATCCTTGGCCAGCCGCGCCACCAGCGCCTTGGCCTTGTCGGCGTTCGAGGTCAGCACGTGGATGATGTCCTGCACCGTGACGGCATCGTGGTCGGCATGCCAACAGTCGAAATCGGTCACCATCGCGACGGTCGCGTAGCAGATCTCCGCCTCGCGGGCGAGTTTGGCTTCGGGCATGTTGGTCATGCCGATCACGGAGTAACCGAGCGTCTTGTAGGTCATGCTCTCCGCATAGGTGGAGAATTGCGGCCCCTCCATGCAGACATAGGTGCCGCCGCGCGCGATCGCGATGCCTTCGGCTTCGGCCGCCGTCGCAAGATGGATGCGCAGCCGTGGCGAGACCGGATGCGCCATCGACACATGCGCGACGCAGCCCCGGCCGAAGAACGAGCTCTCGC
The DNA here is from genome assembly GCF_016616235.1 of Bradyrhizobium diazoefficiens. Classification (NCBI taxonomy): domain Bacteria; kingdom Pseudomonadati; phylum Pseudomonadota; class Alphaproteobacteria; order Hyphomicrobiales; family Nitrobacteraceae; genus Bradyrhizobium; species Bradyrhizobium diazoefficiens. The sequence continues at coordinate 7,551,101 of NZ_CP067100.1, forward strand.
GCTTGTAGGTGCGGTCGACGAACTGGTCGACGAGAACGAAGGTGCCGGGCGGCAGTTCTTCCTTGAAGGAACCGCAGGCCGACAGCGAGATCAGGTCCGTGACGCCGGCGCGCTTCAGGACGTCGATATTGGCGCGATAGTTGATGTCGGACGGCGAGAGACGATGGCCCTTGTCGTGCCGCGGCAGGAACACGATCGGCAGACCTGCGATGGAGCCGCGCCTTAAGGGAGCCGACGGCTCGCCCCAAGGGCTCCCGATTACCTCTTCGCGCGCGCCCTCGAGACCCGGCAGGTCATAGATGCCGGAGCCGCCGATGATGCCCAATACCGCCTGCGCCATGCCTGCTCCACCCTGTTCGCCACGTGCGACATGGTTAAGCTATGCCAGTTTTGCGGCGGTTTTGGAACGGGGGTGGTGGGATAGATGGCGATGGTGTGAGGGACGCGAAAGTGGCCTCACACTCAGTGTCGTCCCTGCGTTCGCAGGGACAACACCGGGGAAGGAGTGGCGCGCCTGACCTACGCCGCGGTCGCCAACCGCAGCTGGGTCGCGATCATCCGCTCCAGCGTCTCGACCGACTGGAAATTCTCCGGCGTGATCTCGGACTGCGGAATCGTGAAGTCGAATTCGGCTTCGACGCCGAGCATCAGATTGACCATGTCCATCGAGGTGAGGCCGGCGTCGACGAGCTTCGCCTGCGGCGTGATGTCCGCGCTGAGCGAGTTCTGCGCGAGGATGCCCTTCACCAGCTTGATGATGCGATTGCGCAAATCGGTATCGAAGGCCTGCATCGGTGGATTCCATCTGTCTATAAAGGTCGGCCGGTTGCTACGATGGGCACGGCCCGCCTATCCTGCAATGGGCGTCACCATTACTTCGCGTTTCTTAGTAAACGATGACTCAGATTGTCTGGAATTTCTTGGTCTTCCAGAACCCTAACGCGATCACCGAAATCCCGGTGATGCAAACAACCGGCCCTTAACTGTTCGTTCGGAATTGGGCTTTGTTTACCCTCTATTTCATCGACGAATTTGAATTAAATCCGTAGCCTCGTCTCACAAGCAAAGATGGTCGGGGGATCGCTTTACGCGGCATCGCGAATGATGCCGGCGATCCCGAACGACAAACTGGAGGCGGACGAGCATGAACGTGCGTGAAGCAGTCCTCACTGTCGACGAGACGCAGACGAGCTTCCTCGAACAGGGCCCCTCCCTCATCGAGCGCGCCGCCCGGACCGCGAGTGCTGCGGCGGCCGACGCGGACGGGGTCGATCGCGACGCCCGTTTCCCCCACAAGGCTTTCGACGTCGCGCGCGAGCAAAAGCTGCTCGGCGTCATGATCCCGGCCGAATACGGCGGCTTTGGCGCCTCGATCCACGAGGTCACCGACATCTGCTACACGCTCGGCCGCGCCTGCGCCTCGACCGCGATGGTGTACGCGATGCACACGACGAAGGTCGCCTGCGTCGTCAGGCACGGCCACGGCATTCCCTGGATGGAAACCATGATGCGCCGGGTCGCGCGCGACCAGTGGCTGCTTGCCTCCTCCACCACCGAAGGCCAGAACGGCGGCAATATCCGCGCCAGCGCGGCTGCGGTCGACCACACCGGCGAGACCGTCTCACTGGTGCGCGATGCCACCGTGATCTCCTACGGCGCCGAGGCCGACGGCCTCGTCACCATCGCCCGCCGCGCCACCGATGCCGTCGCTTCCGATCAGGTGCTGCTGGCGCTCGCCAAGGACGACTATTCGCTGAAGCGGACGCTGGGCTGGGAGACGCTCGGCATGCGCGGGACCTGTTCGACCGGTTTCGAGTTGAAGGTCGACTGCCCCGCCGACCGCATCTTCCCGGAATCCTATGACAAGATTCACGCCCAGACCATGACGCCGTTCGCGCATCTGTGCTGGTCCTCGGCCTGGGCCGGCATCGCGGCTGCCGCCGTCATGCGTGCGCAGGCCTTCATCCGCAAGGCGGCCCGCTCCTCGGGCGGCCAGATGCCGCCGGCCGCAGCGCACTTCACGGCCGCAAAAATGTCGCTGGCGAAGCTGCGGGCGCTGATCGCCGCGAATATCGATGCCTTTGCCCGCGTCGAGCATGACGAGCGCGCACTCGGCTCGCTCGACTTCCAGTCCTCGATCACGCTGCTCAAGGTGCAGGCCTCCGAGCTTGCGGTCGAGACCGTGATGCACGCAATGCGCACCGCTGGCCTCTCCGGCTATCGCAATGACGGCGAGTTCACCATGGGCCGCCATCTGCGCGACGTGCTGTCGTCGCCGATCATGATCAATAACGACCGTATTCTGGCCAACGCCGCGACCTCGACGCTGATGAGTGGCGTGCCGACGAGCCTTCATGACTGAAACAACAAGAACAATTTCGAGATAGCAGGACACCATCCCATGAACATTGCCGTCCTCCCCAACTCACCCGAGACCGCGCCTGAGATCGCCGACCCGCTCGATCATCTCGCCGACAAGCTGTTCCACCGCATGGGCGCGGACGGCGTCTACGCCCGCACCGCGCTCTATGAGGACGTCGTCGAGAAGCTCGCAGCGCTGATCACCAGCCATCGCGAAGCCGGCACCGAGGTGATGCGCTTTCCGCCGGTGATGAGCCGCGCCCAGCTGGAGAAATCCGGTTATCTCAAGAGCTTTCCGAACCTGCTCGGCTGCGTCTGCGGCCTGCACGGCACCGAACGAGAGATCAATGCCGCGGTGAGCCGCTTCGACGCCGGCGGCGACTGGACCAGCTCGCTCTCGCCAGCCGACCTCGTGCTGTCGCCCGCCGCCTGCTATCCGGCCTATCCGATCGCGGCGAGCCGCGGCCAGTTGCCGAAGGGCGGCCTGCGCTTCGACGTCGCCGCCGACTGCTTCCGCCGCGAGCCGTCAAAGCATCTCGACCGGCTGCAATCGTTCCGGATGCGCGAATATGTCTGCATCGGCACGCCCGACGATGTCGCCGATTTCCGCGAGCGCTGGATGGTGCGTGCGCAGGCGATCGCCCGCGATCTCGGCCTCACCTTCCGCGTCGACTATGCGAGCGATCCCTTCTTCGGCCGCGTCGGCCAGATGAAGGCGGTGAGCCAGAAGCAGCAACAGCTCAAGTTCGAGCTGCTGATCCCGCTGCGCTCGGAAGAGCAGCCGACCGCCTGCATGAGCTTCAACTATCACCGCGAGCATTTCGGCACGACCTGGGGCATCCAGGACGCCAATGGCGAGCCTGCACATACCGGCTGCGTCGCCTTTGGCATGGACCGCCTGGCCGTCGCCATGTTCCACACCCACGGCACCGACCTTTCCGCCTGGCCCGCCAAGGTGCGGGACATCATGGGCCTCCAGCCGCACGTTGCGGCTGACGCTCACGGCGAAGGCTGGCGCTAGAGCATGATCCGGAAAAGTGCGAAGCGGTTTTCCGAAAAGATCATGCTGAAACGATAGACCAAACGAGGCCTCCCATTTCCACGGGCAAGACGAGCGTGATCCACACCAAGGTCCGATGCCGCGAGATCACCGAGTCCGATGTCGAAGCCATCGCGGACTTGCTGACGCGCGGCTTCGTCGGCCGCTCGCACAATTATTGGATCCAGGGCCTGCGCCGGCAGGCCTTCCGGCCTGTGCCGGAGGGCTATCCGCGCTTCGGTTACATGCTCGACAATGACGGCACGCCGGTCGGCGTGCTGCTGCTGATCTACACGGCGCGGAAGGTCGGCGACGAGACCGCCGTCCAGTGCAATCTGTCGAGCTGGTATGTCGATCCGGCCTACCGCAACTACGCGCCGCTGCTGACCAAGATCGCGCAGCGGCACAAGGACGTCACCTATCTCAACATCAGCCCGGCGCCGTGGACCTGGCCGATCATCGAGACCCAGGGTTTTCGCGCCTATTGCCGCGGCATCTTCTTCTCCGTGCCGGCGCTGTCGCGCGCCCCGCGCTGGAGCAAGATCGAGGTCATTCCGCAGCACGCCAAGACCATCGAGGGACTTTCTGACGCCGAGACCGGGCTGTTGACGCGGCATGCGCGCTACAACTGTCTCAGCCTGGTCTGCCGCACCCCGAAGGGAACGTTCCCCTTCATCCTGCAACCGGTCCGCATCCGCCGCGGCTTCATCGCGCCGCCGGCGATGAAGCTGATCTATTGCCGCAGCGCCGCCGAATACGCCGCCTGCGCCGGCCGCATCGGCCGGCTGCTGCTGCGGCTCGGCAAGATCTCGGTTGCGATCGACGCCAATGGTCCGATTCCCGGTCTTGCCGGCATTTATACCGAGCGACGTGGCCGCAAATATTTCAAGGGCCCGCACCGGCCGCAGCTCGGCGATCTCACCGATACCGAGCTCGTGCTCTACGGGCCGTAGGAAGCCACGCGGGCCAGGAATGAGCTGTCGTCCCTGCGAACGCAGGGACCCATGCCGCGCGATCTGTCCGTGGGCCCCGGTCTTGGTACCGCGGCAACGCCTCTTCACGACCAGCCTTCGTCAAACCTCTCCCTGTGGTTATGGGTCCCTGCGTTCGCAGGGACGACCGCGGAGTTTGCTGCGCGCTCTTGGCCAGCTCTGGCTTGCGTGCTCCTCCACATTCGCGTGCCGGCACACGCCTTTCGCAATCGCCGGTCACCCTCCGTAAACTACCGCGCTTAAGGGAATTTTCCCGTCTCTTCGCTAGCCTCGGCAGCCGAATTACGTTGCGTTAAGTGTATTGCCCGCCGAGACCATGCCGCCCCCATGACGTCGATCCGCGACAACGAGCTTGGTGCACGCCGCGAGCAGGGCCCGGAGGCCCTGGTCGGGCTGAGCCAGCTTGCGCTCGACCATATGGAGCAGGGCGTCTGCGTCTACGATGCCGACAACCGGATCGTGCTGGTGAACCAGCGTTACCTCAGCCTGTTCGACATGTCGGCCGACATCGTGCGGGTGGGCACGAGCTACCGCGAGGTGCTTGCGCACAGTGCAAGCCGCGGCAACTTTCCCAAAGAGGAGCTCGACGCGCTGTATTCGGCGCGGATCGCCCAGATCTCGGGCGGCAAGCCGTTCCGGACCGAGCAGCGACTGGCAAGCGGCCTCGTCATGTCGCTCGATCTGAAGCCGCTTCCCGGCGGCGGCTGGATGACGATCTGCGACGACGTCAGCCGCCTCGCCCGGCTCGAAGCGGAATTGCGCGTGCAGACCGAGCGCAGCCAGCACGCGCTCGCCAACATGTCGCACGGTCTCATCATGTATGACGCCGACAGCCGTCTCGTCGTCTGCAACGAACGCTTCCTGAACCTCTACAATCTCGACCCCGAGGTCGTGAAACCGGGCGTCGCGCACAGCACGGCGATCGACCACTGGCTCTCGCGCGGCAATCTGCCGGGCATGCCGGCGGGCGAATTCCATGCCACCAGGCTGGAGGACGTGCGCAGCAGGAAAACGAAAACGCTGCTGGTGATGCGCTATGACGGACGGATGGTGCAGGCGGTCTCCCGCTTCCTGCCCGACGGCGGCTGGGTCACCGTGCATGAGGACGTCACCGAGCGCCTGCAATACGAGGAGACGCTACGGCAGCAGAATTTCATCCTCGACGCGGCGCTGGAGAACATGGCGCACGGGCTCGCCTTTTACGACAGCGACATGCGCCTGCGCGTCTGCAACACCACCTACCGCAAGATCTACCGGCTGTCGCCGGAGGAGACCAGGCCAGGCACGCATCTCGCCGAGCTGATCGAGCGCTCCATGGCGAACGGTGCGTTCTCGTCCGAATACAGTCCGCAACAACTGCTGGAAGCCGCCAGCGCGACGATCGTCAATCGCGACTCTTCGCCGATGCGCCGGCGCATGTCCAACGACACCGTGATCTCGGTGCGCTACTCCGCACTGCCCGACGGCGGCTTCGTCGCCACCTACGAGGATATCACCGAGCGCGAACGGGCGGTCGAGGAGCTGAGCGAGCAGTACCGTCGCTTCGACGCGGCACTGAACAACATGAGCCACGGCCTGTGCATGCTCGATGCCAGCCTGCACGTGATCGTCTGCAACCGCCGCTATATCGAGATGTACGGGCTGTCCGCCGACATCGTGAAGCCGGGCGTCTCGATGCGCGAGATCATGGAGCATAGCTGCTCGCTCGGCATTCATCCGAACATGACCGGCGCCAAGCTCTACGCCGACTATGTCGAACGGCTGCGCGAGGGCGAGCACACGCTGCATCGTCACCTAAGCGATGGCCGCATCATCAAGCTCAACCACAAGCGGATAGAGCTCGGCGGCTGGGTCGTCACCTATGAGGACGTCACCGAGCGTCACAAGGCCCAGGCGCGCGTGGCGCACATGGCGCGGCACGACTCCCTGACTGATTTGCCCAACCGCACGCTGTTCCGCGAGAAAATGGGCGAGGGGCTGAACCAGGTCGCGATTGCCGGCGGCGCCATGGCCGTGCTGTGCTTCGACCTCGACAATTTCAAGACGGTCAATGACCGCCTCGGCCACGCCGCCGGCGACCGGCTGCTGCGCTGGGTCGCAGCGCGGCTGAAGGAGAACGTCGGCGAGCACGATACCGTCGCGCGCCTCGGCGGGGACGAGTTCGCCGTCCTTCAGCGTGGCCCGCAACCGCAATCGGCCGAAAAGCTCGCCCGCCGCCTGGTCGAGATCATCGGTCACCCGCCGCCGCTGGAAAGCCAGTCGATCCATGTCGGCGTCTCCGTCGGCATCGCGATCGCGCCCGATCATGGGTTGGACGCCGACGAACTGATGAAATGCGCCGACCTCGCGCTGTACCAGGCCAAGGCCAAGGGCCGCGGCGCCTATCAGCTGTTCGAGCCCGAGATGGAAGAGCAGGCGCGCAGCCGGCATGCCCTGGAGCACGATCTGCGCACGGCGCTGGAGCGGAGCGAATTCCATCTGGTGTTCCAGCCGCAGGTGCGGCTCGACACCACCGAGCTCACCGGTTTCGAGGCCCTGCTGCGCTGGAAGCATCCTTCGCGCGGCTTGGTCTCGCCGGCCGAATTCATTCCGATCGCGGAAGAGAACGGGCTGATCGTTCCGATCGGCGAATGGGTGCTGCGCACGGCCTGCGCCACGGCCGCCTCATGGCCGGATGTTACGATCGCCGTCAACCTCTCGCCGGTGCAATTCCGCGCGCGCGGGCTGGTGGCGATGGTCACGAGCGCACTCGCCGAGGCCGGTCTGCCGCCGCAGCGGCTCGAGCTCGAGGTCACCGAGACCGCCCTGCTCGACGACAGCGAGGCGACGATCGAGATTTTGCATCAGCTCCGTGCGCTCGGCGTCCGCGTCAGCCTCGACGATTTCGGCGTCGGCTACTCCTCGCTGAGTTATCTGCGCAAATTTCCGTTCGACCGCATCAAGATCGACCGCTCCTTTGTCGGCACGCTCGGCGAAAGTCCGGAGAGCGTTGCCATCGTCCGCACCATCGCCAGCCTCGGCTCCGTGCTCGGCGTCGAGACCACGGCGGAGGGCGTCGAGACCATCGAGCAGCTCGACTTCGTCCGCGAATGCGGCTGCACCGCCGTGCAGGGATATTATTTCGGCAAGCCCTGCCCGGCCGCCGAGGTCGGCCGCACCATCGAGACGCTGAACGCGGTTCGAAAGGTGGCGTGAGGGCTTTGTTCCTCCTCCGACCTCGATTTCGCGAAAACAACCCCATGCACAGTAGAAAGGGGGTTGATTTCAAAGGGAAAGTTCGTGGGGCGATGAAGCGGGCCTACCCCGCCACCGGCAGCGCACTGTCCGGCGGCGTGTCCCAGGGACGCTCGGACGAGGCGAGGCCGATCAGGCGGCCCTGGATGTAATCGCAGCCCCAGTCGCGCAGCATGTTGGCGGCGTCCTCGTCCTGGACCCATTCGGCGACCGTCTTGATGTCGAGGCGGCGGGCAAGGTCGATCAGGGTCTGGACGAAGGCGCGGTCGTCGGCGGAATGCGTGATGTTCTGCACGAAGGCGCCGTCGATTTTGACGATGTCGACGCCGAGCTTGCGCAAGTTTCGGAACGAGGTGTAGCCGGCGCCGAAATCGTCGATGGCGATGCGACTGCCGAAATGCTTGAGGCGGCCGACGAAGGCGCGGACGTCGTCGATGTCCTGGATCGCGACCGTCTCGGTGATTTCGACGATCAGCCGCTCGGCGACGCCGGGATGAGCTTGCATCAGCGATTCGATGCCGGCCCACCAGTCCGGATCCATGGTGGTATCAGGCGAGATGTTGAGGCTGAGGCAGATGCCGGGCGCGGCGGCGAGCTCGGCGACCACGAGCTCGAGCACGCGGTGATCGACCAGGCGAATGAGACCGAGCCGTTCGGCAACGGGCACGATGTCGGGCGCGAGCAGCACCTGGCCGTCGCCCTGGTCCATCCGTACCAGGCATTCGTGAAACGCACGCTCGCGCGAGGTGGCCGCAACCACCGGCTCATAAGCGAGCCTGATGCGGCGCTCGTTCAGCGCGGTGACGATCTCGTCGGTGACGCGGATGTTGACGCGGCGCTGCGCGTCGCGCGCGGCATCCGGACGCCAGGCCGCGAACGAGCCGGCGCGGCGGCGCTTGGCGGCATCCAGCGTCTCATGGGCGCGATTGATCGCTTCATCGGTGCTGCGGGCATAGCGGGGCAGGCTGACCGCGCCGATCGACGCCGTGACCGAGACCGGACCGGATCTGGTCGGCACCACCTCGTCGCGGATGCCGGTGAGGAAACGTTCGGCGGCGACGTTCATGTCATCGACGGTGCAATTCTTCAGGATCAGGCCGAACTTGTTGCCGGAGAAGCGGCCGAGCACGTCGCCGCCGCGCAGGCGCGCGCGGATGCGCCTGGCGACATCGAGGATCACGGCATCGGCCACGTCGAAGCCGAAGGCATCGTTGACGCGGGCGAGATGATCGATGCCGACCAGCATGAACGCGGCGGTCGAGCGGAAGCGGGTCGTCTCCTCGATCGCCTCGGCCAGCGCCGCGATCAGGTGCGAGCGATTCAGCTCGCCGGTCAGCGGATCGAGCCGGGCCAGCCTCGTCAGCTCCTCGTCGCGGGCGTGGCGCTCATTGTTGATGCGGAGGGAGCCGATGGCGCGCACCGGCCGGCCATCGGGGCCGGCGAACCAGCGGCCGGTCTCCTCGACCCAGACCACGGGATCGGAGGCGCTCATGCGCACCCCGTACTCGACCCGGTAGGGCGTGCCGTCGGCGCCGTGCACGGCGGAGGTCTGCGCCAGCGCGGCCGTCCGCAGCGTCTGCGCGGGTTCGATCAGCTTGGCAAACTCGGCGCCGGTGGCGAGCCGCTCGGCCGGGATGTTGGGGAAGACCGCGCCAACCTGCTCGCCCCAGGCAATGGCGTCACTGGCGATGTCCCAGGCGAACACGGCCTGGCCGAGCGCGGCCAGGATGTCGGAGGCTTGCGGCAATGCAGGGGTCAAAATCGCCTCGTTTCGGGACAGCGGGAGTCCTGAGCCGGCACAGGATACGGCCAGATTCGCCCCCGACCCTAGGCAAAGTTGATAAACAATTTGGAAACCACGTTTCTGTGGGCGGCGGAACCAAACTGCTCGGCCCGGCATAGGCCTTGCGAGTACATGACACGCACCGGCGGCCGCGTCCCGAAACGCGACAATCTGCGCCGGATCAACGGTGATGGCGATGTTGGGTACTGATCGATCGGACCAGGCAGGCAACGGCACGGGCACGGCCCTGGTGCCGATGCTGCCGACATTGCAATGGGTCAACAAGGCCCCGCTGCCACACCCCGATCCGAGTTTCGTGGCCCAGCTCATCGCCAACGCCGAACATTTTCCCCAGACGAGCCGGCTCCGCCGCGCGTCGTCTGAAGACGCGCAGACGGCCTATGGCAGCAAGCGCCTGCTTCCCAGCGTCACCGCTCGCACGCGGCAGGTGGCGTAACACAGTCCAAAGGACAACCTTGCTTCGCGCTCGCTGCACCTCTCCCGCTTGCGGGAGAGGTCGACGCGCTTGAGAGCGCGGCGGGTGAGGGCTCTCTCCTCTTGGGGAGTCCCTCCGTGGAGACACCCCCACCCCAACCCTCCCCCGCAAGCGGGAGAGGGAGCACACCGCCGGAGCGGTAACAGAAGTGATGCTCTCAATCAGCGCGGCGCGTCGGGAGATGACGGCGTGCCGTTGCCCGGCTGCAGATGCGGCGAGGGAATTTCCGGCGAGGATGTGGCTTGCACCGGCTTTGGCGCCGGATGGTCCATCAATACGGATTCGGCGACTGATTGCGCCGAGGACGCGGGCGGGGCCGCCGGAGCTGCTTGCGGCGTGGACACCGGCTCGAACTTGGGCTCCGGCGCGGGCTCGTCCACCGGCGGTTCGGCCTGGCGCTTGGCCTTGCGTGGCGCCGGCACCGTCTCGGTGACATAGGCGACACGGCGACGCGTGCGCTGGGCGATGCCGCCGAGGAAATCCGCCATCGCGAGCAGCACCAGCAGGAAGTACGTGGAGTTGCCGAATTTGGGCCACATCACGAATTCGGCCGCGGCTGCGCCGAACACGATCAGCGACAGCAGATGATCCATCAGAAATTTCGAGCCGGGCCGCGCGCCTTTGACCACCTCGAGCAGCAGCAGCACCACGCCGAGCGCAAGCAGGAGATCGGCAAGCGTCACCGGCCAGGTCTCGCCCGTGACCATCGGCACCTTGAACAGCACGTCCGAGAAGGACACGCTCGGCATCAGGAAAGCGATGATGTTGTAGACCGCGAGCGGAATCAGGAGCAGCGGGAAGCCGACCATCGGCAAGATGCCTTCTCGATCAAGATGTCCGGACAGAACAATGCAGCGGCGAAGCATTGGCTCCGCCGCCGTCACCGTCATATCTCATGGATTGGCCGAAATCAGGCAGATCAAATCGTCCTGCCCCAAGAAAGGTCCTGAAGGTCAGGACTCTTTCTTCTTCAGGACCTGACGGCCCTTGTACATGCCGGTCTTGAGGTCGAGATGGTGCGGACGACGGAGCTCGCCGGAGTCCTTGTCTTCCACATAGGTCGGCTTCTTGATGGCGTCTGCCGAGCGGCGCATGCCACGGCGCGACGGCGAGGTTTTTCTTCTCGGAACGGCCATTTCAATATCCTCTAGGGATTGGTGTCATCAGGGCATCGTCCGCGACGGGACGGCTCAGCACCCGCAATACGAGGCGAGCTGAATGCCGATCAAGGCCGCGCTTATAGAGGAAGGCTGGCCGTAAAGCTAGGCTCTTGGGCCGGAAAATATGCCCGGAATGAGCCCGAAATCAGCGATTTTCACGCCAGCAGGTCGCAAGCGAGCTCGCCTGCCCCCGCGCCATATAGGTCGCCGCCAGCCGCCGGACACCTGGCCCGGGGGTCCGGGCGCTGCGTTTGACCGGGTTGGGCAGGATCGAGGCCAGAAGAGCGGCTTCCCGGGGCGTGAGGTCCTTGGCCGACTTGCCGAAGGCATAGGCGCTGGCCGCCTCCACCCCGAACTGGCCCTGCGGGCCCAGCTCGGCGATGTTGAGGTAAATCTCCAGGATCCGCGCCTTGGGCAGCACGAAGTCGATCCACAGCGCCAGCGGGAATTCCAGCGCCTTACGGACAAAATCCCGCCCCTGCCAGAGGAACAGGTTTTTCGCGACCTGCTGGGTGATGGTGGAGGCGCCCCGGAACGCGGTGCCGTCCTCCCTGGCGTCGTCGATGGCCTCGCGCAGCGCGCCCCAGTCGATGCCGTGATGCCTGCAGAAATGGGCGTCCTCGGCCGCCACCACTGCGCGCGGCAGATAAGGCGACATGTTCGCCAGATCGATCCACTCCCGCTGCATCGGCGCGCCGCGCAAGCTGCGCCACGCCATCAGCGTCGAAACCGGATGACCAGTGCGATAGAACGGCGCGATCACATAAGGCGCGAGCAGCGCGACCACGAGCACCAGGAGAAGGGGTTTGACGATGCGCAAATCAACCTTTCCGGCGCAAAATGAAACGCGGCCATGGGCTCAGCCATTAAGTCTGTGATAATTCGGGCCTTTTCCAGCACTTTTTGAGCCTTCCAAACGATTGACTGGGGCGGGCTCATAAAGGATTGTCCGCCGAATTTTGGTTCTGGAGCCCTCCTTGATGACCGGCACGTCCCCGTCCGATTTCGCCAAACGCCTGGACAAGACCGCTGACGATACCGAAGCCCTGCTCGGGCGCCTGCTGTCGGACGATATCCTGCACGACGAGATCGCCCGGCCCAAGCGACTGATGGACGCAATGCGCTATTCGAGCCTGAACGGCGGCAAGCGCCTGCGGCCGTTCCTGGTGGTCGAGAGCGCCGCCGTGTTCGGTGTTCCGCGCGAGGCCGCGCTGCTCGCCGGTGCCGCGCTCGAATGCATCCACTGCTATTCGCTGATCCACGACGACCTGCCGGCGATGGACAATTCCGACCTGCGCCGCGGCCGCCCGACCCTGCACAAGAAGACCGATGACGCGACCGCGATCCTCGCCGGCGACGGGCTGTTGACGCTTGCCTTCGACATCATCACCCGCGACGAGATCCACCGCGACGCCAATGTGCGGCTGCTGCTGACGCGCGCGCTGGCGCGCTGCGCCGGCATCGGCGGCATGGTCGGCGGCCAGATCCTGGATCTCGCCGGCGAAGGCCGTTTTGGCGGCAATGAACCGATCGATGTCGCACGTATTCAGCAAATGAAGACGGGTGCGCTGCTGCGCTATGGCTGCATCGCCGGCGCGATCCTCGGCCAGGCCTCGCAGAAAGAATATCAGGCGCTCGACGATTACGGCCGCGCACTCGGCGAAGCCTTCCAGATCGCCGACGATCTGCTCGACGTTGAGGGCGATGCGGCCGCGCTCGGCAAGCCGGCCGGCGCCGATGCCGCGCTCGGCAAGACCACCTTCGTCACCCAGCTCGGCATCGACGGCGCCAAGCAGCGCGTGCGCGACCTGCTCGCGCGCGCCGATAGCGCGGTCTCGATCTTCGGCGACCGCGCCGCCGTGCTGCAAGCCGCTGCGCGCTTCGTCGCCGAGCGGAAGAGCTAGTAGTTCCGGGCTCCTTTGCCTCTCCCGCTTGCGGGAGAGGTCGGCGCGTCCCGGGCGATGCGAAGCATCGTCCCGCGCGCCGGGTGAGGGCTCTCTCCTCTTGGGGGTTCTCCTTTGTGGAAACACCCTCTCCCCAGCCCTCCCCCGCAAACGGGGGAGGGAGCGCACCTGCGATGCCGCTCAGGCCTCACCGGACGATCCGCATGGAAAAAGAAGATCCCGTCCTCGTCCGCTTCCGCCAGATGTCGCGGCCGGTGCGGCTGATCTATGCGCGGCCGCGGACCTTCATCTCGCTGGGCGTCGGCATTCTGGTCTGCCTGCTGCTGCCGGGTTCGCACCGGCTGGTGACGCGGCTGTTGTTCGGCTGGAATGCGCTGATCGCGGTGTATCTCGTTCTGGTCTACACGATGATGCTCTGCAACGATCATCATCACATCCGCCGTGCCGCGGCGATGCAGGACGACGGCCGCTTCGTGATCCTGCTGGTGACGGCCATTGGCGCATTCGCGAGTATCGCTGCGATCGTCTCCGAACTCGGCGCCCACCGCGGCGCCGCGGAGCTGACGATCGCGATCACCACCATTGCGCTGTCCTGGGCCGCCGTGCACACCACGTTCGCGCTGCACTACGCCCACGACTATTATCGCCACCCCGCGGGCGGCCTTCAATTTCCGAGCGGCGACAAGGAAGACCACGCCGACTATTGGGATTTTGTCTATTTCTCGTTCGTGATCGGGATGACCGCGCAGGTCTCCGACGTCGGCATCACCGACAAGACCATCCGCCGCACGGCGACCGCCCACGGCATCGTGTCATTCATCTACAATACGGCTTTGCTGGCGCTGACGGTGAATATCGCGGCCAGCGCGATCTCGAACTGATCGTCGTCCCCGCGAATGCGCGCGCTCGAAGGGACGACAGAGGGAGACTTCTAGCCCCTAGTAACAAACCTCGGCATTGGAATCGTTGCCGGGGCCGCCGCCACCGCGATATTCAAGATGGCAGCCACGGTTGACCGGACGACAGCCGGTGTTATTGCAATAGACCTGCCCGCCACCCGAGGGGCGGCTGGCACCGGCGGCAGCCGCGATGCCGGCAGCGGCACCATAACGGCCCGTTGCGCCGCCGGCCTGACGACGCTGCCGCGCGGGACGCTCTTCGCTGTCGTCACGCTTGACGCTCGCGGGCTTGGTGGCCGGTTTTGCGGCACGCTGCTTCTCGCACTCATTGTCGTCGTTGACCGCGTAGCCGTCACGGCAGACGATCCTGGTGCACTTGTCACCGTCGGCCTTGAAGCCATGCTGGCAGACCAGCGGACAGACCCGCGACGGTTTCGACTTCACCGCATCGAGCGCATCGGTGCTCGCCATTTTCACGTCGAGCTTGGTGCCGGCATAACGGTTGAACTGCGAGAGCGACCGCTGCGAGGAGGTGTTCCAGTTGCCGTCCGCCTGCCCGGAGAAGCAGCCGACGCGGCCGAGCTCGGTCTGCACCGATCGGCTGAGATCGGCCGGCGCGGTCGCCGGCGTCAGCGAGGCGACATTGGTGCCGGCCGGACTCGCCGTGCTGACTGGTGCGGCACTCGGTGCCGTCGCGGCGAGATTGACACGCTGCTGCTCGGCGGCGGCAGCCTGCTGCTGCGCCTGCTCCTTGGCCTTCTGCGCGACGAGCTGCGCCTGCTCGGCGGCCTTCGCATCCGCCGCAGCCTTGGCCTGCGCGTCCTTCTGCGCGCCGAGCGCGGCGAGACGATCGCGCTCGGCCTCGGCTTGCTTCGCCTTTTCGGTCGCCGCCGCGTGGGCCTGCTCGGCACCGATTTTCTCGAGCTGCAGCTTGGCAAGGTTCGCGTAGAAGCCGTCGGGATGCTGAGCCAGAAACGCCTCCCATGCCGCCCGGTTGCCGACCTGGAGCGAGAGCTCGTAATCGCGGCGAACGTCGGCCTGCGGGTTCGGCGCAGGCGCCACTGGCGCCGCGGCCACCGCCTTGACGGGAACCAGCGGGACGTCCTCGCCGCCGAGCGAGCCGTACACGAACGGCTCCTGCTTGTTGCCGGTCGATTTGAGCACGTCGTCACGCACGAAGCCGAAGGCGCGACGGACGTCGAGGCCCGGCGTCGTCAGATGCTTCGACAGCGCGACCGTGAAGGGGCTGTTGGCACCGTCGCCGTCCTGCGCGGTGAAGCCGGCCTTGGCCGAATAGGCGATCAAGGTGTTGGGACTGGTCGGCTCGACCTGGGCAAGGCCGCGGCCGATACCGCGCGAGGCGACCGTGCGCTTCATGGTCTTGCCGAACGGATTGTCGCGGCAGGCATCCAGGATCACCAGGCGCAGCTGCTTGGCGGGCTCGACGGCGACCAGGATCCGGTCGAGCGAGAGCGCCTCGTCGTACACGTCGGTGTCGCGCTCGAGCCTGGCGTCGACAGGAATCAGATAGTTCGAGCCTTCGACCTCGATGCCGTGGCCGGCATAATAGACCACGGCGATGTCGGCATCGCGGGTCGCGTCCGCGAAGTCGCGCAGCACACGCCGCGTGTCGAGCGCCGACAGATCGCGCCGGGACTCGACGATGTCGAAACCGGCCTCCTTCAGCGTCTTCGCCATCACCGCACCGTCATTGACCGGATTCGTGAGCGGGGGCGCATGCTGATAGGCCGAGTTGGCGAGCACCAGCGCGACGCGCTTTCCGGCGAAAGCGGGTCCGGCGCCGAGCAGCAGCGCCAGAGCGAGGAGAAGCGGGCAAAGTCTGAGCAGATTGCGCATGACACGACTTCCGAAGTTCAGAGGCAGTTCGAGCCCTTTGGGGCCGCTTTAGCAGGACCCGCCGCTACCGCTTGTGATGAAGGTCACGAAGGCGGCGCCGGCAGCGGACCGAAGGACCCTCTATGTTTGTCGCGCCAGCGCGGTCGGGGTTCGCCGACACAGGCCCGCTGGCTAGGAATCGCCGATGTGCCCACGATATTGCGGCAGATTGTCTGTAATCTCATGCCAGGGCGCCTTCGAGCCGACGAAAATATGGGCCGTCGGGCGGATCGAGGGGGCGTCGACCAGGGTTCCCATGGCGACATGGACCCATTTTCCCTCGCGGACCCGGGAATAAAGCAGCGAGCCGCAGCGCGCGCAGTGGGCGTCATGGGTCATGTCGTCGCCGTAGATCAGGCGCTGGTCTGCACCTTGGACAAGGCGAAGGTTGTGCTGCTCGATCCCAGCGAACGGCTTGAAGGCTGAGCCGGTGGTGCGGCGGCAGTTCGAGCAGTGGCAATTCATCGCGTAGGAGAACGCATCCGCCACCTCGAAGCGCACGGCGCGGCAATAGCATTCGCCGGTGAGGATACGAGCGTTCGAATTTTCTGATCCGGGCATGGCGACGCCTTCGCGCAAATGGCTGACACACCCATAGCGCATTCTGATGTGTACGACTAAGTTTGTCCCAAGCCATCATGCAAAAGGATGACCCATGAGCCAGAACCGTTCGAGCGTCGAAGCCGTCGTGCAATCCTATTTTGACGGCCTCTACGAGGGCGACGCCGACAAGCTCGGCGCCATCTTCCATCCCTCCGCCGATTTGCGCTGGGTCGAAAAGGGCGAGCTGCAGGTGCTGACCGTGCCGGACTGGCTCGACCGGGTGCGCAAGCGCCCTTCCGGCAAGGCCGAAGGCAAGCCGCGCGAGGATTTCATCGTCACCATCGACCGCTCCGACGAGAAGACCGCCTTCATCAAGGTCCGCTGCCAGCTGCCGCCGCGCTTCTTCACCGACTATCTGGTCGCGATGAAGCTCGCCGACGGCTGGCAGATCGTGTCGAAATCGTATCGGTATGATCTGAGGGAGTGAGGGGGCGGGCGCCCTGCGACTCCCCTCTCCCCGTTCTTACGGGGCCGCGACGAGCTTCGCTCGCGCTGAGAGGGTTGGGGTGAGGGGCTGCTTCCGCGAACACATTGACAATTGGACTCGCGGAGAGTCCCCCTCACCCGTATCGCATCTGCCGATGCGATGCGGCCTCTCCCCGCAAACGGGGAGAGGCGAAGAAGGGAAAGTCCCCCATGCTTCTCGACCGCCGCTCGCTGCTCGCCTCGTTCTGCTGGATGGCCGCGTCTCCCGCACTTGCCGCGGAGGCGTGGCCCGAGTTCGAGTCCTACGAGCGCGAGAGCGGCGGGCGGGTCGGGGTCTACGCCGAAAATCTCGCGACCGGCGCAAGGCTCGCCTGGCGCGCCGACGAACGCTTCGTGATGTGCTCGACCTTCAAGGCCTCGCTCGCGGCCTGCGTGCTGGTGCGGGTCGATCGCGGCGAGGAGCAGCTTGCGGCCACGATCCCTTACGGCCAGGCCGACCTGCTGGAGTACGCCCCGGTCGCCAAGCAGAATCTCGCGGCCGGCGGGATGTCGGTCGCTGACATGTGCAAGGCCATCGTCGAGCTCAGCGACAACACCTGCGCCAATCTGCTGCTGGCGCGGGTCGGCGGGCCCGCCGCGCTCACCGCGTTCTGGCGATCGATCGGCGATGCCACCTCGCGGCTCGACCACAATGAGCCCGAGCTCAACCGCTCGCCGCCGGGCGATCCCCGGGACACCACGACGCCGGCGGCGATGGCCGGCAATCTGAAGCGGTTGGTGGTGGGCGAGGCGCTGTCGCCGGCCTCGCGTGCCCAACTCACCGAATGGATGGTCGGCTGCAAGACGGGCGCGAACCGGCTGCGCGGTGGCCTGCCGGCGGGCTGGAAGATCGGCGACAAGACCGGCAACAACGGCAGGGATGCCGCGGGCGACATCGCCGTCGTGTGGCCCAAGCCGGACGCACCGATCCTGATCGCGACCTATGTCCAGGGCGGGGCGCCGACCGCGGCCCAGATCGAGGCCGTGTTCGCACGCATCGGGCGCATGGTGGCCGAACGGCTGACGTGAGCCGCACCGCATTGACCTTGCGATTGCTTCCGGGCCAAGACAGGCCATGATCGCAGCGAAATTCCAGACCTTCCTCATCCTGCTCGCGGTGCTGGCGGGCACCGCGCTCGCCGCCCGCCGCTTCAATATCGCGCCCGCCATCCTGCTGATGCTGTCCGGCGTCGGCCTCGCCTTCGTGCCGGGCATGCCACCGGTCGAACTGCCGCCGGAGCTAGTGCTGCTGATGGTGCTGCCGCCGCTGATCTACTCGGCGAGCGTCGCGATGAGCTGGCGCGAGTTCAGAAACAATCTGCGCCCGATCGTGCTGCTCGCGGTCGGCGCGGTGATCTTCACGGCGGCCATGGTGGCCGCCGCCACGCACTATCTGATCGGCCTGCCCTGGACCATCGGCTTCCTGCTCGGGGCCATTGTCGCGCCGCCCGACGTGGTGGCGCCGCTCGCGATCGCGCGCCGGCTGAACATGCCGCGCCGGCTCCTCGTCATCCTCGAGGGCGAGGGGCTCGCCAATGACGCCACCGCGCTGATCCTCTACCGTTTCGCGCTCGCGGCCATCATGGTCGGCCATTTCTCGCTGCCGCTGGCGGCGGGCGAGTTCGCCCTCATCGTCGCCGGCGAGATCGCCTTCGGCATCGGCGTCGGCTGGCTTTCCCTGCGCTTCCGCAAATGGTCCGGGGACCCGCAGGTCGAGCTGACGCTGTCGCTGATCACGCCGTACGTGTCCTACTGGCTGCCCGAGCATGTCGGCGGCTCCGGCGTGATCGCGACGGTGGCCTGCGGCCTCTATGTCAGCTGGAACGGCCCGCTGCTGATCTCGTCGGCGACGCGCCTGCAAGGCATCTTCTTCTGGGATCTCATCATTTACCTGATCGAGGGCCTGCTGTTCCTGCTCACCGGCTTCCAGATGCGCGCGCTCTATGAGAAGTCGAAGGCGTTTCCGCTCGAGGACGTCCTGATCGCGACCGCCGTCGTCCTGCTGATCATCGTGATCGCCCGCTTCGCCTGGCTCTATCCGGCGACCTATCTGCCGCGGATGCTCAGCAAGTCGCTGCGCGAGCGCGACCCCTCGCCGCCATGGCAATGGCCCTTCGCGCTCGCATTCACCGGCGTCCGCGGCGCCGTGTCGCTGGCGGCCGCGCTGGCGCTGCCGTTCACGCTGCCCAGCGGCGAGGCCTTCCCCTATCGCGACCTGATCCTGTTCGTCGCCTTCGGCGTCATCTTCGTCACGCTGATCGGTGTCGGCCTGACGCTGCCGCCGGTGGTGCACTGGCTCGGCGTCGCCGAGGCTGGGCGCAACGAGCATGTCGCCGAGCACGAGGCCGAGATCGCCGCGCGCCGCCAGGCCCTCGACGCCGCACTGAAATCGCTCGACGCGCTCACCGCGGAGAAAGAAGTGTCCGACGAGGTGATGCGCCTGTTGCGCGCGCGCCACGAGATCCGTGTCAATCAGCTCCCCGATGCGCTCGATCCCACCTATCACGACGTTTCCGCCGCCGGCACCGCGCTGACCCGCGAGCTGATCGCCGCCGAGCGCAAATTCATCCACGATCTCCTGCGCAACGGCGAGATCACCGACGAGACGCGCCGCCGGATCGAGCGCGACCTCGATCTGGAGGAGGCGAGCCTGGCAAACCGGGAGTATCGGGGGGCGCCGCTGTAGCAGCCCGTCATTGCGAGCGTAGCAGCAGCTATCGCCTCTCGCAGAACTCCCCGACTGCTGCCGCCACAGCTTGCGCCATCAGCTCCTGCCGCTCCGGCGAATTCATCTCCATCTCCTCGTCGCGGTTGATGATCGAGCCGGCCTCGAGCAGTACGGCAGCACTCCGCGTCCGCGACAGCACGACGAGTCCATCATAGCGGTAGACGCCGACATCCTTGTCGAGCAGCTGATGCCGGTAACGGCCCATCACCGGCAGGGTGTACTGGCTGGCGTAATGCAGGCTTTGCTCTTTCAACTGCCGGCCGATCATCCGCGCCAGCATCAGGCTGGTGGTGAAGTGCGGGTTCTGCCGCGAGACGAACAATGAATAGCCGGAGAAGCGGTCGCTGAAATAGCTCTTTACGCCCTCGAATTCCCAGGTCTCGAGCAATTTATCCGGCACCGAATCGTGGTGGATCGACAGGAACAGATCGGCCCGGCCGTCATTCGCGGCATTGACGCGTTTGAACAGGCTCGGCCGCGCCTTGCCGTCCGTGACGAGCAGGCGGGTTGCGGCAAAGCCTTCGGACGTGAGTCTGGCCGTGATGAGTCTTGCGAGGTGAAGGTTGAAGCCGAATTCCGGATCATTGCGCGCGCTCAATGCGCCGTAGGAGTCCGGGGTGTGCCCGACATCCACGACGATCCGGAATTTCGACATCTCGCATTTGGCCGATGACTGCGGTTTCGGCCTGGGTTTCGCAACCTTTCGCGCCGCAGCGGCTTGACCGCTATCAACAGCCACAAGCGACGGCAGCAGGATCGACGCGACCAGCCCCGCGATGATCCAGCGCGATAGCCTCAAGCGCTACTCCGCTGCCGCGATCCTGGGACGGCCGACGAAGCCCGCGACATCGCCGAAACGCTCCAGCATCACCGCGGGCAGATCCTTGGCTTTGCTCGTGACGCAGGCGCCGGAGCGCACCGCATAACGATCCTGATGGGCGGCCTGCGGCGGCGGCTCGCCCTGTTGAAGCGCGCGCGCCAGGTCCATCACGACTTTGCGGAAATGCATGATGCCGAGATCGGTCGGGCCCAGATGCTCGCGGGTGCGGTCGGCGATCGGGCCCTGGCTGTCCTGCACGGCAGCATCCTGCTCAGAGACGCCCTTGATGCCGGTGTAGCTCCTGGTCTTCTGGAGCTTGCGGTCGATCAGATAATCGTTGCCCTTGTGGCGCAGCGGCACATAGTTTTCGTCGACCTCCGCGATCACGCCGTTGCCGCGGTCATATGCGTCGCGCTCGGCTTGCGTCAGCGGCCGTTCCGGATTCCACGCATAGGTGTAGATCCAGCAATTGGTGTCGGTGACGGGAACGAAGGTCTGGCCAAAGATGTTCTCGCCCGGCATCGCACTCGGCGCATAGGCGTGGAACGGCATCAGGAACTGCGCAATGCGCCAGTAGATGTTGTCGCCACCGGTGAGCCGGCCGCCGGCAATCGTCAGCCCCGCCTCGTGCGCGCTGAT
Organism: Bradyrhizobium diazoefficiens; assembly: GCF_016616235.1. Classification (NCBI taxonomy): domain Bacteria; kingdom Pseudomonadati; phylum Pseudomonadota; class Alphaproteobacteria; order Hyphomicrobiales; family Nitrobacteraceae; genus Bradyrhizobium; species Bradyrhizobium diazoefficiens. Next base: position 7,572,120 of record NZ_CP067100.1, read on the forward strand.
CTTGATCACGGGACGCGGGTCTTCCGCGATCCAGCGCATGTGATCGCTCGACATCCGCGCGAGCGGATTCACAAAATGCTTCTTGATGTCGAGAATCTCGTTCTCCTCCTTGTCGAAGGAGAGATGGGCGAAGGTGAAATGCGCCGTGTCGATCGAGCCTTCCAGCGCCTGCACCCAGTTGCAGTCCTGCCATTTCTTGCTGACATGGCGATGCGAGGCCGGCAGCAGCGCCATTTCGAGATCGGGCAGCTCGGGCATGGCGTCAGCGGGGCCCATATAGGCCCAGATCATCTCACCCCATTCGCGCGCCGGATAGGACTTGATGCGGATCAGGTCCTTGGCGTTGAGATCCGGATACGACGTCGGCATGTCGACGCATCGACCGTCGGTGTCGAACTTCCAGCCGTGATAGACACAGCGGATACCGCATTCCTCGTTGCGCCCGAGCCAGAGATTGGCGCCGCGGTGCGGGCAGTATTGGTCGATGACGCCGACGACACCTCTGCTGTCACGGAAAGCGAGCAGCTCCTCGCCGAGCACCGTGATCTTCTTCGGCTCGCCGTCGGGCTCGGGGAGTTCTTCGGACAGCAGGACGGGAATCCAGAAGCGGCGCAGCAGCTCACCCATCCCCGTCCCGGGACCGGACTCGGTCAGGAACTTGTTATCCTCGGCGCGGAGCATGGCGGATCCTCCCGATTTATTTTTTGGGAAGATTGGCGCGGCAGCGCGAAGACGTCAACGCGGAGAATCTACCGTAGGGCTGACAAAGTCGCAAAAGCAACGTGTCCACCGATTTCGCGGAGATTGCGGATGGTGGGCACGCTTCGCTTTGCCAGCCTACCGCACTGTTTGCTACACCGGCCGCTCCCCGTTCACGGTCACGCGCGTGCCCGAACGGGTGTGCGGCCAGTAGTCCCACATCGCGCGGTGCTGGGTGCAGCGGTTGTCCCAGAACGCAATGGCGTTCTCGGTCCAGCGGAAGCGGCACTGGAACAGCGGGTTCTCGGCGTGCTGGTAGAGATAGGCCAGCATCGCGTCGCTCTCGTCGCGGGGGATGCCGTTGATGTGGCGGGTGAAGCCGCGGTTGACGTAGAGCGCCTTGCGGCCCGTGACCGGATGGGTGCGCACCACGGGATGCTCGGCACTCGGATAGGACGGGCGGTCGGCGACGCCGTAATTCGCATAGAGCCCGCGATAGATCGGCTCGCCGTCATGCAGCGCAGTCAGCCCGTCGAGATAGGCCTTCATGCGGTCCGACAACGCCTCATAGGCCGCGTACATGTTGGCGAACAGCGTGTCGCCGCCGCGCGGCGGGCATTGCTTGATGTAGAGGATCGAGCCCATCGGCGGCTCGAGATCGCAGGACACGTCGGAGTGCCAGGCCTCGCCGTTGGCGCGCGGCGAGTTCTTGTCGGCGTAGATCTTCATCAGCGCCGGATCTTCATCCTCGTGCGGCGCAGCGGGATGGAAATGCAATTCGCCGAACTTACGGCCGAAGGCCAAATGCTGCTTCGGCGTGATGTGCTGGTCGCGGAGGAAGATGACGAGGTTTTCGGCAAGCGCGCGATGGATCTCGTCCATCTGCCTGATAGAGCGGGCGTCGCCATCGACGAGCTGGCCGATGTCGACGCCGGAGATTTCCGCACCGATGACGGGGGTCAGTTTCTCGACAGCGATGGTTTCATACGGCGCGCCGTCCTCGGCCGTGTGGCGATAGCGCGGGCCCTGCTTGCCGGCGAGTGAGCTCATGGCGTGTCTCCCGATCGTCTTGATTGGGAACATGGTAGCTCTTGGTGGCAGAAGCGCAATCTGCGCCGCAAACACAGCCGTCATCCCGGACAAGCGCAAGCGCAGATCCGCCATCCATAACCACAGGATTAAGGCTGACGAAGACTCGGAGTGACAGCCTGCCATGACCACGAAACGTCGCGGTTATGGATCCCGGATCGGCGCGCGCTTAGGGCGCGCTTGTCCGGGACGACAGCTGAGGCTGTCGCGCTAGCGGAGTGACGTCACTCCGCCGCGGTCACCGGCACCTTGGCGCCCTGGCCGTAGCGCTGGTCGATATAGTCGATCACCAGCGCCTTGAAGTCGGCGGCGATGCCGGGGCCGCGCAGGGTGCGGAACTTCTTGCCGTCGACGAACACGGGCGCGGCCGGCGCTTCGCCGGTGCCGGGCAGCGAGATGCCGATATTGGCGTGCTTGGATTCACCGGGGCCGTTGACGATGCAGCCCATCACGGCGACGTTGAGCTCCTCGACGCCGGGATATTTCGTTTTCCAGGCCGGCATCTCGTCGCGGATGAAATCCTGGATCGAGCGGGCGAGCTCCTGGAATGTGGTCGAGGTGGTGCGGCCGCAGCCGGGGCACGCCGCAACCAGCGGCACGAAGGTGCGGAAGCCCATGGTCTGCAAGAGTTCCTGGGCGACCTGCACCTCGCGGGTGCGGTCACCGCCGGGCTCCGGCGTCAGCGAAATGCGGATGGTATCGCCGATGCCCTGCTGCAACAGGATGCCGAGCGCGGCCGAGGAGGCGACGATGCCCTTCGAGCCCATGCCAGCCTCGGTGAGGCCGAGATGGATGGCGTAATCCGAGCGCGACGCGAGGTCCTGATAGACCGCGATCAGATCCTGCACCGCCGAGACTTTTGCGGAGAGAATGATGCGATCCTTGGGCATGCCGAGTTCCTGGGCCCGCGCCGCCGAGAGCAGCGCCGACTGCACCATCGCCTCGCGCGTCACCGCGCGCACGTCGCGCGGATTCGGCGACGCGGCGTTCTCGTCCATCAGCTTGGTCAGCAGCTCCTGATCGAGCGAGCCCCAATTGGCGCCGATGCGGACCGGCTTGTTGTTCTTGTTGGCGATCTCGATGATGTCGGCGAACTGGGTATCGCGCTTGTCCTTGAAGCCGACATTGCCGGGATTGATGCGGTACTTGGCGAGCGCCTCGGCGCAGGCCGGATGCTCGGCGAGCAGCTTGTGGCCGATATAGTGGAAATCGCCGATCAGCGGCGTGGTGATGCCGCGCTTGGCGAGGCCGTCGCGGATGTGCGGAACAGCGGCGGCGGCTTCCTCGCGGTCCACGGTGATGCGGACCATTTCGGAGCCGGCGCGCGCGAGCGCTGCGACCTGGGCGATGGTGCCGTCGATATCGGCGGTGTCGGTGTTCGTCATCGACTGCACGACGATCGGCGCACCGCCGCCAACGGCGACGTCGCCAACCTTCACCTGGGTGGTCTGGTGCCGGGGCGCCGGGCCCGCGAGGTCGGAATCGATGGAGGTTTCGAGCTTGTTCATGGGGTCCAAATATCAGGTTTTGGTGGCGTTCAGCAATGCATCGCGCGGCGCCGCAGCCACTTGGCGGTATCCCTTTGAATTCGAAGTTCGCCTCCCTCGCGGCGCCTCTGAGCGAACTTCGAATTCAAAAGGATACCAAGAACTTATGAATCGAGTGCGGCCTCCGGTTCAGGCGCTCCCTTACGAGCTCGCGGCAGCGGGAGAGGGAGCTCCTGAACGGCCGCACTCGGACGGTTAACCAGAAAAAGCCCAGCAATTACAAGGACGGCAGCCGCCCCGAACGCCAGGCTCAAGGTGTCGTGCATGATGAAATAGCTACCCACCACGCCAAACAAAGGGGTGATGAAGGTAAAAGCCGACAATTTGCTGGCCGAATAGGTCTTCACCAGTGCGAACCAAAGCGTGAACGTGGTTCCCACCACCCAGATCGCCTGAAAGGCCAAGAGGCCAAGGGTAAGCGGCGACGGCGTGTGGGTGATGGATTCGCCGAACAGCCAGGCAGCCGCGCCCAGGATCGGAATCGAGGTCGCGACCTGATAGCCCAGCGCTTTCTCGGGCGCGGCAAAGCGCAGTCGCGTGCCCTTGGCGACCAGCGTGGTCGCAGCCCAGAGCGACGCGCCACCGACGATCATGAGATCGCCGAGCAGAACGTGCGTATCCACATTGGCCTGCGGGACGCCGATCGCGAGCGCGACGCCGGCAAAGCTGATCGCCAATCCCAGCCATTGCGACCCGCCCAGCCGCTCGCCGAGCATCTGGTAGGAGCCGAGCGCGACGAAGAATGGCGCGGTGTAGAGGAACACGACCGCGCGGGAGGCTGAGGTCAGGCGCAGGCCCTGGAAAATCAGCACGAACTCGATGCCGAACATCAGTCCGGCGATGAGGCCGGGCTTCCAGGTGTCGTCATTCTCGAAGAATTTGACGCCGCGAAACGTGCCGACCAGGAACAGCACCGGCAGCGCGCCGATCGAGCGGATCATCGCCTGCAGCATCGGCGGAACATCCGGCAGCACCAGCTTCACCGCGATCTGGTTGAAGCCCCAGGTCAGGCACAGCATGAGCATCAGGGCGATGGCGCCGGCACTGAGGGGGCGACCGGCGGACGGGATGGCTTGAGGTGCGGACATGTCTTCCTGGGATCCGGCTTTGCGCCGTTGTTGCTTTATGCAGCTTTCTGGCAATGGGTGCAGACGCCCGTGATCTCCACCACGGACAATTTGGGAGCGAAGCCTGAGCTGCGCGCCGCGGCGTTGAGGTCCTTGGCGAAGGAGCCCGACGGAATCTCGCCGACGAGGCCGCAGCGCTCGCAGATCAGGAACGCCACCGCCGAGGTCGAATCGTGGTCGTGGGCGGCGCAGGCGAGATAGGCGTTGCGGCTTTCGATGCGGTGCACGAGGCCGTTGGCCATCAGGAAATCGAGCGCACGATACACCGTGATCGGCGCCGGCCGCGGCATCGATTTTGCCAGTTCGTCGATCACCTCGTAGGCGCCGAGCGGACGGTGGCTGGAGAGCAAGGCCCCCAGCACCTGGCGCCGGATCGGCGTGAATTTCTGCGCGCGAGCCCCGCAAACCGCCTCGGCATGCGCCAGCGCATCCGCAGTGCAGCGGCCGTGGTCATGGTCGGGCGCGGGAAAGGCCGGCTTTGCGAGGGTCATGTCGGCAGTGTTGTAGCATTTTGGCGATGGAACCCAAAGCGCGACCGCAGCGCGGCTGCCAGCCATGCTGTTGCTGCGGGACAGCATCGCGTTAATCCGCCATGAAATAATCATAAGCTTGCTTATTATATCCCAAGCTCATTGGAGACCAAGCTTATGACCCGCGGGTCTGTCGACCAGAACTTCCTGTTCACGCTCGGCGAACTCTACCGCCTGCTGCGCGTCTATGCCGACAAGGAGGCCTCGCGCTTCGGTATCACCCGCGCGCAATGGGCGGTGCTGTCCAAGGTCGAGCGCAGCGAGGGCATGAAGCAATCGGAACTCGCCGAGCTGCTGGAGATGCAGCCGATCACGCTGACGCGGCTGATCGACAAGCTCTGTGACAACGACTGGATCGAACGGCGCAGCGATGCCAAGGACCGCCGCGTCAACCGCCTTTTTCTCAAGAAAGCCGGACGGCAGTTGCTCGGCAAGATGAGCGGCCTGAAATCCGAGCTCACGGCGAACGCGCTCGACGGCATCAATCCGGCGGACGCCCACCGCCTCCTCACCCAACTCGAAACAATCAAGGAAAACGTGCGCAACGCGATCCAGGCCTCTGGGGCGGAACAAGCGCGTAAGGAGCAGCGCTATGGCTGATCAGGTTCTCAAATTTCAGCCCGAGCAGAAGGCCGACAGCGGCAAGCCGACCAAGAAGGCCGGCACCGACCCGCGCCGCCGCTTCGTAGCCGGCCTGCGCCGCTATCGCCGCTTCCTGCTGATGGTCGTGCTGCCTGTCGTCGTCGCGATCGGCGGCCTCACCTTCTATCTCAATGGCGGCCGCTATGTCGGCACTGACGATGCCTATGTCGGCGCGCAGAAGGTGCTGGTGACGCCCGACATCTCGGGCAAGATCCAGAAGGTCGTGGTGAAGGAGGGCCAGTCGGTCAAGCAGGGCGACGAGCTGTTCGAGATCGATCCGGTGCCGTTCCGCCTCGCGGTGGACGAGGCCAAGGCGCAACTCGCCCAGGCGCGGACCACCTACGACAACCTCATCGCCAACATCAAGATCTACGGCGACATGCTCGATCTCGCCCAGAAGGGCGTCGACTTGAAGCAGCGCGACGTCGAGCGGAAGCAGGCGCTGGTGAAGAACAATTACGGCTCGCAGCTCGATCTCGACAACGCCTCGAACGCGCTGGTGACCGCAGGCGCGCAGGCGCAGTTCATCAAGCAGCAGCTCTCCAACGCCAAGACGCAGTTGCTCGGCGACCCCGAGCTGCCGCTGGAAAAATTCCCGCCTTACGTCCAGGCCAAGGCCAAGCTCGAAGACGCCCAGCGCAATCTCGACCACACTGTGCTGCGGGCGCCGATGGATGGCATTGCGACACAGGTGGACCAGATCCAGCTCGGCCGCTTCGTGGCCGCCGGCACGCCGGTGTTTTCCATCATCGACGCCGCCCACCCCTGGGTCGACGCCAACCCGAAGGAGAGCGACCTCACCTATGTCACCGAGGGACAGCCTGTCACCCTCGAGGTCGACGCGTTCCCGAACCACGTCTTCAAGGGCAAGATCGGCTCGCTCTCGCCCGGCACGGGCGCGCAATTCGCGATCCTGCCGCCGCAGAACGCCACCGGCAATTTCGTCAAGGTCGTGCAGCGCGTGCCGGTCCGGATCTATTTCGACGAGACCGACAACTACGTGCGGAAGCTGAAGGCCGGCATGAGCGTCTATGCCACCATCGACACCGGCCACAAGCGCTCGCTCGCCGGCCTGTTCGGCCTGTCGGCGACAGCGGCTCAGGACAAGGAGGACTGATCCGATGTCCGGTCCCAATGCCAGCCTGATGGTGCCCGGCCTGCGCCGGAACATGGTGACGATCTGCGCCATGACCGCGACCATCATGCAGGCGCTGGACACCACCATCGCCAACGTCGCGTTGCCCTACATGCAGGGCACGCTGTCGGCCTCGCAGGACCAGATCAACTGGGTGCTGACCTCCTACATCGTCGCCGCCGCGATCATGACGGCGCCGGTGGGGTGGATATCCAACCGCTTCGGTCGCAAGCGCATCTTCATCATCTGCTCGGCCGGCTTCACTTTCGCATCCGTGCTGTGCGGCCTCGCGCAGGACATCAACCAGATGGTGCTGTTCCGCCTGCTGCAAGGCGTGTTCGGTGCAGCGCTGGTGCCGCTGTCGCAGTCGGTGATGCTCGACTATTACACGCTCCAGGAACGCGCCAAGGCGATGTCGATCTGGGGCATGGGCGTGATGATGGGGCCGATCATGGGTCCATCGCTCGGCGCCTGGCTCACCGAGACCTATTCCTGGCACTGGGTGTTCTTCGTCAATCTGCCGTTCGGTGCGATCACCGTGCTGGGGCTCGCCGTCTTCATGGACGAGACCGAGAAGAACCTCAGCCTCAAGTTCGACTGGTTCGGCTTCGGCGCGCTGGCGATTGCGATCGGCGCGCTCCAGCTCGCGCTCGACCGCGGCGAGCAGCTCGACTGGTTCGAGTCGGTGGAGATCGTGACCGAATTCATCATCTCGGGCATCGCCTTCTATTACTTCTTCGCGCACTCCCTGACGACATCGCGGCCGTTCATCCAATTCTCGCTGTTTCGGGATCGCAACTTCCTGACCGGCTGCATCTTCATGACGGTGATGGGCCTCGTGCTGTACTCGACCATGGCGCTGGCCTCGCCTTACTTGCAGAACGTCATCGGCTATCCCATCATCACCGCCGGCGGACTGCTCGCAAGCCGTGGCTTCGGCACCTTCTTCGCGATGATGATGGTCGGCCGCATCATGCGCTACATCGAGGCGCGCACGCTGATCATCGCCGGCCTGACGCTGACGGCGGCCTCGCTGTTCCAGATGACCGGCTGGACCGACCAGACCCAGGTTCCGGAGATCGTCATCGTCAGCGTGATCCAGGGCTTCGGCTTCGGCCTCGTCTTCGTGCCGCTCTCGACGGTGGCGTTCCTGACGCTGCCGAACCATTTGCGCACCGACGGCACCTCGATGCTGACGCTGCTGCGCAACGTCGCAAGCTCGGTCGGCATCTCCATCGTGATTGCCGAGCTGACGCAGGGCACGCGCAAGACCTACGCGATCCTGTCCGAGCACATCAACCCGTTCAACCACGCCCTCCAGATGCCCGACGTCCGCGGCCTGCTCAACCTCTCGACCGATGCCGGCCGCGCCCTGGCGGACCGGATGGTGAACGTGCAGGCGCAGATCATCGCGTTCGCGCATGACTACCAGGTCATCATGATCTTCATCCTCTGCACCATCCCGCTGGCGCTGATGATCGGCTCCACCAAGGCGACGCTGCGCAAGCAGGCGGCCGGACCGGAACACGCGGTGCTGGAGTAGCCACAGGTGTCATGCCCCGGCTTCACCGGGGCATCCCGTAAGCCGCGGCCTTTCCGCATCCCACGAACGTCTCTGGAATACCGGGCGCGAGTTCCTACAACAACTCCTCGCAGCCCAGATCCTCGACTGCCATCATCACCCGCTCCAGATTATTCCACCAGATCAGCGGCGGGATGTTGATGCTCCATTGCCAGACCGGCTTGGTGATCTGCCAGAGCACCGACAGACGATAGTCCTGATCGAGCGCGCCGCGCGTGTAGCCGCTGATACCGTTGGCCATCAGCATCTCGTGGTAGCGATTGAGCAACGGCCGCTCGAGGGCCTGCCGTTGCTCCGGATACCATTGGATCGCCATCATGTAGGCGAGGTCAGTCGTCGGCACGTTGATGCGCCACTGGTCGAAATCGAACATGCGCACGGTATCTGCGGCGCCCGGGCGCGGCAGCAGGAAATTCCAGATATGAGCATCGCCATGGGCAATGCTGATGTGACGCCGTGACTGATAGCGCTGGGACAGCCGGGCCGAATGCTCGATCAGGCGGCGATAGAGGGTGCGGCGCTCTTCGGCGAGGCGGTCGCCGAGCAGATCGGCAAAACGGTCATAATGACCGGCGAAGGTCTCCATGTGCTGCGCACGGTCCTCGGCGCTCGCCCAGCTGCCGACGGTGTCACCCAGACCGGGATGGTCCCACCATGCCGCATGCCAGCGCGCCAGTGTCGTCATGATGGCCATCGCCTGCTCACGCGACGGCGGCAGCGGCCATTGGGTTGCGACCACATGGCTGTCGGTGAGATCTTCGAGCAGGAGATGCCAGGCCTGGGTCTCCTCGTCGAAGCTCCCGTCGAAGCAGCGCGGCGCGAGCCCCTGCGGCATGCTCGGCGCAAGCTGTGTGTAGAAGGCCACCTCGTGCCGACCGGCATCGGCAAGCGATTTTGCGAAAGCGGCATGGGCCGTCTTCAGGATCAGCGATTGCGGCGCGCCGGAGGACTCCCCGACATAGCGGAGGCCGAGGCGGATGATGTGCGACACGACGGTGTCGCGCTGGTGCAGCACCTTCACCTCTCGGACGGCACCAGCATCCAGCACGCCGGCCTTGCGCAGCGCGGCTGTCAGTTGGGCCGGCTCAAGCACGGCCGGCAGTCGTGGAGGTGTCATAGCCATGATGCCCCTGCCCCGCGCCATACTGCACGATCACGAGTCCCAGCACCAGCGGACGGCCCGATGCCCGGCGTCACGCCGCCGCGGTCGAATCCCGCACGGTGCGAACCACGACCGAGCGGAGCTGTTCGAGATTGGCCGCCATGCCGGCGATCGCCTGCCTGACCTCCGCGGCGCGCTCGTTCACGGAGGCGGCGTCGCGGCTGACATTGCCGATCTTGGCAGAGACTTCCTTCGCCGCGGACGCCGATTCCGAGATCGACCGGGCGATCTCCCGGGTCGCGGCGTCCTGCTCCTCCATCGCCGCAGCGACCGATGTCGCCACGCCGTCGATCTCGACGATGTGGCCTCCCATGGTTTCGACGGCATCCACGGCAGCCTGCGTCGAAGCCTGAATCTCGGCAATCAGGCGCCCGATCTCCTCGGTGGATTTGGCGGTCTGGTCCGACAGCGATTTCACCTCGGCGGCGACCACCGCGAAGCCGCGGCCCGCCTCGCCGGCGCGCGCAGCCTCGATCGTGGCGTTGAGCGCCAGCAGATTGGTCTGGCCGGCGATTCCGCCGATGAGGTCGGAGACTTCCGCGATCTTCTTCACCGCGCCCGCCAGCGCCTGGATGGTCGACCGCGCCTGCTCGCGGCCGGCGACCGCCGATTTGGTGACCGTCGAGGTGCGCGCCACCTGGGTTGCGATCTCCCGGATCGAGGCGCTCAGCTCCTCGGCCGCCGCCGAGACGGTCTGCGAGCTGCCCAGCGCCTGGGTGGAAGCCGCCGCCACCGCCTGCGACTGCGCGGACAGCGATCTCGCGATCTCGGACAGGCTGGAGGCGGCCCGCTCGACGCCCTGGCTCGCCGCACTCGCGGTGTCGACCGAGCGGCCGGTCTCGCGCTCGACGGTCTCGGCCATCTGATGCAGGGCGCCGCGCTTGGCCAGCGCGGCCTCCTGCTCCTTGCGCAACTGCTCCTCGCGCAGACGGGAATTCTCGACCGCCCCCTGCTTGAACACTTGGAGCGCCCCCGCCATCGAGCCGACCTCGTCCTGGCGGTGCGCGAACGGAATCTCGACGGCGAGATCGCCGGTCGCGAGCTTCTGCATCGTATCCGTCATGCGCACGATCGGGCGCACCACGCCAAGCGCAACGCCGAGCAGGCCCGCGGCAATGAAGGCGAGGACGGCAGCGGAGACGCCGAGGAGCACATAGAGCATCGAACTGTCGCGATCCGCCGCCAGCTTCTCCATGGCGGCATTCTGCTTGTTGGCGCTCTCGACGATGCTGTCGATGACGGCGCGATGCGCGGTGTAGGCGTCCTTGAGCTGCGCATAGGCGCGTTCGGCAGCGGCCATGTCCTTGGCCTTGAGGGCTGGCAGGAGCTGGTCGGACGCCTTCCAGAATTTCTGCACCTCGGCGTCGGACTTCGACACCAGGGCGGTCTTCAGGTCGGCCGACAGGCTGGAGCCGGTCCAGAACGCCTTGCGCTCGTCGTAATCCTTGCGGAGCTGGACCAGCCGTTCGCCATGGGCCCCCAGCTGGTCCGGCTCGCGCATGGCCAGCGTGGCCTCGAGATAGGCCTCGATGACATATTCCGGCGGGGGCAGGATGTCGGCGATGAGGTCGTTGCCGAGCTTGATATCGGAATAGAGCGGGCCGCCGACCTTGAGCTCGCGCAGGGCATAGAGGCTGGTGGAGACCACCGCGGTGAAGCCGATGGCGAGAACGATCCCGAACGCAATGATCGCGGAGGAAAGCGAAAGACGAATTTTCATGGAACAATCCAATGGTGCCGGTCAGAAATCCAAATGGATCCTAAACGACTGCGGTAAACACGGGATTGCTTCACGCAAAGATTGTACGGCGCGGGCACCGGAAAACTACGGGAAAAGGCGTCGGGGCGAGTGACTTCAGATACGGAGGACTGCCCGCCCCTCCGCCGCCCTCCTCCCGGACCAGCGCTCTGCTTCGCTGCGCTTGTCCGGGACGGCACTGGAGTTACATGTCGAAGAACACCGTCTCGTGGTCGCCCTGCAGGCGCAGGTCGAGGCGATAGACCGCTCTGTCCGCTTCGCGCACGGCGGTCAGCGTGGCGCGGCGGTCGGCCGGCACCAACGCCAGCACGGGGTCATCGGCGTTGCCGGCTTCGTCGCTGAAATAGATCCGGGTGTAGAGGTGCCGCAGCATGCCGCGCCCGAACACTGCGAGCACGATGTGCGGCGCCTGCGGCTTGCCGTCGGGATCCGGCACCACGCCCGGCTTGATGGTGTCGAACGAATAATTGCCATCCTTGTCGGTGCCGCAGCGAGCAAAGCCGCGGAAGCTGGCGTTCGGCAGCGCGCGCTTGTCCTGCGGGTCGGCAAAGCGGCCCTGCGCGTCCGCCTGCCAGATCTCCAGCATGACATCAGGCACGACGACGCCGTCGCCGTCGAACACCCGGCCCTCGATGCGGATGCGGTCGCCGCTGACATCGGGCGTCAACGTCGAGTTGGTGAACGCGTCGTTCCAGGCGTATTCGCCGTTCGGAGTCAGGCCGTATTTGAAGAACGGACCGACGGTCTGCGATGGCGTGATCCCGCTGTCCTTCACATTGTCCTGCACTTAATGGTTCTCCATAGGCGTGGCGTTCTTGCCGCGCAGCACGATGTCAAAGCGGTAGCACAGCGCCCATTCGGGCTGGGTGTTCTCGAGATCAAACGAGGAAACCATGCGCGCCCGCGCCTTCTCGTCCGGCACCGAGTTGAAGATCGGATCAAACGGGAACAGCGGGTCGTTCGGGAAGTACATCTGCGTCACCAGGCGCGTGACGAAGGAATGGCCGAACACCGATAGATGGATGTGGGCGGGACGCCAGGCGTTGTGGTGATTGCCCCAGGGGTAGGCGCCCGGCTTGATGGTGACGAAGCGGTAATAGCCGGCAGCATCGCTCACGGTGCGGCCCGCACCGGTGAAATTCGGATCGAGCGGCGCCGGATGCTGGTCGCGGACATGGACATAGCGGCCGCAGGAATTGGCCTGCCAGATCTCGACCAGCGAATTGGGCACGCCGCGGCCGTCCTCGTCGCGGACATGGCCGTGGACGATGATGCGCTCGCCGATCGGCTCGCCGCTGTGCTGGGTGGTGAGGTCGTTGTCGCCCTCGCGCACGGTCTCATGGCCGTAGACCGGACCGGTCAGCTCGGACAGGGTGTGGCGCATCGGGATCAAGGGCTTGTTCGGCGCGCGCTTGATCGAGCTCTTGTAGTCGGGCGACAGCGGCAGCGGATGCGCCTTGTTGCTCTCGGTGGGATAGATGAATGTCATTGGCGAACTCCTCCCCGGCCATTTGGTCCGGCCGGGCAACGCTTCCGCCAATCATTATAGGATATAACTAATTGGAGGAAGCGGGTTTGGCGGCCCTGCCTTTCTTTACCTCGCCCCGCTTGCGGGGAGAGGTCGGATCGCATCGCGAGATGCGATCCGGGTGAGGGGGTACAGGTCCCACAGCGATCTCATCCGCGGAGGAGGCCCCTCACCCCAACCCTCTCCCCGTAAGAACGGGGCGAGGGAGAGGAGAGACCGTCAGTTCAGCTTCTCGATCGCAACCGCCACGCCCTGGCCGACGCCGACGCACATGGTGGCGAGCGCGAGCTTGCCGCCGCGCTTTTCCATGCCGTGCACGGCGGTGAGCGCGAGGCGCGCACCGCTCATGCCGAGCGGATGGCCGAGCGCGATCGCGCCGCCATGCGGATTGACGTAGTCGGCATCATCGGCGACGCCGAGCTGGCGCATGCAGGCGATGCCCTGCGAGGCGAAGGCCTCGTTGAGCTCGATCAGGTCGAAATCGCTGATCTTCTTGCCGAGCCGCTCCATCAGCTTGCGGGTCGCCGGCACGGGACCGATGCCCATGATACGCGGCGGTACGCCGGCCGAGGCGAGGCCGAGAATGCGGGCGCGCGGCGTCAGGCCATGCTTCTTCACCGCAGCTTCCGACGCAAGGATCATGGCGGCGGCGCCGTCATTGACGCCGGAGGCATTGCCAGCGGTGACCGTGCCGGGATTGCGCACGATCGGCTTCAGTTTTGCCAATCCTTCCAGCGTCGTCTCGGGGCGCGGATGCTCGTCCTTGTCGATCGTGACGGGGCCGGCCTTGCCGCCAGGAATGGTGATCGGGGTGATTTCTTCGGTGAAGTAACCTGCCGCAATCGCGGCGCCCGCGCGCTGCTGCGAGCGGATCGCGAAAGCGTCCTGGTCGGCGCGCGAGACCTGGAATTCCTCGGCGACGTTCTCGCCGGTCTCCGGCATCGCATCGACGCCGTACTGCGCCTTCAGCAGCGGATTGATGAAGCGCCAGCCAATCGTGGTGTCAAAGATCTCGGCCGAGCGGGAAAAGGCTTCCTGCGCCTTGCCCATCACGAACGGCGCGCGGGTCATGGACTCGACGCCGCCGGCGATCGCAAGCTCAATCTCGCCGGAGCGGATGGCGCGCCCCGCAGCACCAACCGCGTCGAGACCGGAGGCGCAGAGCCGGTTCAGGGTCTGGCCGGGAACCGAATCCGGAAGGCCCGCCAGCAGCAGCGCCATGCGCGCGACATTGCGGTTGTCTTCGCCAGCCTGGTTGGCGCAGCCGAAGAAGACCTCGTCCACCTGCGCCCAGTCAAGGTTGGGGTGCTTCGCCATCAGCGCCTTGATCGGGGCTGCGGCGAGGTCGTCGGTGCGTACCTTCGCGAGCGAGCCGCCGAAACGGCCGATCGGGGTCCGTACGGCATCGCAGATAAAGACGTCACGCATCGTTGTTCTCCCTGAATGCCGCGGTCCGGCCGAAATTCTTTAATGTCCGCGGAGTTTTAGGAGGGCGCCCGCGGCAGGTCAATTGACGGTTTCCTGCGTGTTCCGGAGGACGCGCACGCTCGCCACGCATGCCACGGTGCGGACAGCGTGGAAAACCCGCCCTCCCCGGCCAAACCGATAGGAGCAGGTGCCGAAATTTTGTAGGTTGCGCCGCCCATGACGATGCAACAGCCGATCCCCGCTCCGCCCCCCGACGACGCGCCCGCGCCGCCGGCGGAAGCCGCCGCGCGGGTCACGCCGATGATGGAACAATACCTCGAGATCAAGGCCGCGCATCCGGGCCTGCTGCTGTTCTACCGGATGGGCGATTTCTACGAGCTGTTCTTCGAGGACGCCGAGATCGCCTCGAAAACGCTCGGCATCGTCTTGACCAAGCGCGGCAAGCATCAGGGCAACGATATCCCGATGTGCGGCGTGCCCGTCGAGCGCTCCGAGGATTATCTGCATCGCCTGATCTCAGCCGGCCATCGTGTCGCCGTCTGCGAGCAGACCGAGGATCCTGCGGCGGCGAAAGCGCGCGGCAACAAGAGCGTGGTCCGCCGCGGCGTGGTGCGGCTGGTCACCCCGGGCACGCTGACCGAGGACACGCTGCTCGATGCGCGCGCCAACAATTATCTGCTGGCGATCGCGCGGGCGCGCTCGTCCGCAGGCGGCGACCGCTTCGGCCTCGCCTGGATCGATATCTCGACCGCCGAATTCACCGTGATGGAATGTTCGGGCGGCGAACTCGCCGCGACGCTGGCGCGCATCAACCCGAACGAGGCGATCGTCTCCGACGCGCTCTATAGTGACAGCGAACTCGGACAGACCTTGCGCGAACTGCCGGCGGTGACGCCGCTGACCCGCGACATCTTCGACGGCGCCACCGCCGAGAAGCGGCTGTGCGACTACTTTGCCGTGGCGACCATGGACGGGCTGGCGCAGCTCACGCGCCTGGAGGCCACCGCCGCGGCCGCGGCCGTCACCTATGTCGACCGCACCCAGGTCGGCAGGCACCCGCCGCTGTCGCCGCCGGCGCGCGAAGCCTCCGGCGCCACCATGGCGATCGATCCCGCCACCCGCGCCAATCTCGAATTGACGCGCACGCTCGCCGGCGAGCGCCGCGGCTCGCTGCTCGATGCGATCGACTGCACGGTGACTTCGGCCGGATCGCGCCTGCTCGCCCAACGCCTCGCTGCGCCGCTGACCGATGCGCCGGCGATTGCGCGGCGGCTTGATGCCGTCAGCACCTTCGTTGCCGACTCGGCCGCGCGCGAAGACATCCGCAGCATCTTGCGCGGCGCGCCCGACATGTCGCGCGCGCTGGCGCGTCTCTCGGTCGGCCGTGGCGGCCCGCGCGACCTTGCCGGCATCCGCGACGGCATCATCGCCGCCGACCAGGTGCTGGCGCGTCTTGCCGAGCTCGAGCAGCCGCCGCAGGAGATCGCCGCGGTGATGGCGGCCTTGCAGCGCCCATCGCGCGAGCTCGCATCCGAGTTTGCCAGCGCCCTTGACGAGCAGCTGCCGCTGATCAAGCGCGATGGCGGCTTCGTGCGCCAGGGCTATGAGCCCGCGCTCGACGAAGCCCGAAACCTGCGCGATGCCTCACGCCTCGTGGTCGCCTCGATGCAGGCGCGCTACGCCGACGATACCGGCGTCAAGGCCCTCAAGATCCGCCACAACAATGTGCTCGGCTATTTCGTCGAGGTCACCGCGCAGCACGGCGACAAGCTGATGTCGGCGCCCTTGAACGCGACCTTCATCCATCGCCAGACACTGGCGGGCCAGGTGCGCTTCACGACTGCCGAGTTGGGAGAGATCGAAGCCAAGATCGCCAATGCCGGCGACCGCGCGCTCAACCTCGAGCTCGAGATTTTCGAGCGGCTCTGCGCCAAAGCACTGGAGATCAGCGACGATCTGCGCGCGGCGGCGCACGCTTTTGCGCTGCTCGACGTCGCGACGTCGCTGGCAAAACTCGCGGTCGACGACAATTATGTGCGGCCGGAAGTCGATGGCTCGCTCGGCTTTGCGATCGAGGCCGGCCGCCATCCCGTGGTCGAACAAGCCCTCAAGCGCAATGGCGAGCCGTTCATCGCCAATGCCTGCGATCTGTCGCCGGCCCCTGGCCGAAAGTCCGGCCAGCTCTGGCTGCTCACCGGTCCGAACATGGCCGGCAAGTCGACCTTCCTGCGCCAGAACGCGCTGATTGCGCTGTTGGCGCAGATCGGCAGCTTCGTGCCAGCGACGCGCGCGCGGATCGGCATCGTCGACCGCCTGTTCTCGCGTGTCGGGGCCGCCGACGATCTCGCCCGCGGCCGCTCCACCTTCATGGTGGAGATGGTCGAGACCGCCGCGATCCTCAACCAGGCCGGCGAGCGCGCGCTGGTGATCCTCGACGAGATCGGCCGCGGCACCGCGACCTTCGACGGCCTCTCGATCGCCTGGGCCGCGATCGAGCATCTGCACGAGAGCAACCGCTGCCGCACGTTGTTCGCGACGCATTATCACGAGCTGACCGCGCTGTCGGCCAAGCTGCCGCGGATGTTCAACGCCACGGTGCGGGTGAAGGAATGGCAGGGCAACGTCGTGTTCCTGCACGAGGTGCTGCCGGGCTCGGCCGACCGCTCCTACGGCATCCAGGTCGCCAAGCTCGCCGGCCTGCCGCCAGCCGTGATCACGCGCGCCAAATCGGTGCTGGCAAAGTTAGAGGCGCAGGACCGCGGCCAGACCGCCCGCGCGCTCGCCGATGATCTGCCGCTGTTCGCGGTGCCCTCGCGCGCCGCCGCGGAAGCTGCGCCGCCGACCGAGGCGGAGCTGTTGATGGACGCGGTGAAGGCGCTGCACCCCGACGAAATGTCCCCGCGCGAGGCGCTCGATGCGCTCTATGCGCTGAAGGCCAAGCTGCCGAAACAGTGACGGAGGCGTACCCCGAATGAGTGGAGCGACATCCGGGGCGACTGTTCCCGCATATCGCTCCGCTCATGCCGGCTACGAGACCTCACACCGCCAGCCGCTTCCTCCGCCCCATCCACCACAGCGTCAGATTCCACGCGATGCAAGTGGCGAGCCCCATGCTGAGGCCGGCCACGGAGCCGAAGTTTGCCGCACCGAGATGCAGCACCGCGATCGCCATGCCGAATCCGAGCAGCCCCCAGGCGGAGTTGGCGAGCACGGCGGCGGTCGGCGGACCGCCGATGCGCGGATGCAGGATCACCATGATGCTGGTGAACACGATCGGGTAGAGCGCGATGACGCCGCTCACCCGCGGCCCGACCCAGCCGGAGGTCGACACCACGATCGCGACCAGCGTTGCCACCAGCGAGGCGCGGAACGGGATGTCGTACCAGCGGCGCGTCACCAGCGGCATCTTCGCATGGCGGTACTTTGCGAGCAGCGGAATGCAGATGCCGAAGGCAACCAGGTTCACGGCAAGACCGGCCGTCAAACTCCAGTCGAACAGGCGGATCATGGAGGCCAAGCCGATCCACACCGCAATCGCGCTTCCGACACTGACCAGCAGATTGTTCCGCTGCGCCAGCACGACATAGGTGAGCCCGAGGACGATCGTCGCGGCGTTGACCGGAAGGCTCGCCAGCGCGCCTTGCGCAATGAAGGCGGCGTCATGGTCGATCGCGAGAAAGACGTAGGACGGTCCCGCCGAGATCGGCAGCGTCGCCACCAGCGCGCCGATCACCGGGCCGGAGCGTTCGGTGATGATCGAGGCCGACACCACGAACGCCGCGGCGATAGCCATGCGCAGGAGAAGAACGAGAATGAAGTGGAGATCGGGGGACATTTTTTTCTTTTTACCTCCCCTGGAGGGGGAGGTTCGGCTCGCAGCGCGTCAGCGGTGCGAGACGGGGTGGGGTGATCTCTCAACACGGGCAGCGTGCGATGTGGAGAGACCGTCACCCCACCCCACCCCGCTCGCGCTGAGCGCGATCGACCCTCCCCTCCAGGGGAGGGTAAGCAAGTTCACATCCGCTGCATCGAGACCGAAATCTTCGGGCCGTTCTTGATGGTCTGGTAGACCACGCAATAGCGCTCGGTGAGCTTCAGCAGCAGATCGAGCTTGTCCTGCGGCGCGTCGGTGTCGACCTCGAAGCGCAGGCGGATCTCGGCGAAGCCGACCGGGGTCTCCTTGTCGATGCCGAGCGTGCCGCGGAAATCGAGATCGCCCTCGGCATAGACGTTGCCGGTTTTTAGCGGCACCTCGATCGCGGTCGCAACCGATTTCAGCGTGACGCCGGCGCAGGCGACCAGCGCTTCCAGCAGCATGTCGCCGGAGCAGAGCTCGAGGCCGGAGCCGCCGGTGGCCGGATGCAGGCCGGCCATTGCGATGGCGCGGCCGGTCTCGACCTTGCAGGCGATGCCGTCGCTGTCGGTCGAGCCCTTGGCCTTCAGCGTGATCATCGCGGCCTTGGGATCGGTCTTGTAACGCTCCTTGATCGGGGCCTGCATCTGGCGCAGTTGGGTGGCGTCCATCTTTCGTTTCCTCCCCAAAATTCGCTCGGTTGGCAGCGGTATAGAGGCCGGTCCCGATGCTGTCAGCCCATGATTGATACGGGCTGCTATGACCGCGGCCGCGACCGCCTGAAAATACATCAAATCCAGTGCGTTATAGACGCATCCCGGGACCGGCGCTCCCTTCCAAAACGGCCGGTCGGCACGTATCTCTGCATGAATAAAGTTTCGTGACAGCGCTCTGCGCCTCTTATATCGGGTATTCATGGACAGCGTCGCGACTGAGCACAGGCCAGAGGTGGATGATCGCTTCGATACCGCGCGGATCACCGCCGCGGTCGATGCGCTTGCCGAAAAGCATGAGGGACGCGAGGACGCGTTCCGCACGGCGGTCGCGCAATTGCTCAAGGCCGAGCTGATCTCGGCGCGCGCGGCGGCGCAGGCGATCCTGCTGAAGGACCGCCACGGCCGCCGCTGCGCCGAGCGGCTGTGCCACGTCCAGGACGAGATCATCCGCATCCTCTATTCGGCCGCGACCCGCCATCTCTATCGCTCGCCGATCCCGACCGGGGCGGAGCGCATGGCGGTGGTGGCGACCGGCGGCTATGGCCGCGGCCTGATGGCCCCCGAGTCCGACATCGATCTCTTGTTCATCCTGCCTTACAAGCAGACCGCTTGGGGCGAGCAGGTGGCTGAGGCCATTCTCTATTGCCTCTGGGACATGGGGCTGAAGGTCGGCCATGCCACGCGCTCGGTCGACGAATCGATCCGCCAGGCGCGCGGCGACATGACCATCCGCACTGCCATCCTGGAGACGCGCTTCCTCACCGGCGACCAGCCGCTCTATGACGAACTGGTCGCGCGCTTCGACAAGGACGTGGTGCAGGGCACGGCGTCCGAATTCGTCACCGCAAAGCTCGCCGAGCGCGAGGAGCGGCACCGCCGCGGCGGCCAATCGCGCTATCTCGTCGAGCCCAACGTCAAGGACGGCAAGGGCGCCCTGCGCGACCTGCACACGCTGTTCTGGATCGCCAAATACGTCTACCGCGTGCGCGACACCGACGAGCTGGTCGAGCGCGGCGTGTTCGACGCGCAGGAGTACCGCAGCTTCCGCCGCTGCGCCGATTTCCTCTGGTCGGTGCGCTGCAATCTGCATTTCCACTGTGGTCGGGCCGAAGAGCGCCTGTCGTTCGATCTCCAGCGCGAGATCGCGGTCCGGCTCGGCTACACCTCGCATCCCGGCATGCAGGACGTCGAGCGCTTCATGAAGCACTACTTCCTGGTCGCCAAGGAAGTCGGCAACCTCACCGCCATCCTCTGCGCCAAGCTCGAGGACCAGCAGGCCAAGCCCGCGCCGGTCTTGAGCCGGATGATGGCGCGGCTGCGCCCCACGCCCGCGAAGCGGCGCGTGCCCGAGAGTGACGACTTCATCGTCGACAACAACCGCATCAACGTCGCCGCGCCTGACGTCTTCAAGCACGACCCGGTCAATCTGATCCGCATCTTCCGCCTGGCGCAGAAGAACAACCTCGCCTTCCATCCGGACGCGATGCGCGACGTGACGCGCTCGCTCGGCCTGATCAACGCGCAGATGCGCGAAAATCCCGAGGCCAACCGGCTGTTCATGGAGATCCTGACCTCCGACAACGCCGAGATCGTGCTGCGGCGGATGAACGAGACCGGCGTGCTCGGCCACTTCATCCGCGCCTTCGGCAAGATCGTCTCGATGATGCAGTTCAACATGTATCATCACTACACCGTCGACGAGCATCTGATCCGCTGCATCGGCTTTCTCCAGGACATCGAGCGCGGCGGCATCGAGGAGTTCACGCTCGCCAGCGACCTGATGCGCAAGACACGCCCCGAGCACCGCGCGGTGATCTATATCGCGACACTGCTGCACGACGTCGCCAAGGGCCGGCCCGAGGACCACTCGATCGCGGGGGCCAAGGTCGCACGCCGGCTCTGTCCGCGGCTCGGCTTCAGCCCGTCCGACACCGAGCTGGTGGCCTGGCTGATCGAGGAGCACCTCACCATGTCGACGGTCGCGCAGTCGCGCGACCTCTCCGACCGCAAGACCATCGAGAATTTCGCCGCCGTGGTGCAGTCGGTCGAGCAGATGAAGCTGCTCACGATCCTCACCACCGCCGACATCCGCGGCGTCGGTCCCGGCGTGTGGAACGGCTGGAAGGCGCAGCTGCTGCGCTCGCTGTATTACGAGACCGAGCCGGTGCTGACCGGCGGCTTCTCGGAAGTCGATCGGGGAAAACGCCTCGCTGCCGCGCATGCCGAGTTCCGCATGGCCTTTGCCGAATGGCCGAAGGACGAGCTCGACGCCTATATCGGCCGGCACTATCCGGCCTACTGGCTCAAGGTCGAGCTGGCGCGCAAAATCCGTCACGCCCGCTTCGTCCGCTCCAGCGAACAGGCCGGCCACAAGCTCGCGATCAATGTCGGCTTCGACGAGGTGCGCGGCGTCACCGAGCTCACCATCTTCGCCGCCGATCATCCCTGGCTGCTGTCGATCATTGCCGGCGCCTGTGCCTCGGCCGGCGCCAACATCGTCGATGCCCAGATCTACACCACGACCGATGGGCGCGCGCTGGACACGATCTCGATCTCCAGGGAATACGACCGCGACGAGGACGAAGGCCGGCGCGCCACCCGCATCGGCGAGATGATCGAGGACGTGCTCGAAGGCAAGCTGCGGCTGCCCGAAGTGGTGGCGCGGCGCGCCGTGCGCAGCAAGGCGCGGCCGTTCGTGATCGAGCCGGAGGTGACCATCAACAACCAGTGGTCCGACCGCTACACCGTGATCGAGGTGTCTGGCCTCGACCGCCCCGGCCTGCTCTACGAATTGACCACCGCGATCTCGAAGCTCAATCTCAACATCGCCTCGGCCCATGTCGCGACCTTCGGCGAGCGCGCCCGCGACGTGTTCTACGTCACCGATCTCCTGGGCGCACAGATCAACGCGCCGACGCGGCAAGCCGCGATCAAGAGCGCGCTGACCCATGTGATGGCCGGCGACAAGGCGGTTGCCGCGCCGGCGGCGTGAAGGCCTTAGACCTCCACCCCCTCATGCCGCAGCAGCCAGCGCTTGCGCTCAAGGCCGCCGCCATATTTCACCAGCGAGCCATCCGCGCCGATCAGGCGATGGCACGGCAGCACCACGCTGATCGGGTTGGAGCCGTTGGCGTGGCCGACGGCGCGAATGGCCTTGGGCATCTCGATCTTGGCGGCGAGCGCGCCGTAGCTCATCGTCGTGCCGGCCGGGATGTTCGCGAGCGCCGTCCAGACTTTCTGCTGGAACGGCGTGCCGGCGATGCGCCACGCGATGGCCAAGAGCTGGCCGAGATCGCCTTCGAAATAGTTCGACAGCGCGGCCCGCATTGCCACCGGCGCAGGCTGCTTACGCAGATCCACCGCCCCGTAATGCAGGCGCAACAGCTCGCGCATGCGATGCTCGTAATCCTCCCAGTCGAGCGCGCGCAAGGCGCCCTCGGCATCGGTGACCAGCAGCGCGATCCCGATCGGCGTCATCAGACGATCGAGACCGAAGCGTTCAGGCATATTGGTTGATCGGGCGGCCATTGCGACACCATTGCATCGGAACACGTATCGCACGTGCCATGCCGCATGTGCTACCGTCCACCCGAAAGCTGACGCTGTGTTCCCTGGCCTGAGACGGTTCGGCGCAGCGCCGCGATCCTTGCGCGGCACCGTGCCTTCCTCCACACTCTTCGGCAGCGATGGCAACCGTTGCAACCAACGGGAAAAGACCATCGGCCGGAAAATTCCGTCAGGAGGAACATCCCAACATGAGCAATCGCAGAGCCTTTTTGGCTGCCACGGCAGCGCTCGCCTTCGCGTTCTCTGTCACCCAAGCCTTCGTAAGCCCAGCCCTCGCCCAGAAGAAATACGACACCGGCGCGAGCGACACCGAGATCAAGATCGGCCAGACCGTGCCGTTCTCCGGGCCCTATTCCGTCTATGCCAATATCGGCAAGACCCAGGCCGCCTACTTCAAGATGATCAACGACCAGGGCGGCATCAACGGCCGCAAGATCAATTTGATCCAGTATGACGATGCCTATTCGCCGCCGAAAACGGTCGAGCAGGTGCGCAAGCTCGTCGAAGGCGACGAGGTGCTGTTTACCTTCCAGATCATCGGCACGGCGGCCAATGCCGCCGTCCAGAAATATCTCAACGGCAAGAAGGTGCCGCAGCTGCTGGCCTCAACAGGTGCCGCACGCTTCAACGATCCGCAGAACTATCCCTGGACCATCGCCTATAATCCCAACTACGTGTCCGAGGGACGGATCTACGCCAAGTACATTCTCAAGGAGCATCCCAACGCCAAGATCGGCGTGCTCTACCAGAACGACGACATGGGCCGCGACTATCTTGCCGGCCTCAAGAGCGGCCTCGGCGACAAGGCCGCGAGCATGATCGTCGGTGAAGTCTCTTACGAGGTTACCGACCCCACGGTGGATTCGCAGGTGGTCAAGCTGAAATCGATGGGCGTCGACCTGTTCTACGATGCCTCGACGCCGAAATTCGCGGCACAGGCGATCAAGAAGCTCGCCGATCTCGGCTGGACGCCGGTGCACATCCTCGACATCAATGCGAGCCCGGTGTCGGCGACACTCAAACCTGCGGGCCTCGACATCTCCAAGGGGATCATCTCGACCAATTACGGCAAGGACCCCGGCGATCCCCAGTGGAAGGACGATCCGGGCGTGAAGGCCTTCTTTGCATTCATGGACAAATATTTCCCCGAAGGCGACAAGCTCAACACCGTCAACACCTATGCCTACTCGGTGGCCGAGTTGTTGACGCAGGTGCTGAAGCAGTGCGGTGACGACCTCACGCGCGAGAACGTCATGAAGCAGGTGGCCAACATCAAGGGCTATACACCGAGCCTTGCGCTGCCCGGCATGTCCATCACCACCGGGCCGAACGACTTCCGCGTCAACAAGCAGATGCAGATGATGAAGTTCAACGGCGAACGCTGGGAGCTGTTCGGACCGATCATCGAGGATACCGGACCGTCGGGTTAGGGGCTGCGTAGGGTGGGTTTGCTCTGCAGATGCGCAAAGCGCATCTGCTCGGCGTAACCCACCTCTTCTCTTTCCCCCGCGTCCGCAGAAGTGGTGGGTTACGGTTCGCTAACCCACCCTACGAACGCCCGCCTTGCGTCGCAGCAATCGTTCCGCCACACTCACCCCCAGCGATGGCATCGGACGCGCAGCGCGCCGGCAGACCGTCTGCAATAACAAACCGAGGAAATTGCGAATGAGGAATGGAGTTCTGCAACTGGCAACGGCAACGGCGCTGACCCTGGCGCTGTCGATCTCTGCGGCCAATGCCCAGAAGAAATATGATCCGGGCGCCAGCGACACCGAGATCAAGGTCGGCCAGACCGTACCGTTCTCGGGACCGGCATCGGCCTATGCGACGATCGGCAAGGCCCAGGCTGCCTATTTCAAGATGATCAACGACCAGGGCGGTATCAACGGCCGCAAGATCAATTTGATCCAGTATGACGACGCCTATTCGCCGCCGAAAGCCGTCGAGCAGGTGCGCAAGCTGGTCGAGAGCGACGAGGTGCTCTTGACCTTCCAGATCATCGGCACGCCGTCCAACGCGGCCGTGCAGAAGTACCTCAACTCCAAGAAGGTGCCGCAGCTGTTCGCGGCGACCGGCGCCTCGAAGTTCACCGACCCCAAGAACTTCCCGTGGACCATGGGCTACAACCCGAACTACTTCGTCGAAGGCCGCATCTACGGCCAGTACATCCTGAAAGAGCATCCGAACGCCAAGATCGGCGTGCTCTATCAGAACGACGACCTCGGCAAGGACTATCTGAACGGCATCAAGGCCGGCCTCGGCGACAAGGCCGCCAAGATGATCGTGGCGGAGGTCTCGTATGAGGTGTCCGATCCGACCATCGATTCGCAGATTCTCAAGATCAAGGACGCCGGCGCCGACCTGTTCTTCAGTGCCACCACGCCGAAGCAGGCGGCGCAGGCGATCAAGAAGATCGCGGAGATGGGCTGGCATCCGGTGCAGATCGTCGACATCAACGCCACCTCGGTCGGCGCGGTGATGAAGCCCGCCGGCCTCGACGCCGCCAAAGGCGTCATCAGCGTCAACTACGGCAAGGACCCGCTCGATCCGGCCTGGAAGGACGATCCCGGCATGAAGAAATATTTCGACTTCATGGCGAAGTACTATCCAGACGGCGACAAGGACTCGAACTTCAACGTCTATGGCTATGGCACTGCCCAGCTGCTCGCCCACGTGCTGCAGCAGTGCGGCGACAACCTGACGCGCGAGAACGTCATGAAGCAGGCCGCCTCGCTCAAGGATGTCACCGGCGATACCGCCTTGCCCGGCATCAAGGCCAATACCTCAGCCACCGACTATCGCGTCAACAAGCAGCTTCAGATGATGAAGTTCAACGGCGAGCGCTGGGAGCTGTTCGGCCCGATCCTGGAGGACGCCGGCCCGGCGGGTTAGTTCTCTGACCTGTCTCAACGACGTCATGCCCGGGCTTGTCCCGGGCATCCACGTTCTTAGGGGCGAAAATGCGTGGATGGCCGGGTCAGGCCAGGCCATGACGGTGGAGAAAGATTCGCTCGACCGGAATCAACTCGGTATCTCCCCAAAATTCTTCCCCACGGGCAGCACGGCGTGGCGGATCAACCGCGAATCCTCCACCGCCGCTTGGCGGTGCTTCACCGCCTCACGGTAGACGGGATCGCGAATCATCTCGACGAAGGCTGAAACGCTTGGGTATTCGGCGATGAAGCAATGATCCCAGCGTTCCTCCTGCGGGCCGATCAGCATCAGCTCGAATTTGCCCTGCCAGACGATGCGGCCGCCGAGGCGTTCGAACACCGGGCCGCTCTCGCGACCATAGGCGGCATAGGCTTCCGCGCCGCTGGCCTTGCGGCCGTCGGGATAGGCCGCCTCTTTCCGCAACCGCACCAGATTGAGCATGTGGATCGGACCGGGGCGGTCATCGTCCCGGAATTGCGCGAAAATCTCCTTGGTCGGATCGATGTGGCCCATGCGAACTCCTTCTTCCTGATGCCGGCGATGCTAGCCCTGCAGCCTGGAAAGCGGAACTGCGGCCGGCGAATGCCGCATCTCCTAATCGCGCGTTAACGCCGGGGGTAACCGGGCCTTAAACCGCGACCGCTAGCGTCTCGGCGGGGCGGGCTGACCGGGCGTTTTTCGTATGGCGTGGGGAAAGAAAAAGGCTGGGCGGAAGGAGCCGTTGTTCGGCTTGCCTGCAGCGCTCGCCGATCTGCGCCTGACGGCCGCGGACCGCATCCCCGGCGGCGAGGACACGCCGAAAAGATCCGCCAAATCATCCGCCAAGCGCAAAGCCGGCGAGTCCGACGAGGAGCCGCCGCGCGAGCGGAAGGCGCCGGCCGGCCGTAGCGGCGCCAAGCGTCGGTCGAAGGCGCGCGGCGGCTTCGGCCTCGGTCGCCTGGTCTATTGGGGCGCGGTGCTGAGCCTGTGGGGCGTGATCGCCGTGATCGGCGTCGTGATCTATGTCGGCGCCCATCTGCCGCCGATCCAGTCGCTGGAGATCCCCAAGCGACCCCCGACGATCCAGATCGTCGGCCTCGACGGCAGCATGCTGGCACAGCGGGGCGAGATGGCCGGCGCCAATGTCGCGCTGAAAGACCTGCCGCCGTATTTGCCCAAGGCGTTCATCGCCATCGAGGACCGCCGCTTCTATTCGCATTTCGGCATCGATCCCGTCGGCATCCTGCGCGCGCTCGTCACCAATCTGCTCCATCGCGGCGTCTCGCAGGGCGGCTCGACGCTGACGCAGCAGCTCGCCAAAAACCTGTTCCTGACCCAGGAGCGCACCATGGCGCGCAAGCTGCAGGAGGCGGAGCTGGCGATCTGGCTGGAGCGCAAGCATTCCAAGAACGAGATCCTGGAGCTCTATCTCAACCGCGTCTATTTCGGCTCCGGCGCCTATGGGGTCGAAGCCGCCGCGCAGAAATATTTCGGCAAGTCGGCCAAGAACGTCACCGTCGCGGAAGCGGCGATGCTGGCCGGCCTCGTCAAATCGCCCTCGCGCCTTGCGCCGAACCGCAACCCCGAAGGCGCCGAAGCGCGCGCGCAAATCGTGCTGGCGGCGATGGCGGATGCAAAATTCATCACCGACGCGCAGGCGCAGGCCTCGATCGGACATCCCTCCTACAACGTGAAGCCGGCCGGCGCCGGCACGATCAATTACGTCGCCGACTGGATCGGCGAGGTGCTGGACGATCTGGTCGGCCAGATCGACGAGAGCATCACGGTCGAGACCACGATCGATCCGAAGCTGCAGAGCGTCGCGGAAGCCGCCATCATCGACGAGCTCGCGGCCAAGAGCGTGAAGTTCAATGTCAGCCAGGGCGCGCTGGTGGCGATGACGCCCGACGGCGCGGTGCGTGCCATGGTCGGCGGACGAAACTATTCCGACAGCCAGTACAACCGCGCGGTGACCGCCAAGCGCCAGCCTGGCTCCTCGTTCAAGCCGTTCGTGTACCTCACCGCGCTCGAGCAGGGGCTGACGCCCGACACCGTCCGCCAGGATGCGCCGATCGAGGTCAGGGGTTGGAGGCCCGAGAACTACACCCATGAATATTTTGGCGCGGTGACGCTGACGCAAGCGCTGGCGATGTCGCTCAACACCGTTGCGATCCGGCTCGGCCTCGAGGTCGGGCCGAAGAACGTGGTGCGCACCGCGCACCGCCTCGGCATTTCCTCCAAGCTCGAGCCCAACGCCTCGATCGCGCTCGGCACCTCGGAAGTGTCGGTGGTCGAGCTGGTCGGCGCCTATGCGCCGTTCGCCAATGGCGGCTTCGCGGTGGCGCCGCACGTCGTGACGCGGATCAGGACGCTTAGTGGCAAGCTGCTCTACATGCGCCAGCCCGAGGAGCGCAACCAGGTCATCGACCCCCGCTATGTCGGCATGATGAACGCGATGATGCGGGAGACGCTGATATCGGGCACCGCCAGGAAAGCGGAGATCCCCGGCTGGCCGGCCGCCGGCAAGACCGGCACCAGCCAGGATTACCGCGACGCCTGGTTCATCGGCTACACCGCCAATCTCGTCACCGGCGTCTGGCTCGGCAATGACGACAACTCGCCGACCAAGAAGGCGACCGGCGGCGGCCTGCCGGTCGAAGTCTGGTCGCGCTTCATGAAGACGGCGCACGAGGGCGTGCCGGTGGCGGCCTTGCCGAACGCGCAAGGCAATTGGGGCCTGTCGAACCTCGCACAGGCGGCTTCACAAGTGTCGCCACCGACACCGGCAGCGCCCGGACCGGCGCCGGCGAGCGCTGGCGGTTATCGTCCGCCGCCGACGCGTGCCAATGTGCGCCCCGAGGCAGCGGCCGGGCTCGATGGCTGGCTGATGGACCGGCTGTTTGGCGGAAACAGATAGGCCTTGCTTGAGGGCCTCAAGACAAAACTGCGAAAACAACCCCATGCACAGTAGCCGACGGCTTTCCGCGCGAGGCGCGGTGGAAGCCGCGAAGCGTTTGATGGGGTGAGGTAAATTCGACGCGACGCGCAATCGGCACGAAGTGTGGCGAAAATCGAGCGAGCCGCGCTGACGTCGTCCCATGCTCCGCTGTCATTCCCGGCGAAGGCGGGGAATCCAGTACGCCGCGGCCTATCGATTAGATCACTACGGCCTCTGGAATACTGGATCGCCCGCTCCAGTGCGCAAGTGCGCACAAGGCGGGCGATGACACGTCACGGCGTTAGCAGCTAAAGGCTTAATCCTCGACCCCATAGCGGTGCAGATCATTGCCGTAGGTGTCGAGCCACTTCTTGGCGCGCTCCATCGACGGGCAGATCTTGCCGCAGACGCGCCAGAACCGGGCCGAGTGGTTCATCTCGACGAGATGGGCGACCTCGTGGGCGGCGAGATAGTCGAGCACGAAGGGCGGGGCGAGGATCAGGCGCCAGGAGAACGACAGCGAGCCCGCCGAGGTGCAGGAGCCCCAGCGGCTGGACTGATCGCGGATCGAGAGCCGCTTCACCCTGACGCCGAGCTCGGCGGCATGGGTCTCCGCCGAACGCTGCAGATCGCGACGCGCTTCGCGCTTGAGGAAGTCGCTGACCCGGCGATCGACATGCTCGAGGCCGCCGGCGACGCAGAGGATGCGCTCACCGGACTCGCGCGTCTCGGTCCACACCGTGCCCCGCGCACCCGCGCGATGAACGATGCGATGCGGCGTGCCACGAAGCGGTATCACTGTGCCAGGCTGGAACGGCGCAGCTTTCGGTAGACGGCCGAGACGCGCCGCGATCCACGCGCCGTGACGCTGCGCGAAGTCTTTTGCTTCGGCGAGCGTGCCGCGCGGCGGCATGGTGAGAATGGCTTCGCGGTCGCTGGGATGGATTCTGAGCGTGTAACGGCGCGCTCGGCGATGTCTGCGCAGCCTTATCGCAAAAAATTGCGATCCATGGGTGATGACAAGGGTCTTTGGTTCGTGGGGCCGACGATAGAGGAGCGCGCGTGTGGCCATGTCTGTCAGTCCGGGGGGCAGGAGGGCGCCCGGATTCTGCCATAACCGCCGCCAGGGAAAGCGCTCGGCGCAAAAACAAATCATTTGCCCAATATACAGCGGTCAGGCGTCCGGGAGACCCTACAGACTGGGGTTGGAACCGGGTTTTTTCGCCCCCGCTGGACGCATGCGACACCCCCAAGGGGTGAGGACAGACTCACTCCTACAACGCTACCTAAATACCTCGAATCTGGCGCCCACCAAGGCCTTCCGGAGCCTCCGGCAGACCTGAAATTTCGACGGGAAAGCCGAAATCGGCGATTATTCGGCTGCAATCGCTTGCAACGAGCTCGGATTCGCTGCCGAGACCATGAAGTCATGGATTCGCGGCACGATTTCCGACTTGAAGCGTGAGCCGTTGAACACGCCGTAATGTCCGACGCCCTTCTGCACGTAATGAACGCGGCGATGATCGGGGATCGCGCTGCACAGCGTGTGCGTCGCTTCGGTCTGACCGAGCCCGGAGATGTCGTCATTCTCGCCTTCGACCGTCATCAACGCGACGCGCGTCACCTTCGACGGATCGACGCGGGTTCCGCGATGCGTCATCTCGCCCTTCGGCAGCGAGTGCTTCACGAACACGGTGTCGACGGTCTGGAGATAATATTCGGCCGAGAGGTCCATCACCGCGAGATATTCGTCGTAGAAGTCGCGGTGCTTGTCGACGAGATCGCCGTCGCCCTTCACCAGGTTGGCGAACAGGCGCTTGTGGGCGTCGACGTGGCGGTCGAGGTTCATGCTGATGAAGCCGTTGAGCTGCAAGAAACCCGGATAGACGTCGCGCATCATGCCCGGATGCGGAAACGGCACCTTGGTGATGACATGGTTGCGGAACCAGTCGATGCCGCGTTCCTGCGCGAGGTTGTTCACCGCGGTCGGGTTGCGGCGGGTGTCGATCGGGCCGCCCATCAACGTCATCGAGGTCGGCACGAAGGGATCACGCCGCGCTTCCATGATCGAGACGGCCGCGACGACCGGCACCGAGGGCTGGCATACCGCCATGACATGGGTGTTGCCGCCGAGGACGTGCAGCATCTCGATGACGTAGTCGATGTAGTCGTCGAGATCGAAGCGCCCCTCGCTCAAGGGCACCATGCGGGCATCAGCCCAGTCGGTGATGTAGACCTCATGCGCCGGCAGGAAGGCCTCGACCGTGCCGCGCAGCAGCGTCGCATAATGGCCGGACATCGGCGCGACGATCAGCACGCGCGGCTGCGGGCTGCGCAAGGGACGGGCGAACTTGCGATCGAAATAGAGCAGCTTGCAGAACGGCTTTTCCCAGACCGAGCGAACCTCGACGGGGACGCGGAGGCCGTTGACCTCGGTGTCGTCGAGACCCCATTCCGGCTTGCCATAGCGGCGCGTGGTGCGCTCGAACAATTCGCAGGCCGCGGCGACCGACTTGCCGATCTCGGTGCGTGCCCAGGGATTGAGGGGATTCTGAAACAGCAGCTTGGTCGCATCGGTGACCGCACGCGCCGGATTGAGAGAGGCCTGTGCCATCTCGTACATCCAGTACATCGGCGTCGTCAGGACCGGACTGCCTTCTGCAGCCAGGGGCGGCGCGCCGCCGAACTCACCAATTGGCATTTTCTATCCCTCTTCGCATCGCAGCATACTGCCGAATGCGTCATAGTGCGTCAATGCATGGTTCCGTACATCTACGTAGCGAGAACGCTTAAACCAGCCTGAATCCACGAGAAAGTGAGGCTATTCGCCCCCTGACAGCAGCGAGCCGTGCGTCCTGGCGCTGCGTAAAAGGGCAAGGAATGCTCCGAAAGAAGCGATCAGAAGCACGACGTTGATGGCCAACGCGTCCAGCATCAGGTCGGTCCGGAAGGTGTTCTCGATCAACAGCGCGCGCATGCCCTCGAATACGTAGGTCGGCGGCAGCGCCCAGGCGACGTATTGCAGCCAGGCCGGCAGCACGCTGACCGGATAGTAGATGCAGGCGAGCGGCATGATCGCGAACATCAAGGTCCAGACGATGCTCTCGGCGCCTAAGCCGTTCCGCAGCACCAGGCCGGAGACGAAGATCCCGACCGACCAGCTGGTGAAGATCAGATTGCAGAAAAAGGCGATCAGCGGCAGGCCGAGGGCATAGACGTTGAAGTGAAACAGGACCAGCGCCAGCAGCGTCATCGGGATGATTCCGATCGCGAGCCGGATCAGGCTCATGACCATCAGCGACAGCAGAAACTCGATCGGCTTGAGCGGGCTCATCATGAGGTTGCCGAGGTTGCGTGCCCACATCTCCTCCAGGAAGGAGATGGAGAAGCCGAGTTGGCCGCGGAACAGGATGTCCCAGAGGATGACGGCGCCGATCAACGTGCCGCCGGCACGGGCGAAGAAATTGGCGTTCTGTGCGATATAGAGCTGGAGAAAGCCCCAGGTGATGACCTGGAGCGCCGGCCAGTACA
Source organism: Bradyrhizobium diazoefficiens (assembly GCF_016616235.1). Taxonomy (NCBI): domain Bacteria; kingdom Pseudomonadati; phylum Pseudomonadota; class Alphaproteobacteria; order Hyphomicrobiales; family Nitrobacteraceae; genus Bradyrhizobium; species Bradyrhizobium diazoefficiens. The sequence continues at coordinate 7,603,866 of NZ_CP067100.1, forward strand.
AGAGCTCGAGCAGCCGCGGCCAGGACGATAGCAGCAGGTACCAGTAGCGCAGGATCATTGCGCCGATGCGGCGGGCGGAGATGCCGCGGTGGAGGGAGATGTCGGTCATCGCGCCGCCTCCTTCGCGCCGTTGACCCGGCCGCGCGCGACGTCCAGAAACACCTCCTCAAGCGTGGTCCGATTGTAGCGGGCCATGATGGCCTCCGGCGCGTCGTCGTCCTCGATGCGGCCGCGCTTCATGATGATGACGCGGTCGCAGAGCCGCTCGACCTCGAGCATGTTGTGCGAGGCCAGGAGAATGGTGGCGTTGTTTGCCTTGCGATAGCTCTCGAGATGCGCCCGCACCCAATCGGCGGTATCAGGGTCGAGCGAGGCGGTCGGCTCGTCCAACAGCAGCAATTCGGGCTGGTTGATCAGCGCCTTCGCCAGCGCGACGCGGGTCTTCTGCCCGGCGGAGAGTTTGCCGTTGGCGCGGTCGATGAAATCGGTGAGGTCGAGATCATCGGCGAGCTTGGCAATGCGATCGGTGAGATGCTTCACCGCGTAAAGCTTGCCGAAAACCGTCAGGTTCTGCCGCACCGTGAGCCGCATCGGCATGTCGACATAAGGGCTCTCGAAATTCATCCGCCCCAGCACCGCAGCGCTCTCCTCGGGCATGCGGTGGCCGAGCACCTGGACGCGGCCGGAGGTCGGCAGCACCAGGCCCATGATCATGGCGATGGTCGTGGTCTTGCCGGCGCCATTACCGCCGAGCAGCCCGGTGATGCTGCCGCGCGGCAGCGAGAACGAGATACCGTCGACGGCGCAGGTCTGCTTGTAGACCTTGACCAGATGATCGACCGCAATCGCCGGGGAGGCGCTGCGCTCCGCGACAGTCGGCGGACTTGAAGCCTTGCCATTCTCGGTCATGCTGGCCGTTCTTCTGCTATTGCAGCGGATAGCGCAAGGCTTGTAAGCCGGTGGTTCCGCGAGCGAGCGTTTGTAGCTTTGCGTTTGTGACCTTGGAAGGCACCGCCCGATTGGCCGATATGACCGAAATCGCCGCTTCCGACTTCCGCCCCGCGCAGCGGCATATCCGGCTGGACACGATCCTGCGGCTGCGCTGGCTCGCCGTGCTCGGCCAGCTCGCCGCGATCTTCATCGTGGCACAGGGACTGGAGTTCAACGTCGAGATCGTCCCTTGCGTCAGCATCATCGCCCTGTCGGCGGCGCTCAATCTGGGACTTCAGACCGCGGCTAATCCGATGCAGCGGCTGGAGCCGATGCAGGCGGCCGGGCTGCTCGCGCTGAATATCGTGGAGCTGGCCGGCCTGCTGTTCTTCACCGGTGGACTGCAAAACCCGTTCTCGTTCCTGTTCCTCGCGCCGGTGCTGATCTCGGCGACCGCGCTACCGGCCCGTTTCACCTTCTGCCTCGGCCTTCTGGCCGTCGCCTGCGCGTCGATCCTGTTCTTCTTCCATCTGCCGCTGCCTTGGGATTCCGACGATCCGCTGGTGCTGCCGCCGATCTATCTGGTCGGCGTCTGGCTCTCGATCGTGCTCGCGATCGGCGTTACCAGCCTCTACTCGTTCCAGGTCACTGAAGAGGCGCGCAAGCTTGCCGACGCTTTGGCCGCGACCGAGCTGGTGCTGACGCGCGAGCAGCATCTGACCCAGCTCGACGGTCTTGCTGCCGCCGCCGCGCACGAGCTTGGCACGCCGCTTGCGACCATCTTCCTGATCTCGCGCGAGCTGGAAAAAACCGTGAAAGATCCCGCCTTTGCCGCCGATCTGAAGACCCTGCGCGAGCAGACCCAGCGTTGCCGCGACATATTGAGCAAGATCACCCAGCTCTCCTCCACCGGCGCGCCGTTCGACCGCATGAAGCTGTCGGAGCTGATCGAGGAAGTCGTAGCCCCGCACCGCGATTTCGGCGTCGAGATCAAGGTGCGGATCGCGGTGACGGCCGCCACCGAGCCGGTCGGCTCGCGCAATCCGGCGATCCTCTACGGCGTCGGTAACATCGTCGAGAACGCGGTCGATTTCGCCCGCTCCACGGTCGAGGTGAATGCGTGGTGGAATAAGGAGACGATCGAGCTCGTGATCTCCGATGACGGGCCCGGCATTCCGCCCGATATCCTTAACAGAATCGGCGAGCCCTATCTGTCGCGGCGGCACACCCAGGATGCCGGCGGCGGGGAACGCAGCGGTTTGGGACTTGGCGTGTTCATCGCGCGCACCTTGCTGGAGCGCACCGGCGCCAAGGTCGCGTTTACCAACCGGACCTTTCCGGAACACGGCGCGGTGGTCCAGGTCACGTGGCAGAGAGAGCGCTTTGAGGCTATCGAGGCACTCGAAGAAACAATAGGATAGACCGCGACCTTGCGTCGCACGAGAGGCCCGATCGACTATTTGCGGCCTTGGCACCGCCCGATTGCGACGCCATATGTCAACGCGCTGGAGAGAGGACAACACCTTGAACGCCATCGCCGAACTGAACGACCAGACCGACCGCTCGCTGCTGATCGTGGAAGACGACAAGCCGTTCCTGGAGCGGTTGTCGCGCGCGATGGAGACACGCGGCTTTGCGGTGACGTCGTGCGACACCGTCTCGGACGGTCTGGCGCAGATCGGCAAGGCGGCGCCGGCATTCGCCGTTGTCGACCTGCGGCTCGGCGACGGCAACGGCCTCGACGTGGTCTCGGCGCTGAAGAAGAAGCGTCCCGATGCGCGCGCCATCGTGCTGACCGGCTATGGCAACATCGCCACCGCGGTGACCGCGGTGAAGATGGGCGCGATCGATTATCTCTCCAAGCCCGCCGACGCCGACGACGTCGTCGCCGCGCTGCTCTCAACCAGCGCGGAAAAGTCCGAGCTGCCGACCAACCCGATGTCCGCCGACCGCGTGCGCTGGGAGCACATTCAGCGCATCTACGAGATGTGCAACCGCAACGTCTCGGAAACGGCGCGGCGGCTCAACATGCACCGGCGTACGTTGCAGCGAATTCTGGCGAAGCGCGCGCCAAGGTAGGTTTCAACGCTCTCGTGCCCCGGACGCAGCGCAGCGCTTCTTCAGCGGTGCGCTGCAGAGCCGGGGCCCACGCCTCAACAACATTGTCGTCTTTCTGGGTCCCGGCTCTGCGCAGCAGCGTTTCACGCTGCAGCGCGTCCGGGACACGAGATCGAATTCGTGGTCCGGATGGAGCGCAGAGGCACGGCGCCGCTACTCCCAAAAATCCGCGTGGCCCTGCGGATCGACCAGGCGGTTGATCCGCAAGGCCGCCGCCATCGCAAACCGCACGGTCATCTGCTTGCGCGTGGCGGCGGCAAGCTTGTGCTCGGGCGCTTCGCACTGCATGTGCGCGCCATAGGCGTCGGCGACGATCAGGCCGGTATCTTCAGGAAAGATCTCGCACGGCAGATCCTGCGTGAAGGCGAAGAACAGCCGGTCGCAATGGGCGCGGTATTCATGCCATTTCTGGTCGGCGCGCAGATCCTCGACCGACGACTTGATCTCGACGATCCAGATCTCGCCGCGCTCGTTCAGCGCCACGAGATCGGCGCGCCGTCCTGACGGCAGCGGCAGTTCGCTGATGCAGGAGAAGCCGAGCGAACGCAGCAGCCGCGCCGTGCCGCGCGCGATGGCGAGCGCGGTTTCGGATTGACGACGATCGGGCGGCGGAACGAGGGCGATGTTGCGGGCGGTGTAGTCCATCGGGGGAGGATAGCCGATTCCATTTGGGGCGGACACTGCTTGATGGAGGCGAGCCGCGGCCTCACACTCGCTGTCGTCCCCGCGAACGCGGGGACCCATAACCACAGGGCGGAGTGCAGGGCAAGCCGGTCACTCCGAGCCTTCGGAAAACATCTCCCTGTGGTTATGGATCTCGGATTGCATGTTGTTGGCGCCTTCCTGTTGGAAGGTCAGCCGCCGGCGGGACCTCGCGGTCCCGGAAGATCGTAACGATCGTGCAGATCTTGAGGCCCGCCGACGCTTCTGGGTCCGGGCACGAACGGTAGAGAGGGCTATTCGCCCGTTTGCAATCCAGTGCTCGTTCCGGACCCCTCAAGGATGATGGAGGTCGGTATGAACGGCAAGCAGGTTATTGGTGTCGACATCGGCAAATCGTATCTCGATGCAGCGATCGAAGGCCGTCACCGTGTGCAGCGGTACGACAACGACGCGGCCGGCGTTGCCGCGCTGATCGAGCATTTTGACCCGGCCCGGGATATCGTGGTGTTCGAGCGCACTGGCGGCTGGGAGCGAAACCTGGAAGCAGCACTGGCGGACAGGGCCATCACGTGGGCCGTCGTTCACTCGCAAGGCGTGAAAGCCTTCCGCCAGGCACAAGGGATCAAGGCAAAAACCGATCGGATCGACGCGCGGCTGCTGCGTGACTATGGCCGCGACCGGCTCGAGGCCGGCAAGTTGCGGCCTGGGCACAGGGAAGACGTGACGCTGGCTTGTCTGATGGCGCGGCAGCGGCAGCTCAAGGCCATGCGGCACGCGGAGAGTTGCCGCCTGGCCACTGCGGCACTGGAAGCGGTCCGCAGTTCGATCGAGCGTATGATTGCCGATCTTGACATGGCGCTCGCAGCGATAGCGACCGAGCTCGTCCGACACGAGACTGAGCATGTGGACTTGGCCTTCAGAGAGGAGGTTCTATGTGGCCAGATTGGTGTTGCCGAACAGACCGCGCGCGGGCTCTTGGCGGAGTTGCCCGAACTCGGCAGGCTCGGCAGCAAGGCGATTACTGCGCTTGGCGGACTGGCCCCGCGCGTTCATGAGAGCGGAAGCCTTCGCAAGCGCCGGGGACTGGCGCCCGGGCGTACGTCCATCAAGGTGATCCTGTTCAATCCGGCGCGTACGGCCATGCGGTTCGACCCACAGATTAAGGAGTTCTGTGGTCGGCTACGGGCACGAGGCAAGCCCGGCAAGGTGATCATGGTCGCCGTGATGCGCAAAATGCTGGTACGGCTAAATGCTCAAATGCGGGACGCAATGGCCCGGGCTTCAACCGCAGCCGCGGTGCATTGAGGCGTCGATCACGGCAGCCCTTGCGGCAGCGCGCACAGGCCGTCAAGGCTGGCCGCAGGCCACCGCCGCAAGGCGGGGCGAAGCCGCCTTGACGGCCGAGCACGATGCCGCACACTAACGGCCGATCGACCACCTTGACAGCCAACACGGTAGATCTGCGCTTCGCTTGTCCAGGACGACAGCGAGCGTGCGGAAACAGGCGGGAACCACACCTCCCCAAATCACTTATCACGCAGCCGCCGCTACCCTCGGCGGGACCACCGAGGCTGCGCGCGCATGATCGACGATCTCTGGTACAAGAACGGCGTGTTTTACTGTCTCTCGGTCGGCACCTATATGGATGCCGACGGCGACGGCATCGGCGATTTCAAGGGTCTGCTCCGCCGGCTCGACTACCTGCACGGGCTCGGCATCACCACGATCTGGCTGATGCCGTTCCAGACCTCGCCCGGCCACGACGACGGCTACGACATCGCAGACTATTACAGCGTCGATTCCCGCTACGGCACGCTCGGCGATTTCGTCGAGTTCACCCATGGCTGCCAGCAGCGCGGCATGCGCGTCATCATCGACCTCGTCGTCAACCACACCTCGGACCAGCATCACTGGTTCAAGGAGGCGCGGCGCGACAAGAACTCGCCCTATCGCGACTGGTATGTCTGGTCCGACAAGAAGCCAGCCAATGCCAACAAGGGCATGGTGTTTCCCGGCGTGCAGAAATCGACCTGGACGCGCGACAAGGAATCCGGCGCGTACTACTTCCATCGCTTCTACGATTTCCAGCCTGATCTCAACACCTCGAACCCGCATGTGCAGGCCGAGATCTTGAAGATCATGGGCTTCTGGATCCAGCTCGGCGTCTCCGGCTTCCGCATGGACGCGGTGCCCTTCGTGATCGCCACCAAGGGCGCCAAGGTGAAGACGCCGGTCGAGCAATACGACATGCTGCGCGCCTTCCGCGAATTCCTGCAATGGCGCCAGGGCGACGCCATCATCCTCGCCGAAGCCAACGTGCTGCCGGAAACCGATCTCGAATATTTCGGCCGCGATGCCGACCGCATGCACATGATGTTCAACTTCCACGTCAACCAGCATCTGTTCTATGCACTGGCCTCGGCCGATTCGCGTCCGCTGGCGAAAGCGCTGAAAGCAACAAAGCCGCGGCCGGCCTCGGCGCAATGGGGCCTGTTCCTGCGCAATCACGACGAGCTGGACCTCGGCCGGCTCACCAAGGCGCAGCGCGAGGTCGTGTTCAAATGCTTCGGTCCCGACAAGGACATGCAGCTCTATGACCGCGGCATAAGGCGCCGCCTCGCACCGATGCTGGGCGGCGACCGCAGGCGACTCGAGCTTGCCTACAGCCTGATGTGCACGCTGCCGGGAACGCCTGTCATCCGCTATGGCGACGAGATCGCGATGGGGGATGATCTCTCACTCCCCGAGCGCAATTGCGCGCGCACGCCGATGCAATGGTCGAACGAGCCGCATGGCGGGTTCACCAGGAGCGACAAGCCGGCGATCCCGGTCATCGACGAGGGACCGTATGGGTATCCGCACGTCAATGTTGCCCAGCAGCGGCGTGACCCGAACTCGATGCTGAACTGGACCGAGCGCATCGTGCGCATGCGGAAAGAAGTGCCGGAGGTCGGCTGGGGCGATTTCACGGTGATTTCGACGCGCGATCCCGCCGTCTTCATCATCCGCTACGACTGGCGCAACAATTCGGTGCTGTTCGTGCACAATCTCGACGAGAAGCCGCGCGAGATCGCGTTCTCCGCCGGGCTGCCGGACGATGCCGGCGCGCCCCTGATCAATCTGCTCGCCGAAGACCACAGCCATGCCGACAAGCGCGGCCAGCACCGCGTCGTGCTGGAGCCCTACGGGTATCGCTGGTACCGCGTCGGCGGGCTGGATTATCTGTTGAAGCGGAGCGATATCGACGAGCATACGGTGCGGGGGAAGAAGTAGCCGGGGCAGGTGCATCTCCACAAGCCGCTCATCAGACAACTCCGCTGTACCAACACCCTCCGCTGTCGTCCCGGACAAGCGAAGCGTAGATCCGGGACCATAATCACAGGGAGGAGCGTGGCGAAGACTCGTCGTTTGGTACTTCTACCGATTACAATCGACAGATCACGCGGTATGGGTCCCCGCGTTCGCGGCGACGACAGCTACGATAGCGGCTGCACGATCACGCCTTCATTGCCGCGCAAATCGAGCACGCCTTCGAGCTTCTCACCTTCGCGGTCAAGGAAGGTCGAGATGAGTATCTCGCTGCCGAAGCGGATCGCACTGGTGGTCACCGCGATCGGCTCAGCTCCGAGATTGAGCGCCACGATGACCGCCCGACCCTCGGCTTCGCGGCGATAGATCAGCAGATCGCCTTGCGCAGCGATCGGGTGATAGTCGCCGGAGACCAGCGGCGGCGAGGTCCTCCGCAACGCGATCAGGCGCCTGTACAGGCTGAGGATCGAGCGCGGATCGGCCTCGAGATTGACGACGTTCTCGCGGATGTGATCCTCCGGCAGCGGCAGCCAGGGCCTCGACTCCGAGAAGCCGGCGTAGCCGGACGAGTCCCACTGCATCGGCGTGCGGCAGCCGTCGCGGCCGACGCCGAGGCCGGGCACGTTCTTCTCGAAGGGGTCGCGCACGTCCTCCGGCGCGATCGCGAGCTGATGCATGCCGATCTCGTCGCCGTAGTAGAGCGTCGGCGTGCCGCGCAGGGTCAAGAGCAGCATCGCGGCGACGCGGGCCTGCTCGGGCCCGACGCGGCTGGCGACGCGCGGACGGTCGTGATTGCCGAGCACCCAGTTCGGCCAAGCGCCCTTTGGCAGCGCCTTCTCGTAATCCTCGACGATCTTCTCGATCGAGCGCGCGCTCCAGAACGTCGAGAGCAGCGCGAAGTTGAACGGCATCTGCGCGCCGGTGAGATCGTTGCCGTAGTAGGCCATCAGGCGGTGCAACGGCAGATAGATCTCGCCGATCAGCACGCGCGCCGCATAGGCATCGGTGACGCGCCGCATCTGCGCGATCACCTCATGCACCTCGGGCTGGTCGGTGGAATATTGCGTCAGGATTTTTTCGTTCGGCGGCCGGCCCTCGACGTAATGCGGGTTCGGCGGATTGTCGCGGAACTCGGCGTCCTTGATCAGGTGCCAGATCACGTCGACGCGAAAACCGTCGACGCCCTTGTCAAGCCAGAACCGCATCACGTCGTAGATCGCGGCGCGAACATCCGGATTGCGCCAGTTGAGGTCGGGCTGCTGCGCAAGGAAGGCGTGGTAGTAGTATTGCCCCGTCGCCTCGTCGAACTGCCACGCGCTGCCGCCGAACTCGGACAGCCAGTTGTTCGGCACGCCGCCACCGGGCGCGGGATCGCGCCAGATGTACCAGTCACGTTTGGGATTGTCGCGCGAAGAACGGCTCTCGACGAACCAGGGGTGCTGGTCCGAGGTGTGGTTCGGCACGAGATCGAGGATCAGCTTCAGGCCGTTGTCGTGCGCGGCCGCAAGCAGCGCGTCGAAATCCGCCATCGTGCCGAACAGCGGCTCGATGCCGGTATAGTCGGAGATGTCGTAGCCGAAATCGGCCATCGGCGAGGGGAAGATCGGCGACAGCCAGATCGCGTCGACGCCGAGCGATTTGACGTAAGGCAGCCGCCGCAAGATGCCGGCGAGATCGCCGACGCCGTCGCCATTGCTGTCCTGAAACGAGCGCGGATAGATCTGATAGAAGATGCCGTCGCGCCACCAGTTTTCGCCGCCGTGAGCCATGCCGGAGATACCACCCGATGTTCTGCCCTGCGCGAGAGAACGCGGCAGGAACGCCCGGGTTCAAACTGGCAAGGCAATTGGGACGGCGGTGTGACGGTTGGTGCGACTGTTCCCCGGGCGCCCGCACGAATCTTTTGCTTGGCGGCATGGCAAAAATCGGCATTGTGCTGCCATGACCGAGCAAAACGACACCCGATCCAAGGCGGGCGCGATCATCGTTCCCGTGACGCTGTTCGAGCAGAACTGCACCATCATCTGGGACGAGCCGGCCAAGAAGGCCGTGGTGATCGATCCCGGCGGCGACGTGCCGAAGATTCTCGATGCGATCAAGCAGACCGGCGTCACCGTGGAGAAGATCTGGCTGACCCACGGCCATATCGACCATGTCGGCGGCGCGGCGGAGTTGCGCGATGCGCTGAAAGTGCCGATCGAGGGCCCGCATGTCGCGGACAAGTTCCTGCTCGACAACGTCGTCGAGAGCGGCGCGCGCTTCGGCATGACCGGGGTGCGCAATTTCGCGCCGGACCGCTGGCTCGACGAAGGCGAGACCGTCTCGATCGGCGGCCTCTCGTTCGAGATTTTCCACTGCCCCGGCCATTCGCCCGGCAGCGTGGTGTTCTTCAACAAGGAATTGCGGTTTGCCCATGTCGGCGACGTCTTGTTCGCAGGCTCGGTTGGCCGCACCGATCTGCCCGGCGGCAATCACGCCACACTGATCAACTCGATCAAATCAAAACTGCTGCCGCTCGGCGACGATGTCGGCTTCATCTGCGGCCATGGCGCCGGCTCCAGCATCGGCCAGGAGCGGATGACCAATCCGTTCATCACCGGCGAGATGTAGCTCTTTGTTTGAGCATGATCTGTTCGGAAAGCCGCTTCACACTTTTCGGATCATGCTCTATTCGGCGGCGTCGGCCAACGCCGCAGCCTCGCTCAAGTTACGCTCGCCCCATTCGCGGATCGCCGCGACGACGGGCACGAAGCTCTTGCCTTTGCGGGTCAGGCGATACTCGACCTTCGGCGGCACCTCGCCGAAATCCTTGCGATCGATCAGGCCGCTCGCGGTCAGCGCCTTCAATTCGCGGCTGAGCACGCGCGGGGTGATCTCGGCGCTGCCGCTCGTGCCGCGCAGCAAGCCGCTGCGGATTTCGCCATAGCGGCGCGGACCGTCCTTGAGGTCCCAGACGATGCGCAGCTTGTACTTGCCGCTGATCATTTTCTGAAATGCCGCGACTGGACAGGCCCGCGCCGGAATCATCTTTGCCATGTCGTCTCCTCCATGTGCGGGACAGAGATTAGGAGCGACGGCGAAAAAGTCCATACTATCAATTTTGTCCATACTTGCGGGACCGCCAGCAGCACGCAGATGATGACGCACACGACGAACAGGGAGCGTCACATGAAGCACTTCATGATCCGATACCAATTCAAGACCGGCACGACAGAGGACTGGCACCGGGAGGTCAGCCGCTTCATCAAGACGGTCGATAGCGATCCGGAGCTGAAAGGGCGGATCGGCTATCGCGTCCTGAAAGCCCGCGACGACAACAGCTATTTCCATCTCGCCAGCGTCACCGACGAGGACGCGCAAAAGGCGCTGCAATCGCGCGACTTCTTCAAGCACTATCAGGAGATGACGCGGAAGGTCGCCGGCGGCGAGGTGACGGCGATGCCGATCGAATGGATCGACCAGACGGCGGGTTAGACCATCGCTTCAGCTGGCGCGGGCTCTTCTCACCTCTCCCGCAAAGCTTACGGGAGAGCTCGACGCGAAGCGGCGGGTGAGAGCTCTCGCGTCGTCGGAAGTGTCCCTTGCGGAGACACCCCCACCCCAACCCTCCCCCGCAAGCGGGAGAGGGGGCGCACCTTCTTCGCGGCAGCTACTTCATCAGCCCCGCGGCCGTGAGCGCGCGGGTGATGATCTGGCCGAGATCGAAGCGGCGGGACGTCTCGCGCTTCGGCTCAGTCGGCTGGTCCGCGACGGCGGCGCGGATCGAGCGGGCGAGATGCGGCGCGGGCGTCAGCGCCGGTTTTGGCGCTGCAGCCTCCGCGTTCGTCTTTGCCGCGTCCGCAATCCAGCCGGTGAGGCCGAAGAACTTTGCGATGTGATAGGACGAAGAAATTCCGGCCTCGATCAGGAACGCGCCTTCGGTGCCGTAGCGCTGATCATTGTCGGCGAGCCCAAGCGGCGTGCCGTGCGCCATGTCGGTGATGGCGTAGGACTCGACCAGGGTCTCGCCGTCCTTGTTCCACCAGGCCTGGCGCGGATAGCCGTCGACATTGGTCTCGGCCATCGGAACCTCGGGCAAATCATGCAGGTCGAGCCACTGCTTGACGATCTCGTTGGCATTGCCGGGATTGACGGTGCGGTCGGCGCTGCCGTGCCACACCGAAATCTTCGGCCACGGCCCGCGATGATCCGAAGCATTGCGGACGAGGTCGCCGAGCGCGCGCGCGGGCCGCGCCGGGGAATGAAACATGCCGTCCAGCGCCTCGCGCAGATTCGAGGCGATGCCGTAGGGAAGCCCCGCGATGACCGCACCGGCCGCAAACACCTCCGGATAGGTCGCGAGCATCACCGAGGTCATGCCGCCGCCGGCGGACAGGCCGGTGATGAAGATGCGCCTGGCGTCGATGCGATGCGCCTCAACCATGTGCGCGATCATCTCGCGGATCGAACGCGGCTCGCCGCTGTCGCGGGCCGTGTCTTCCGGATTGAACCAGTTGAAGCAGGTGTTGCCGTTGTTGATGCGCTGCTGCTCGGGCATCAGCAGCGCGAAGCCGTAGTGCCTCGCGAGCGTCGACCAGCCCGCACCGAGGTCATAGCTGGCTCCGGTCTGGCCGCAGCCATGCAGCACGACGACGAGCGCACGCGGCTTCTGCAGCTGCGCCGGCACGAACGCGAACATGCGCAGGGCCCCGGGATTGCTGCCGAAGCCGGTGACTTCTTCCAGCGGGCTGGACACGTCCGCGCTGCGGCCGAACTCGGCAAGGCGCAGACCATCCGCCATTGGCAGACGTCTCAACAGATCGACATTTCGGGCGAGCGACACGGCAACTCCTGGCAGGCGACGTTCAACGTTCACCCAAACCAAATAGTTGCTGCGGTGCAAAATAAAAAGGCCGTGTGCTGTCGATGTCCAAGGAATCGCGCAAAACACCCGCAGAAATCTGCATGTATTAACCGCGCCGCCTCAACTTCGTGCAGATGCGCGGCGCATCCACGCCAGAAATGCGGCGCAGATCATGATTAACGCCGCAAACAGTGCGAGCGAGACGAAAAATCCTGCGCGCGCTGATTGCAGCGTCTCCATCGCGAAGAACACCGCGCCGATTGCGGCCACTCCGGCCGCATTTCCGATCTGTGCGGTCGTGCCATACGCGCCGGAGGCCGAGCCGGCTGCGACGGGTTTGACCGTCGAGAGCACCGCGCCCGACAGCGGCGCCATGACGAGGCCCTGACCGTAGCCGAAGATGATCATGGTGAGCGCCAGCGAGCTCGGCGTCGGCACATCGGCACAGGCAGTAACGAGCGCAAGTGCGGCGAGGCCGGCGATCTGGAGCGCGCAGCCCTCGATCAGGACCTTGGTGCCGCGATGCCGCGCACGCGCCCCGCTGTGGCGTGAGGCGACGACGAAAGCAAGCGCGAGCGGAATGAAGGCCAGGCCGGCTGTGAGCGGCGGGATCTTGAGGCCACGCTGCATGAACAGCGTCATGACCAGGTAGAACGAGAGATTGGCGACGAAGAAGAAGAACGCCGCGCCAAGCCCGCGCAGGAAGGCGGCGTCCGCCAGCAGCGTCAGGTCGATCAGCGGCATGCCGCCGGCGCGCGCGACGGCATGTTCGAGCTTCAGGAACGCAAACAGGATCACCCCGCCGACCGCCATCACTGCCCACAACCATCGCGCCCAGCCGACATCGTGGCCGAACAGCAGCGGCCCGATCAGGCAGAGCAGTCCCGCGAACAGCACGACACTGCCCTTGATGTCGAGCCGTGTGCCGGCCCGGCGCGGCACCGAGGGCATGATGCGCCAAGCGGCAGCGGCAATGACAAGACCGCAGGGCACGTTGACAAAGAACACCGAGCGCCAGCCGGTGCCGGCGAGATCGATCGTGACGAGGAGCCCGCCAAGCAGAAAGCCCGCAGCGCCCGCAAGCCCCAGCACGATGCCGTAGATGGCGAAGGCGCGGCTGCGCGTCTCGTCGGTGAACAGCAGATGCAAGGTCGCCAGCACCTGCGGCACCATCAGTGCCGCGGTCGCGCCCTGCGCCAGCCGCGCGATAATCAGCTCCAGGCCGGATTGCGCCAGCCCGCACCACAGCGAACTCGCGGTGAAGCCGAGCACGCCGGCGAGAAAGACGTTCTTGGTACCATGGATGTCGCCGAGCCGGCCGCCGGTGACGACCAGCGTGGCATAGGCGATCAGATAGATCGCGATCACGGATTCGATCTGCGCCGGGGTCGCATGCAGATCGACCGCAATGGTGGGAATGGCGACGTTCACGATGAAAGCGTCGACGCCGAACATGAACTGAGCGGCGACGACGATCGCCAGCACCCACCAGCGGCGGGTCGAATCGACAGGCTTGGTGACGGTTTGATGCATTTTCGCGCGAACCTCCCGCGATTTATTTGCACGCGATGCTCGCAGATCGACGTCATCTGCGCGATTACCTCGGAGGTAGGGATTGCCGACCTCCTTTGCGGCCATCCTTCGAGACGATCGCTTCACGGGTACATCCCGTCTGTGGAGAGAGACCCTCACCCCGCCCTCTCCCCGTAAGAACGGGGAGAGGGAGACGAAGCATCGCGCCTCACCCCAACGCATGCCTGCATTCCGCCGCGCGGGACATCGCGCGATTGCGTTTGCGACATCCGGCACGTAGCCTCACGCCATCAACAAACAGAAAATCAAAGCCGGAGAGAACGCCATGGCGCGCCTGAAATTCGGAGCCTTTCTTGCCCCGCATCACCCGATCGGGGAGCATCCGATGCTCCAGTTCCGGCGCGATCTCGACCTCGTCGAGCAGCTCGACGCGCTCGGTTATGACGAGTTCTGGTGCGGCGAGCATCACTCCTCCGGCTGGGAGATGATCGCCTCGCCCGAGATGTTCCTGGCCGCGGCCGGCGAACGCACCAAGCGGATCAGGCTCGGCACCGGCGTGGTCTCGCTGCCCTATCACCATCCCTTCAACGTCGCCCAGCGCATGGTGCAGCTCGACCATATGACCGGCGGCCGCGCCATCTTTGGCTCCGGCCCCGGCGCGCTCGCCTCCGACGCGCACACGCTCGGCATCGACCCGATGACGCAGCGCGACCGCCAGGATGAGGCGATCGGCGTGATCCGCCGGCTGTTCAACGGCGAGCGCGTCACCGCCAAGAGCGACTGGTTCACCATGAACGACGCCGCGCTCCAGCTGCTGCCGTTGCAGGAGGAGATGCCGTTCGTCGTGGCCTCGCAGATCTCGCCGTCGGGCATGACGCTGGCCGGCAAATACGGCATCGGCATCATCTCGCTCGGCTCGATGACGACGCAGGGGCTGATGTCGCTGCAACAGCAATGGCAGTTCGCCGAGGACGCCGCGAAGAAGCACGGCACCACGGTAAGCCGCGCCGACTGGCGCGTGCTCCTCACCTTCCACATCGCCGAGACCCGCGAGCAGGCCCGCCGCGAGGCCGGCGCGGGCCTGATGCGCTGGCACAACGAATATAATGTCGGCACGCTGCAGCGGCCCGGCCTCACCGCATTCTCTTCACCGGACGAGGCCGTGGACAAGACCGCCTTCGTCGAGGGCGCGGCCTCCACCATCGGCACGCCCGATGACCTCGTCAAAACCATCAAGAACGTGATGCAGGTGTCCGGCGGCGTCGGCGCCATCATCGGCTTCGTGCACGACTGGGCCAATCCGGAAGCGACGCGCCGGAGCTGGGACATGGTGGCGCGCTATGTCGTGCCGGAGATCAACGGCTACATCGAGCCCTTGCGCAAGTCGCAAAAATTCGTGATCGAGAACCGCGCGATCTTCGAGCGCGCAGGGCAAGCCGTGATGGCCAAGATCATGGAGAACGAGAAGGCCGCCGAGGCGCTGAAGGTGACCGGCCCCGGCCGCGTCGCGATTCCCGCCGTCAACGCGCCGGATCTGCAAAAGGAAGCGGCGAAGCGATAAGCTTAAGGCGATGTAAGGGTTGACGGCGAGCGGGCCGGGCTTCACCTCTCCCCAGCCGGGAGAGGTGTCCCCCTCACTCGCACCGACCAAGTAAGACTCATCACTTTTCGGCGCCGTCGCTCCTGAACGACATCACATCATTTGGCCGCAGTTGTGCTATGCTGACCTCATCAGCCTGGCGCGGACCGTGCTCATACCGCGCTCGCGCGCTGTTCGGTCAGCCAACCGGAGCAAGCGTCATGTCGATGCAGAATGTGGCCACGCCTGCGCTTGAATGCACCGCGCCCAAGCGCAACGAGCTGACGCATATTCCGGGCGATGAAGGCTGGCCGATCATCGGCATGACCTTCAAGGTGCTCGCCGATCCCAAGGGACATATCGAGCGGAACGGCGCCAAGTACGGGGCGGTTTATCGCACCCACATTTTCGGCGAGACCAATGTCGTGCTGCTCGGGCCGGAGGCCAACGAGCTGGTGCTGTTCGACCAGCACAAGCTGTTCTCCTCGACGCATGGCTGGAACAAGGTGCTTGGGCTGCTGTTCCCGCGCGGCTTGATGCTGCTGGATTTCGACGAGCACCGGCTGCATCGCAAGGCACTGTCGGTCGCGTTCAAGTCGGGGCCGATGAAATCCTATTTGTCAGATCTCGATCGCGGCATCTCAGCGCGCGTGGCGCAGTGGAAGGCGAACCCTGGCGAGATGCAGCTCTATCCCGCGATGAAGCAGCTCACGCTCGATCTTGCCGCGGCGTCCTTCCTCGGCGCCGACATCGGGCCTGAGGTCGACGAGATCAACCGCGCCTTCGTCGACATGGTCGCGGCTGCGGTCGCGCCGGTCCGCCGTCCCCTGCCCAGCACGCAGATGGCGCGCGGCGTGAAGGGGCGCAAGCGCATCGTCGCCTATTTCCGCGAGCAGATTCCGCTGCGGCGCGGCAATCACGGCGGCGACGATCTGTTCTCGCAGCTCTGCCGCGCCACCCACGAGGACGGCGCGCTGCTGTCCGAGCAGGACATCATCGACCACATGAGCTTTCTGATGATGGCGGCGCACGACACGTTGACCTCGTCGCTGACGTCCTTTGTCGGCGAGCTCGCCGCGAATCCGGACTGGCAGGAGAGGCTGCGCGCCGAGGTGCTGGCGCTCGGGCTCGCGCCGGGTGCGCCGAGCAGCTTCGACGATTTCGAGAAGATGAAGTTGACGGAGATGGCGTTCAAGGAAGCGCTGCGGATCAGGCCGCCGGTGCCCTCGATGCCGCGCCGCGCGATGCGCGATTTCACCTTCAAGGGTTATACGGTTCCTGCCGGGACTGCGGTTGGTGTCAATCCGCTCTATACACATCACATGAAAGACATCTGGCCGGAGCCCGATCGCTTCGATCCGCTGCGCTTCACGGAAGAGGCCCAGCGCAACCGCCACCGCTTCGCCTTCGTGCCGTTCGGCGGCGGCGCGCATATGTGCCTCGGGCTGCACTTCGCCTACATGCAGGCAAAATGCTTCGCGCGGCACTTCTTGCAGAATATCGAGGTCTCGCTGGAGGAAGGCTACAAGCCGGACTGGCAGATGTGGCCGATTCCCAAGCCGCGGGATGGATTAAGGGTGCGGGTGAAGGCGGTGTAGGCGCCCAACTCTCGTGTCCCGGACGCGCGAAGCGCGAGCCGGGACCCAGAATCTTGAGAAACATTCAGCTCGAGAGATGGGCCCCCGGCTCTGCAGCGCACCGCTGAAGAAGCGCTGCGCTGCGTCCGGGGCACGAGAATCACCTGGATATCTTGGGCAAAGGCGCGAAGCGCCGTGCTCATCATTTCTCGCGAAAAACATGGTGGGCGCGTTTCCGCCTTCTCTTCGAGCTAGCGCGGACAAGGCGCTTTGCCCACCCGGCTGCATCTGTGCTTCGACCGTCACGTCGGTCTGGCGGAAGATGCAATTGGCTCCAAGCTGCTTCGCCAGCGCCTCGCCTTCCGGTAGTCGCCGCCCCGCGATCACAATTTTGGCACCTTCGGCAACGAAGACTTCCGCGGTGCGCAATCCGATCCTGCTCGTGGCGCCCGTGATCACCGCCACTTGGCCGTCCAGCCTGTCGATGGAATGTTCCTGTTTTCGAATGAATTGACGCCGAACGGCGGACACCGATCGATGACGACGCCGCGACGGTCGGTGCCGCGACGGTCACTGTTCCTGCCGGCTCACGAGGCAAGCTTTGCTTGCGCTGGCCAGATCCGTAACAATCACCGCGAACGCAGGTCGCGACCGGGATGCGCATGGGGAAGCTGATCGACGAATTCCGCAAGGGCTGGCAGGGCGTGGCACCGCCATCGCTCGCTCTGAGTCTCACCTTTGCGGTCGCCTCTCTGCTGCTCGCGACGCTGGCACGCTGGGGTCTCGCGCATGTGCGGCCGGACGTCTACTTCACGCCCTATTTTCCGGCTGTGTTCTTCGCCGCCGCGTTCGGGGGCTTCCGGATCGGCATCATCACCGCGATCGCCGGCGGCGTGCTCGGCGTCGTCCTGAATTTCGGCGATGCCTTTGCCGATCGCGCGCGCTTTGCCCTGCTGGCACTCTATTGGGCGGTCTGCGCGCTCACGATCTGGGGCGTCGAGCACTACCGCGCGCTTCTGGTCGAGCAGCGCCGGATCTCCAGGCGCCTGATCGAGGAAGAGGATTATCGCAAGCTGCTGGTCGACGAGCTCCAGCACCGGCTGAAGAACAAGCTGTCGACGGTGCATGCCGTCATGCACCAGGTGCTGCATGACCAGCCGCAGGTCTGGGCCCGCGTCGATCCGCGGCTGCGCTCGCTGGCCGCGACCGACGATCTGATCTCGCGGGTCGACAAGGCGGGCTGCGACATCCGCGATCTCCTGATCTCGGAGCTCGGGCCTTACGGCCATGTCCGCTTCACCCTCAACGGCGACCGGCTGTTCCTGCCGCCGAAGCTCGCAGTCACGCTATCCCTGATGTTTCACGAGCTCGCCACCAATGCCGGCAAATATGGCGCGTTCTCCGCGCCGCGCGGCTTGTTGCAGGTGTCGTGGACCGTCAACGGCGATCGCCTGACCATCACCTGGGATGAGACCGAAGGCCCGAGCATCGGTGAGGTGTCGGCGCCGGGCTTCGGCACCAAATTGCTGAAGTCAGCGCTGTCCGCCTTCGAGGGCAAGACCGAGATCGCCTATCTGAAGACCGGCCTGCATTGCATCATGCAATGCCGCATCCCGCAAAACGGCTAGACTCAGGTTCAAGCGAAAGCGAACCGCGCATTGCGCGCGCGCTTTCGCAAGCGGCATTGACGCTCTGTTAATGACGATCGAGGGCGCGCGTCGCATCGCCGCAAGTTTCATCGAGAACACCCCCGTATTTCTGCGGACCCCTTAACCAAACCTAAGATGGAATTGCGCAAGATCGCGTCCATTGCAAAGACGCGCTGAAACAACAAGATTCATGAATTCTATGAACGACAACGCATATGACGGCGCGAGCGAAGCCGAACTCGGATTTCTCAAGGAAATCGTTAGAATGCTGCCGGCCGGCCTGACCGTGCAGGACGCGGAAGGCAAGCTTTTGCTGGTCAACGATGCCGCGGCCGCCCAGCTCGGCATGGACGGCAGCCGTCCGTCGCCCGATCTGGCGCCACGCCGGGAAGCCTGCGAACGCGCGCTGAGGGCCGGCCAGGCCGTTGTCACCGAAGAAGCCCTGCACGCGGGCGCCGCGCGGCAGGTGCTGCTCACGACCCATCGTCCCGTCCGCCTCGCCGGACGCGAGCTCTTGATCTCGGCCTCCTCCGACATCACCGAACAGAAGAATTTCGAGGACCAGCTGTTCCGCTCCGCCTATTTCGACGAGCTGACCGGACTGCCCTCGCGGCGCGTGATCGAGCATCATGCCAACAACCTGCTCGCGCGCGATCGCCGTGGCGAGCGTTTTGCGCTGGCCTTTCTCGATGTCGACAATTTCAAGCACATCAACGACTATTACGGCCACGCCGTCGGCGACGCGCTGCTGGTCGAGCTGTCGAAGCGGCTCGGCCGCGACTTGCGCGATTCCGACATGCTCTCGCGCATCTCCGGCGACGAATTCCTGCTGCTGCTGTCACCGATCCAGAGCCAGGAGGAAGTCGCCGAGTTCATGCAGTCGACCCTGGAGCGGCTGACGGCGCCGTTCTTCATCGACAATTCGGAAGTGTTCGCCTCCACCTCGGTCGGCGTCAGCCTCTATCCCGATCACGGAAGCAGCTTCGAGACGCTGCGGCAGAACGCCGACATCGCGATGTACCGCATCAAGAACAACGGCAAGGGATCAACTGCCTTCTTCGACTCCAGCATGGAGCGCGAGGCGTTGGCGCGGATGAAGATCGAGCAGTCGCTGCGGCTTGCCATCCTCGAAAAGCGCTTCTGCTGCGCCTTCCAGTCCAAGGTCGACATCCGCACCGAGGCGGTGAAGGGCATCGAGGCGCTGGTGCGCCTGCGCGACGACGAAGGCGTGATCCAGGCGCCGGGCTCGTTCATCAATCTCGCGGTCGAGCTCGGGCTGATTGACGAGCTGACCCATCTGGTGCTGGCCGAGATCGTCAAGTCGATTGACCCGATCAACGATACTTTTGGCGCCGAAGCGACCATCAGCATCAACGTCGCCGCCAAGCAGGCCGGCAATCCCGAATTCATGCGCAGCTTCGCGCAGGCGCTCGACGACACCGGCTTTCCGCAGCGCTTCATGATCGAGGTGACGGAAGACGCCTTCGTCGCAAAAAATCATTTCCAGGCCGAGATCCTGCCGATGTTCCGCAAGCTCGGCGTCGGGATCTCGATCGACGATTTCGGCACCGGCTATTCCTCGCTCTCGGCGCTGGCCGACATCACCGCCGACGAGATCAAGATCGACCGCTCCTTCATCACCGACATCCATAAGCGCCCGCGCAGCCAGGGCATCCTGCGCGCGATCGAATCCCTGAGCGACGCGCTCGGCATGACCGTGATTGCCGAAGGCCTCGAATCCTACGAGGAGCTGGCCTACCTCCAGGCCGCGACCAAGATCCGCTACGCGCAGGGCTATTACTTCGCCCGCCCGATCTTCCTGGAGGAGCTGAAGCTCGCAACGCCCGCCTCGAGTGAATCGCGCGGCAGCGTGGCCAGCCGGCCGATGCAGCAGAACCGGCAAGGCTATTCGCGGGCGAGCGGGTATCGGCGGTAGGGGCAAGGCGCCGCTCCAATCTCGGTGTCGTCGCCCGGCTTGACCGGGCGACCAGTATTCCAGAGATAGCCGTTGTTGAATCGATGGGCCGCGGCGTACTGGATGCTCCCGGTCCCGGCTCCGCTAGGCTACGCCGAGCCGACACAGACGCTCGGCCGGCGAAGCTTCAGCGAAGACGGCAAGCCGAGCATGACAGTGGCGGGTGTGGCTGCACCTCAATCCCCATTTCCCCCTTTGAAATTGCTGCCCTTTTGCTAATACACAGGCTGACCTCCCCGAGGTATGTCATGTCTGGCCCTTCCTCCTCCATCCGCGATCCCGCCTATCTTCGTGCGCGCGCGATGGAGACGCTGTTCGAGCGGCTGGAAAACCTCTGCGAGGGCGCGATCGCGATCGATCGCGGCGGCCGGGTGGTCTACGTCAACGAGAAATATCTTGCAGCGCTCGGCCTCAAGCGCATCAGCGAGGCGATGGGACGGCCGATCGAGGAGATCATTCCGAACAGCTTGATGCGCAAGGTGGCCGAGACCGGCGAGCCGATCCTGCTCGACATCATGGAGCTCGGCGGCGAGCAGCTGGTCGTCACCCGAATGCCGATCGAGGACGAAAACGGCAAGGTGATCGGCGCGATAGGCTTCGTGCTCTATGATCGCCTGGAAAGCCTGAAACCCCTGCTCGCCCGCGTCACGCAGCTCGAGAGCGACCTGCGGCTGGCACGGCGGCAATTGTCGAACCCGCGCGCGGCGCGCTTCACCTTCTCGGACTTCGTTGGAGCGACGCCGGGCATCGCGCAGGCCAAGCAGCTCGCAAGCCGCGCCGCACGGCAGAGCGTCACGGTGCTGCTCACCGGCGAGACCGGAACCGGCAAAGAGATGCTGGCGCAGGCCATCCACAACGCCTCCTCGCGCGCGGAGAAGCCATTCGTCAGCGTCAACGTCGCCGCGGTCCCGGACACGCTGATCGAATCGGAGTTCTTCGGCACCGCGCCTGGCGCCTATACCGGCGCCGACCGCAGGGGGCGCGAGGGCAAATTCCGCATCGCCGACGGCGGCACGCTGTTCCTCGACGAGATCGGCGAGATGCCGCTGCAGCTGCAGGCCAAGCTCTTGCGCGTGCTGCAGGAGCGCGAGATCGAGCCGCTCGGCTCGGACAAGATCTCCAAGGTCGATGTGCGTGTCGTCGCCGCCACCAATGTCGACCTGCGCAAGCGCGTCAGCGACGGCGCGTTCCGGCCCGATCTCTATTATCGCCTCAACGTGCTCTCGATCGATCTGCCGCCGCTGCGGCAGTGCCTGGACGATCTCCCCGAGATCTGCGCCCGGCTGCTCGAGGACATCAGCGCCTCCGGCGATTACGTCAACGCCAGGATCACGCCGAGCGCGCTGGCAGCGCTCGCGCGCTACGACTGGCCGGGCAATGTCCGCGAGCTTCGCAACATCCTCGAGCGCGCGCTGATCCTCAGCGATTCCGGCCGGCTGACCGGCGACGATTTCGTCCGCATCCTTCCCGTCGGCGCCGAGGTCAGGCCCGCAGCACTGGTGCGCCCGGCCGGAGCCGTCGTGCCCTATGCCGAGGCCGAGGCCGAATTCGAGAAGCACACGCTCGAACAGGCGCTCGCCGCCAGCAATGGCCAGATCACAGAGGCCGCGCGGATGCTGCGGATCTCGCGCGCGACCTTTTATAAGAAGCTGGCCAAGTTCGGCCTCGCCTCCGGACCAGCCTCCGTCTGAGTTTCGAGACTCAATTTGTCTGGAGTCTCGGATTCCGGACGAGTCGCGTCGCGTCCCATTCGCCGTCCAGACGCAGAAATTGCCGGCTTTTCAGCCATTTTGCACAAGGCCATCGCAACTGGCGCGGACCTTGCTCTTCGCTTTGCACAATGACGCATGCCGCACATGCGCATTCGCAAAACCAGGGAGGACGCAAGGATGAGTGACGCGATCACAGTCCATCAGCTTCAGGCGAAACAGCCCTCGCACGTCACGGTCGCCACCGCGAGCCTGATCGGCACCGCCATCGAGTGGTACGACTTCTTTCTCTACGGCACCGCCGCGGCGCTGATCTTCAACAAGCTGTTCTTCCCGACCTTCGACCCCATGATGGGGACGCTGCTGGCGTTCGCAACCTATGCGCTCGGCTTCATCGCGCGCCCGCTCGGCGGCGTCGTGTTCGGCCATTACGGCGACAAGATCGGCCGCAAGACCATGCTCTATCTGACGCTGCTGATCATGGGCGCGGCGACCGCGGCGATCGGCTTCCTGCCCACCTATGAGACCGCCGGCATCTGGGCCGCGGTCCTGCTGATCTCTTGCCGCCTGATCCAGGGCTTTGGCCTGGGCGGCGAATGGGGCGGCGCGGTGCTGATGGCGGTCGAGCATGCGCCCGCGGACAGGAAGGGATTTTACGGCAGCTGGCCGCAGCTCGGGGCGCCGCTCGGCCTCGTGCTCGGCACGCTGGTCTTCTCGGTGGTGTCGGCGATGCTGACCGACGCGCAGCTTCTAGCGTGGGGCTGGCGCATCCCGTTCCTGTTCTCGATCGCGCTGGTGCTGGTCGGCCTATGGATCCGCTTCACCATCGCGGAGTCTCCGGAGTTCCAGAAGGTCAAGGATACCAAGCAGGAAGTGAAGATGCCGATCCTGGAGGCGATCCAGATGTACCCGAAGAACATCCTGCTCGCGATGGGCGCGCGCTTTGCCGAAAACGGCTTCTTCTACATCTACGCGACCTTTGTGCTCGCTTATGCCACGCAATCGCTCGGCATGAACAAGCAGGACATGCTCAACGGCGTGCTGATCGGCGCGGCGATCGAGACCTTCACCATTCCAGCCTTCGGCGCGCTCTCCGACAAGGTCGGGCGGCGGCCGATCTACATCTTCGGTGCGGTGTTCTCGGCGCTGATGTCGTTCCCGCTGTTCATGCTGCTGGCGACCAAGAACCCGCAATATGCCTGGATCGCGATCGTGCTGGGCCTCGCCATCGGCCATGCCGCGATGTACGGCCCGCAAGCGAGCTTCCTGTCCGAGCTGTTCGGCACCAAGGTGCGCTATAGCGGCGTCTCGCTCGGCTACAACCTCGCCTCGATCTTCGCCGGGGCGCTGTCGCCGCTGATCGCGACCGGCCTGATGACGGCCTATGCGCCTGCGACCTGGCCGGTCTCGCTCTACATGATCGTGCTGGCGCTCATCACCGTCGTGTCGGTCTATTTCGCCACTGAAACGCGCAAGATCGCATAGCCCTGAAGGGCCAGTCGCGACTATCATCACGCGGGAGCGGCCGAGCCGCTCCCTGCGACGGCCGCAGAGCCAAGCAAAACAGACGGGGCGTGCGCCCCGCGACAAACATGGGAGGGAACGCCGTGAGCCAGCATCCTGCCTTGCCGTATCTGCCCCATTCCGAGAAGGGCAAGATCGTCACGGCGGCCGAGGCCGTGATGCTGATCCGCGACGGCGACACGGTCGCGACCGGCGGCTTCGTCGGCATCGGCTTTGCCGAGGAGATCGCGCTGGCGCTGGAGGAGCTCTATCTCTCCAACGAGGGCGATGCGCCCTATACGCAAGGCAAGCCGCGCAATCTGACGCTGGTCTACGCGGCGGGTCAGGGCGACGGCAAGCATCGCGGCCTCAACCATTTCGCGCATGAGGGCCTCGTGCGCCGCGTGATCGGCGGCCATTGGGGCCTGGCGCCTAAATTGCAGCAGCTGGCAATCGCAAATCAGATCGAGGCGTATAATTTGCCGCAAGGCGTGATCACACATCTGTTCCGAGACATCGCAGCGCACCGGCCCGGCCACATCACCCGCGTCGGCATGGGCACCTTCGTCGACCCGCGCCAGGGCGGCGGCAAGCTCAATGCGCGCACCACCGAAGAGCTGGTCGAGCTGATCCGGATCGGCGGCGAGGACTGCCTGCTCTACAAGACGTTTCCGATTCACGTCGGCATCATTCGCGCCACGACAGGCGATGCCGACGGCAACCTCACCATGGAGAAGGAGGCGCTGACGCTGGAAGCGCTCGCCATCGCGATGGCGGCGCACAATTCCGGCGGCATCGTCATCGCTCAGGTCGAGCGCGTGGCCGAAGGCGGCAGCCTCAATCCGCGCCAGGTCAAGATTCCCGGCATTTTGGTCGACTGCGTCGTGGTGGCCAAACCGGAAAACCATTGGCAGACGTTCGGCACGCCATACAATCCGGCCTATTCGGGCGAGATCCGCGTCCGGGCCGCCTCGCTGCCGGTGACGCCGGTCAGCGAACGCAAGATCATCGCGCGCCGCGCTGCCTTCGAGCTGAAGGCCAACAGCGTGGTCAATCTCGGCATCGGCATGCCCGAGGGCATCGCCTCGGTCGCCAACGAAGAGCGCATCATCGACCTGATCACGCTGACGGCGGAACCCGGCGTGATCGGCGGGATCCCGGCGAGCGGCATCGATTTCGGGGCGGCGATCAACACCCAGGCGGTGATCGACCAGCCCTACCAGTTCGACTTCTACGACGGCGGCGGGCTCGACGCGGCCTTTCTCGGGCTCGCCCAGGTCGACCGGACCGGCAACCTCAATGTCAGCAAGTTCGGGCCGAAGCTGGCGGGCGCCGGCGGTTTCATCAACATCAGCCAGAATGCCAAGGAGGTCGTCTTCGTCGGCACTTTCGGCGCGGGCCGGCAGCGCATCGCGGTGAGCGACGGCAGGCTGTCGATCCTCGAGGAAGCAAGCTCGCGCAAATTCGTCGACTGTGTCGAGCACGTGACTTTCAGCGGCGCCGTCTCGGCGGCGCGCGGGCAGCGCGTGCTTTACGTCACCGAGCGCTGCGTCTTCGTGCTCCGCCCTGATGGGCTCGCGCTCACCGAAGTTGCGCCGGGCATCGACATCGAGCGCGACATCCTGCGCCTGATGGATTTCAAGCCGCTGATCCCGCGCGATCCAATGCTGATGGACGAGCGCATCTTCCGCGACGGCCTGATGGAGCTGCGCGAGCGGCTGCTCACCATCCCGCTCGACCAGCGCTTCACGCTGGACGAGCAGCAGAACCTGTTCTTCGTCAATCTGGAACGCTATCCCCTGCGCAGCCGGGCCGAAATCGACACCATCGCCGCCATCGTCGAGGCCAGACTCGCCCCGCTCGGCCGCCGAGTCTACGCTATCGTCAATTATGACAACTTTTCCATCCTGCCGGAGCTGATGGACGATTATTCCGCCATGGTCCGCAGCCTGGTCGATCGCTTCTATTCCGGGGTGTCGCGCTACACCA
The DNA here is from genome assembly GCF_016616235.1 of Bradyrhizobium diazoefficiens. Lineage (NCBI taxonomy): Bacteria > Pseudomonadati > Pseudomonadota > Alphaproteobacteria > Hyphomicrobiales > Nitrobacteraceae > Bradyrhizobium > Bradyrhizobium diazoefficiens. The sequence goes on from NZ_CP067100.1 coordinate 7,629,243, forward strand.
CCTCGGGATTCCTGCGCATCAAGCTCGGCGAAGCATTGGAGAAGCGCGGTGTTGCGCCGCATATTTTCGAGAGCGCGGACGAGGCGCAGTCGGACTGGCGTCAGCTCGAGGGAGCCGGCGCAGTCCACGCGCTGCGGCAGGTCCAAAAATGATGCAGGCTCGTATGCCGACGCGCTTCGCCGAAGGGTGCAATTGCAATGTTCGCAAGCTTGTGCAAATCGCTGTTGCCGAGAAACTTTGAATCAGGAGGGACCATCGTGCGTCGATCGCTCATCATAACAACAACCATCCTCGCCCTCGCCGCGGGCGCCTCCGCGCGAGCCGACGACCTCAAGGTCGCGCTGATCTACGGTAAGACCGGACCGCTCGAGGCCTATGCCAAGCAGACCGAGACCGGCCTGCAAATGGGATTTGAATACGCCACCAAGGGCACGATGACGATCGACGGCCGCAAGATCGTCATCATCACCAAGGACGACCAGGGCAAGCCGGACCTGTCGAAAGCGGCGCTCGCCGAAGCCTATCAGGACGACAAGGCGGATATCGCGATTGGCACCACGTCGTCGGCCGCCGCGCTCGCCATTCTCCCGGTCGCCGAGGAGAACAAGAAGATCCTGATCGTCGAGCCCGCCGTCGCGGACCAGATTACCGGCGAGAAGTGGAATCGCTACATCTTCCGCACCGCGCGCAACTCCTCGCAGGACGCGATCTCGAACGCGGTCGCGATCGGCAAGCAGGGCGTGACGGTTGCGACGCTGGCGCAGGACTACGCCTTCGGCCGCGACGGCGTCGCTGCCTTCAAGGAGGCTCTCGCCAAGACCGGCGCGACGCTCGCCGCAGAAGAATATGCTCCGACCAACACCACCGACTTCACGGCGGTCGGCCAGCGCCTGTTCGATGCGCTGAAGGACAAGCCGGGCCGCAAGGTGATCTGGGTGATCTGGGCCGGTGCCGGCAACCCGCTGGCAAAGCTCCAGGACATGGACCCGAAGCGCTACGGCATCGAACTCTCCACCGGCGGCAACATCCTGCCGGCGCTCGCCGCCTATAAGAGCCTGCCGGGCATGGAAGGCGCGACCTATTACTACTACGACATCCCGAAGAACCCGGTGAACGACTGGCTGGTCGCCGAGCACCAGAAGCGCTTCAAGTCGCCGCCGGACTTCTTCACCGCCGGCGGGTTCGCGGCCGCGATGTCCGTCGTCGCCGCCGTCACCAAGGCGAAGTCGACCGACACCGAGAAGCTGATCACCGCGATGGAAGGCATGGAGTTCGACACGCCGAAGGGCAAGATGGTGTTCCGCAAAGAGGACCATCAGGCGCTGCAGAGCATGTATCACTTCAAGGTCAAGGTCGATCCGAACGTCGCCTGGGCCATCCTCGAGCCGGTGCGCGAGCTGAAGATCGAGGACATGGACGTTCCCATCCGCAACAAGCGCTGATTGGCTCACCTCTCCCGCTTGCAAGCGGGAGAGGTCGGTGCGAAGCGCCGGGTGAGGGCTCTCTCCTCTTGGGGACTGTCCCCGTCGCGGAGACACCCTCTCCCCAACCCTCCCCCGCAAGCGGGGGACGGAGCGCAGCGTGATCGTGGATACATCCTCATCTCATCACTCGCCAGACTCCCTATGTCGCTCACCCTCGAAACCCGCGATCTCACCATCCGCTTCGGCGGCCACGTCGCGGTCAACAACGTCACCTGCACGTTCCGTCCGGGCGAGCTCACCGCCATCGTCGGGCCGAACGGCGCCGGCAAGACCACCTATTTCAATTTGATCTCGGGCCAGCTGCGCGCATCCAGTGGCAGCATCCTGTTTGGCGGCACCGACATCACCCAGCACTCCGCGCCACTGCGGACCCGTGCGGGTCTCGGACGCGCGTTCCAACTGACAAATCTGTTTCCGAATCTGACGGTGGAAGAGAACGTCCGCCTCGCGGTGCAGGCTGCGAACGGCACCCATTACGACATGCTGCGGCCCTGGATGGTCCGCCGCGATCTGATCGTGCGCGCAGACAGCATCCTCGACCAGGTCGCGCTCGGCAGCCGCCGCGGCGTCGCCGCGACCGCGCTGTCACATGGCGACCAGCGCAAGCTCGAGGTCGCGCTAATGATCGCGCTCGAACCAAAAGTCTTCATGTTCGACGAGCCGACCGCCGGCATGAGCATCGACGAGGTGCCCATCGTGCTCAACCTGATCGCGCAGCTCAAGCAGGACAAGAGCAAGATCATTCTGCTCGTCGAGCACAAGATGGACGTGGTGCGCTGGCTCGCCGACCGCATCATCGTGCTGCACAACGGGCAGCTCGTCGCCGACGGCATGCCTGCCGAGGTGATCGCCTCGCCAATTGTGCAGGAAGCCTATCTCGGCGTCGTCCCCAAGAGCACTGCAGAGAGTGCAGCATGAGCGATCTCCTCACACTCTCTGGCGTGCACACCCATATCGGCCGCTATCACATCCTGCAGGGCATCGAGCTCGCGGTCCCGCAGGGGCAGGTCACGATGCTGCTCGGCCGCAACGGCGCCGGCAAGACCACGACGCTGCGGACCATCATGGGCCTGTGGCAGGCCTCCTCTGGCGAGATCAGCCTCGCCGGCGAGCGCATCGAGCGCCGCGCCACGCCCGACATCGCCCGGCTCGGCGTCGGCTACGTGCCGGAAAGCATGGCGGTGTTCTCCGACCTCACGGTGAAAGAGAACCTGGTGCTGGCGGCGCGCGACGGGCCGCTCGATGACAACCAGCTCGACTGGATCTTCGGCTTCTTCCCCGCGTTGCGCCGATTCTGGCTGTCGCGGGCGGGAAGCCTCTCCGGCGGACAAAAGCAGATGCTCTCGATCGCGCGCGCCATCGTCGACCCGCGCAAGCTGCTCTTGATCGACGAGCCGACCAAGGGCCTCGCGCCCGCCATCGTCATGGCGCTGATCGAATGCCTCAAAGAGATCAAGCGCAAGGGCGCGACGATCCTCCTGGTCGAACAGAATTTCTTTGCCGCCCGCGAGCTCGGCGACAACGTGCTGGTGATGGACAATGGCATCATCGTTCATCGCGGCGAGATGGCGGCGCTCGCTGCCGACGTGCCGCTACAGGAGCGGCTGCTCGGCCTGAGCCTGGAGGCGCATCAGTGACTGACCTTGCCGCAACCGACCCGCTGCCGAAGCCGAAGCGCGACATCGCGCCGATCCTGCTGCCGGTCGCGCTCGCGCTCCTCATGATCCCGCTGATCGGCTCGACCTCTTCCTGGCTGACGCTGACCGCCGCGAGCCTTGCCATGGGCATGATGATCTTCATCATGGCCTCCGGGCTGACGCTGGTGTTCGGCCTGATGGACGTGCTCAACTTCGGCCACGGCGCCTTCATCGCCGTCGGCGCCTATGTCGCGACCCTGGTGCTGGCGCCGTTCGCGGCCTCCATTCAGGCGGACTCGCTGTGGACGAACCTCGCGGTGCTGGCCCCGGCCGCGCTGCTGTCGATGGCGGTCTCAGGCGCGCTCGGCCTGATCGTCGAGCGCGTGCTGATCCTGCCAGTCTACGGCCAGCATCTGAAGCAGATCCTGATGACCACCGGCGGCCTGATCGTCGCCGAGCAGACCCTCTATGCGCTGTGGGGGCCGCAGATCATCCCGATGCCGCTGCCGACCTCGCTGCGCGGCTCCTTCATCCTCGGCGATGTCGCGATCGCCAAATACCGCGTGCTGGCGATGCTGATCGGCCTTACCGTCTTCATCGCGATCCAGCTCGTGCTCAACCGCACCAAGCTCGGCCTCTTGATCCGTGCCGGCGTCGAGAACCGCGAGATGGTCGAGGCGCTCGGCTATCGCATCCGCCGCCTGTTCCTCGGCGTGTTCATGACGGGCTCGGCGCTGGCCGGCCTCGGCGGGGTGATGTGGGCGCTCTACCGCGAGCAGGTGCACGCTTCCATGAGCGACGATCTCACCGTCTTGATCTTCATCGTCGTCATCATCGGCGGGCTCGGCTCGATCGGCGGCTGCTTCATCGGCGCGATCCTGGTCGCCATGGTCGCCAATTACGGCGGCTTCCTGCTGCCGAAACTCGCCCTCGTCTCCAACATCCTGCTGATGGTCGCCATTCTGATGTGGCGGCCGCGCGGCCTCTATGCGGTGACCAGCCGATGATGCTTCTCTCCGGTGACCCGCCGCGCAGCCGCGCGCTCACGCTTCTCCTCGTCGTCATCATCGTGGCGCTGGCGGCGACGCCGTTCCTGTTTCCTGGCGCCAAGGCGCTGAACGTCGCGGCCAAGATCTGCGTCTTCGCCGCCCTCGTCGCCTCCTACGATCTGCTGCTCGGCTATACCGGCTCGGTGTCGTTCGCCCATACCATGTTCTACGGCATCGGCAGCTACGCGATCGCGATCGCGTTGTACGGCATGGGCCCGAATTGGGCTGCGGTTGCAACCGGCATCGTCGTCGGCCTGCCGCTCGCAGTCCTGCTCGCGCTCGCGATCGGGCTGTTCTCGCTGCGCGTCGCCGCGATCTTCTTTGCCATGATCACGCTCGCGGTCGCCTCCGCCTTCCAGGTGCTGGCCTCGCAGCTGTCCTGGCTCACCGGCGGCGAGGACGGCCGCAGCTTCCAGCTGCCCGAACTGCTCCGTCCCGGCACGGTGCTGATCTCGAAAAGCGTCTTCGGCTTCGAGGTCAACGGCCGCATCCTGACCTTCTATCTGGTGTTCGCGATCTCGGCGCTAATGATCCTCGCGCTGCTGCGCGTGGTGAACTCGCCGTTCGGGCGCGTGCTGCAGGCGATCCGGGAGAACCGCTTTCGCGCCGAGGCGCTTGGCTTCCGCACCGTCTTCCACCTCACCTATGCCAACTGCCTCGCAGCCCTCGTCGCCGCCGGCGCCGGCATCTTGAACGCGCTGTGGCTGCGCTACGCCGGGCCCGACACCTCGCTCAGCTTCTCGATCATGCTCGATATTCTGCTGATGGTCGTGATCGGCGGCATGGGCACGATCTACGGCGCGATCATCGGCGCCACCATCTTCATCCTCGCCCAGAACTATCTTCAGTCGCTGATGGGCGCCGCCTCCAAGGCGGCGAGCGAAGCCGGCCTTCCGCTGCTGCCGGGACTGTTGCATCCCGACCGCTGGCTGCTGTGGCTGGGACTGCTGTTCATCGCCAGTGTTTATTTCTTCCCGACGGGTGTGGTCGGACGGCTGCGCAATGCCGGCGGCAAAGGCGCTCTGCATTAAGCCGCGATTAGTGATGCAGCGCAGCGCTTTTGCCAGGCGAACCGTACAACTGCGGCGTGCTTCGCGCGCAGCTGCACAGGACCGTGACCGCGCAACCCGATTAATGCTTAGGTAACTGGCTTTGCTAAGGTTTAAGCCATTGGTGCGGTGTATTCCTGTCTCCTCAGGGAGGGGGAATGCGCCAGGTCTTCACGAGGATCACAGCCGGAATGTCCCTGGCCGCCCGAGGCGGTTGGGAGGCGGCGCTTCGGCGCGGGCCGGTGCTGTGGCTGACGTTATGCGGCGTGTTGCTGGTGACGGGAATCTTCGCGGTGACCGCCATGGCCGTCGGCGAATTCCGCGAGCGGACCCTCGTCAACCGGGAGCGCGAGCTGGAAAACACGGTCCAGCTGATCGCGCGCCACTTCGACCAGCAGTTTGAAGATTCCGACGTCGTCGCCGGCGACCTGATCGGGCAGATGAACCTGCCGGAGATCACTTCGGCCGCCATGTTCCGCGAACGCATGTCGGGATCCGCCGCGAACCAGATGCTGCGCAGCAAGATCAGCTCGGTCTCCTATCTCGGCGACATCGCGATCTACGATGCCGACGGCGAGTTGATCAACTGGTCGCGAAGCCAGCCGCTGCCCAGGATCAACGTCTCCTCGCGCGTCTATTTCCAGACCTTCAAGTCCGATCCGATGTCCGAGCCGGTCATCCTGGAATCGGTCCGCAGCTTCATCATCGGCAAATGGACCACGATCGTCGCGCGCCGGCTGAACGGCCCCGACGGTACCTTCTTCGGCGCGATGGTCCGCCGGATCGATCCGGACAGCTACCAGAACTACTTCGCATCGGTCGCGCTTGCCGAGGGCACGGCGATCTCGCTGTTCGACCGCCAAGGCAAGATGCTGGCACGCTATCCGCATGCCGAGGAGCTGATCGGCAGGAACTTCAAGACGGCACCGCTCATGCAGAAGGTCCTGACCGAGGGCGGCCAGCACACGCTTCGCGTCAGGAGTCCGGTCGACGGCGAGGAGCGGCTGGGCTCGGCCACCTCGCTGACGCATTTCCCGCTCGTCATCGTCGCTACCAACACCACGGCCGCGGCGCTGGCCGACTGGCGGCAGCAGACCGGCTTCATGGTCACGACCGCGACGCTGTCGGCCGCCGTGATCGCGATGATCCTCTATCTGATCATTCGACAGATCAACCGGCAGAATCGCGACGCCCAGGCGCGGATCGAAGCGGAGCGGCAGCGGCTCGACACCGCCCTCAACAACATGTCGCAAGGGCTGATCCTCTACGACGCGCGCGGCTACATCGTCACCAGCAACCGCCGCTACGCCGACATGTTCGGCCTGTCCCACGACGTCATCAAGCCCGGCTGTCACATCCACGAGGCCATGCAGCACCGCAAGGAGCGGGGAGCGTTCACCGGCGACGTCGAGGCATTTTGCGCCGACGTGATGAGGGTCGTGGCCGAAGGCCGGGTCTCCACAAGGCTTCATGAACTGCCCAATGGCCGCGCCTTCCAGGTCATCAACACGCCGCTGGCGCAAGGCGGCTGGGTCGCGACGATCGAGGAGATCACCGAGCGGCGCAATCTGGAGCAGGAGCGCGACCGCAACTACACGTTCCTCCGCGAGATCATCGATCATATACCCTCGCAGATTACCGTGAAGGACGTCCAGACACGGCGCTACCTGCTGGTCAACCGGATTGCTGAGAACGTGTTCACGGAAGCGGGCGGGACCATCGTCAGCAAGACGGCCGCCGATATCCTGCCGGAAAAGGACGCCGACATCGTCACCCGTGACGATGACGCCCTGCTGCAATCGCCCGATCGACTGCTGCTCAAGGAGCAGACATGGAAAACGCGCACCGATGGTCACCGTCATGTCATCTCGAAGCGGATCGGCATCCGCGACAACATGGGCGAGCCGCGCTACATCATCAACGTGATCGATGACGTCACGGAACAGCGGCAGGCCAATGAGAAGATCGCGCATATGGCGCATTACGATGCGCTGACCGACCTGCCCAACCGAGTGCTGTTCCGCGAGCAGATCGAACGCGAGCTGGCGAAGGTCGGCGGCGGCTGCCAGTTCGCGCTGCTCTATATCGACGTCGACGAATTCAAGGGCATCAACGATTCGCTCGGCCATCATGTCGGCGACGAGCTGCTCAAGGCGATCGCAACCCGCCTGCGCGGCTGCCTCAGGAAGGACGATCTGATCGCGCGGCTCGGCGGCGACGAATTCGCTGTCATCCAGGCCGGGATCCAGTCCTCTGCGGAAGTGCTGTCCTTCGTGACGCGGATCTACGAGGCGATCCGGCAGCCCTACCACTGTCTCGGCCACCAGCTTTCCACCGATGCCAGCATCGGCATCGCGCTGGCGCCGCAGGACGGGGCCGATCTCGATCAGCTCATCAAGAACGCCGACCTTGCGATGTACGGCGCCAAAGCTTCGGGTCGCCGCACCCACCGCTTCTTCGAGCCCGAGATGGATGCGAGCGCCAAGGCGCGCCTCGCGATGGAGCAGGATCTGCGCTGGGCGCTGATGAAAGGCGGCTTCGAGATCCACTACCAGCCGCTGGTCGATTTGCGCTCGGGCGAGGTCTCGGGCTGCGAGGCGCTGCTGCGCTGGCGGCATCCCGTGCGTGGCATGGTATCGCCGGCGGAGTTCATTCCGGTGGCCGAGGATACCGGCCTCATCAACGAGCTCGGCGATTGGGTGCTGCGCACCGCCTGCAACGAGGCCGCGACCTGGCCGGCGCATGTGCGCGTCGCGGTCAACGTCTCGCCGGTGCAGCTCAAATGCGACACGCTGGCGCTGCGGATCGCCGGCGCGCTCGCCGCCTCCGGGCTGGACCCGCGCCGGCTCGAGCTCGAGATCACCGAGGCCGTGCTGATCCGCGACGACGAGGCGGCGCTGTCGATCCTGCACCAGCTGCGCGCGATCGGCGTGCGCATCGCCCTCGACGATTTCGGCACCGGCTATTCCTCGCTGAGCTATCTCAAGCGCTTCCCGTTCGACAAGATCAAGATCGACCGCTGCTTCGTTGCCGACATCGCGGAAGCGAGCGGCTCGCCGGTGATCGTGCAGGCGGTGGTGAACATCGCCGCCGCGAGCAACATGACCACGGTCGCCGAGGGCGTCGAGACCGAGCCCCAGCGCGAGATGCTTCGCACGCTTGGCTGCACGGAGATGCAGGGCTATCTGTTCAGCGCGCCGAAGCCGGCCAGCGAGGTGCGAAAACTGTTCGGCCCGGGCGAGGCCGTGCCGATAGCGGCGGTGGCGTGATGGCGAAGCCGGGGACAAATTCAACCAAAGTCGTCGACGTCGCGGACTCCTATGCCGTGCGGCTGATGCAGCATCTGGTGGTGCCGACCTTCGTGATCGACCCGAAGCGCCGGGTCGTGATCTGGAACAGGGCCTGCGAACGGCTGACCGGCGTCGCCGCCTCCGAGGTGATCGGCACCAGCAAGCACTGGCAGGCCTTCTACAAGACAAAACGCCCTTGCCTTGCCGACCTCGTCGCGCTCGACCGGCCGGAGCAGCTGCCGGAGTTTTATCCGGAATATGCGGCGCGCGGCCATAACGGGCTCGGCTTTTCCGCGGAGAACTGGTGCGTGATGCCGAAGCTCGGCAACGAGCTCTATCTCGCCATCGATGCCGGTCCGATCCACGACGAGGCCGGCAATCTGATCGCCGTGGTCGAAACTCTGCGCGATCTCACCGACCAGAAGCGCGCCGAGATGGCGCTGAAGGAACTCGCCACCAAGGACGGGTTGACCGGCCTGTCGAACCGCCGCGCGTTCGACCAGATGCTGATAGCGGAATGGGCCCGCGCCCAGCGGACGCAGAAGCCGATGGCGTTGCTGTTCGTCGACGTCGACCATTTCAAGCTGTTCAACGATTGCCACGGCCACCAGACCGGCGACGAGTGCCTGCGCGCGGTCGCTGGCGTCGTCAGCCGCCATGCCGTGCGCCCGCTCGACCTCGCCAGTCGCTATGGCGGCGAGGAGTTCGCGCTAATCCTGCCGGAGATGGATTGTGACACCGCCTGCGCCGTCGCGGAGGACATCCGCACCGCGGTCACGGGCTTACGGATCGCCCATGGCGCTGATGGCGCCGGCGACCACGTCACCCTCAGCGTCGGCGTCGCCAGCCACATTCCGGGCGAAGCCGACGGCGGCCCGGACCGGCTGCTGGGTGCTGCCGACGAGGCGCTCTACGCGGCCAAACGGCTGGGCCGCAATCGCGTCATCAGCGCCGAACGGCTGCTGGCGGAGTTCGCCGGGCCCGGCCGCGAGCCGGCTACTGGCCGAATCGCCCGAAAATCGGCTTAGCGCGATGTGGCGAGAAGCGGTTGCCCGCCCCTCGCCAATCGGCTAAGTAAAACCCTGCTAGCACCCGTAGCTCAGCTGGATAGAGCGTTGCCCTCCGAAGGCAAAGGTCACACGTTCGAATCGTGTCGGGTGCGCCACTTCGCAGATACGCTATCGCCGCCAAAACTGGCTGGTTCTTCGACCGAACCCGCAGGTGTCGAATTGAATGCACTGTCACCGGACATGGCAATATCGACGCGAATGACCCGAGCAGACCTTCGCTCGCAGTGCGCGACAGTACGGATAGCCAATTCGGCCAGATAAAACCTCTACACAGTCGCGCTGAACTGCTCCTCGAAGCCCTTGGCGCCTGCGGGCGTAATTGCGATAGCCCGTGTACCGGGTAAACGCCGCACCCAGCCCAAATCGAAGCACCGCGTAGCGAAGGCCGCGGCGACGGCGCCGGCAAGGTGTGGCTTTTGTTCGCTCCAGTCGAGGCACGATCGGCAAAACGGACGCTTCGATTGTTGCATGGCGGATAGGTTGATGCCGAAGCCGGAAAGCAGTCTTGCGCCGCGTGGGGTGATACGCCCGCCGTCCTTCGAGAGGACGATCAGCTTTCGCTTTATGAACGCCTCGGTCAGCGCGACACCCAATCTCCCCGCAAAATGATCGTAACAGGTCCGTGCATTGCGTAACGCCTGATCGCGCTCCGAAAGGACATGCGATCGTGGTGCGCGGGAGCCCGCTATCGCTATCGCCATCACCGCTTCCAGCGCTTGCGCCACAAGCGGCGACGTCAGCCGGAAGTACCGGTTGCGACCGCGTCTCTCTACCGTGATCAATTGCCCGTCTGCCAACTTCGCTAGGTGCCAACTTGCTGTCTGCGGCATGACGCCTGCAGTCAATGACAATTCGGTCGCGCTATGACTGCGACCGTCGAGAAGCGCGCATAGCATCACGGCGCGCGCCGGATCACCGATAACACCTCCGAGTTCTGCGAGTTTGATAGGACTGCTCATGGCGCATGTTATAGGGATCCAGCCAGGATCAATCGAGCGACTATTCTTCGATTTCGATCGAACTGTTTCCGGTTGCGGCGGTCGGTCGGTTGGCGCATCTCATACGCATGGTGCGTGGCATCCGACGACGGGCCAGTCTCGTCGTCGTTATGGGGAGGAATGCCGAAGGAGGTTGAACCAATGATCGAATATCGAGGCTATCCGGAATTACGAACTGGCCCGGCAGTCAGGGCCCCCTGGAAGGCCAAGCTCACTAACATCGTTTCGCCGTTCCACAGGGCCATGCGATGATATCTCCACGGGACCATGCGATGACGGCGTCTTGCACTCTTCTTCTTTCGCTTCTCATGTTCGCAGCCGGCGTAGGCATTCCCATTATGGCCGCGTGGAACTCCAGGCTTGGAACCGAGCTCGAGAGTCCTTGGGCAGCTGCTTTCATCCTGTTTGTGCTGGGCACTGTCATTTGCGGCATCGCGATGCTTGTTCTTGGCCTGCCAAAGCATGGCTGGTTCGAGGCGACGCCGCTCTATTATGCGGGCGGATTAGTAGTTTCCTTCTACATTCTGTCGATCACCTGGACGGCGCCGCGCATTGGCGTCGCCAATGCCGTGTTCTTCGTGTTGCTCGGGCAGATCGTGACGGCCGCGTTGGTCGATCAGTTCGGCCTTTTTGGCGCGCTGAAGTCTTCGCTCACCACGCAACGCATCATCGGTATTGTCTTTATGCTGATAGGAACCTATCTCGCCCGGCGCATCGGTTGATCATCTCAGGGGAGAGTGCCGCCCGCAGACTGGTAGCGCGGGACCATAGGTCGTCGCAGATTAAACGATTGGAGCGCTCAGCGATCTGCGCGGTCGCATTTGCGCTCGCCTCCTGTGGTGAAAGTCCTCCCGCGCACTCAGGCCAGGGGCCCTGAAGCTGCTGGAGCACGGACATGTCTCCGGTATGGATTTCGCGACTTCGTCGATGTCGGCGGGCTCATTTCCTATGGCGTCGATTTTGCCGATCTCTACCGCCGCGCCGCGGACTATATCGACATGATCCTGAAAGGCGCGTATCCCGGGGACATCCCAAGCTACCAGGGGTCAAGTTCAACCTGGTGCTCAATCTGTAGGCTGCGAAAGCCGTCGGCTCGATCTGCCTGCGACGCTCTTGGCCCAAGCAGACGACGTGATCGAGTAGCCTGACGTAATTCTTGCCGCTCACTTTGATTTGGCCGCCTTATGAGCTTCGAGCAGCTTCCCGGCAAACGTCATCGCCAAAGCGATGATCATGTTCTTTGCCTCGGTCCTGGCGGCGGTCACGAGCTGGAACTCCCCTGTCTGACCAGCTTTCGACGCTGCCTGCGCCACGCGACTTTCGCATTCGGCGATGAACGTCTTGGCTGCATCGACAAACACCTGAATTTCGGCGCCCGGATGCAATGGCGTATCCATGATCGCCGATGTCAATTGGTCCGCTGGCAGGAACGCGACGTTCACACTGTCGTAGGGACTGAAATCCAGGAACTTCATCAAGAAGTCGCCTGTCCGTCCCTGCCAGCAACTCTCCGGGATCAGCAAGAACGGACGCATGCTTATCTCCGGTCCGACCTGAACTGCGAGATTTCTGTGAACCTCTTCAAGACGGCGGTCGAGGGCGGCACGTCCCTTGGCGAGGCGTTCGTCAATATCATGCTGTGAAGGAAAGACGTTTTCGGGGCCATTTGGGTCAATGCCGACAGCCCTCAGCAAGTGATGATGTTCGTTCCCGATGAGATGTTGCACGGGCGGGGTCTGACTGCCGCGTTTGCCAAAAACGACCATGCTGCGCTCCCGCTCGCCGAGAATTCGCCGCACACTACACCTTGAGAAACCAAGAATTGCCTGTCTGCATGTTTGTGATGTGAAACAATATTAACAAAGTCCGCCTCTGGCCGCGAAATTTGGCCCGACGTTCTAGTCGTCTCGTCGGGCGCACGGTCAGCGTCGCTATTCCGGCCTCATTTCAGCTTGAGCTTGCATTGCGGGAGTTCGCGTCTGGCGTCCTTTTCAGCGCACCAGGATTGCATTGCTTCGACCGACGACCACGTGCTGCGTCCGTCTTCGGAGCAGCTCATCGCTGCCGCCAACACCCGATTCTGCCGGTCCGTGACCATGACGTCCTTGGGTGTGCCATTTCTGATCCAGCCAAACACGACGTCGGACTCATCCGGTTGCAGATTGCTGAGGCCGCGTTGCACCAGGCAGCCACAAAACTGCTGTTTTGATCCTCCAGCCCGCAGGCCTTTGTGCTCCATCGCACTGATGCATTTGTCATAGATGGTCATTTGTTGGGCACCCAGACTGTATTGCAAGGCAACAGCTTGCCTCTGAGCGCCGGCCTGCTGCGAACCAGTCGCCCATAGCCAGGCTGCGCCGCAAATGAAAAGTGCCATCGCCAGGTAGCTTCTCAGTCCCATGGTCCCATCTCCTGCACGGCTCGGCCGATATCGCCGCCAACGACCACATCGAATGCACTCTGCCCGACGCGCCTCTTCAACGAGGCGCGGACCGACCATCGGCTTGCCTCTGCCGCCAGGCTTGATACGTCTCGACGAGACCGGCCCCGAACATTTGCCCCAGCCTTTTCACCCTGGTCACCGTGTCGTCGTAGATCTCCTGGAAGCGGCCGAATTCGTGCGTCCGCTGGACCTCGTCATGCGCCGCGCGAAGCTTGTCGCGAAGTCCGAGAATGACGGGCAGTCCGGTCCTGGCAAGGTGTTGAAGGATCTCTTCGGTACAGAACGGCATATCGAGAATGGACGCAGTTCTCACATCCCCCGCGACGAGCATCGTGTTCCATTCGTCGTATGGGTTCAGGCGCAAATGGTAGATGAGAAAATCACCGGCTTCGCCGTTCCAGCAATTGTCGTGAAGGAGCGACAACGCCCGCACATCGAGATTGTCGTTCCCCTCCGCCAACGCCTTGGTCCGAACCTGACGGATGCGAGCGTCGACCGCCTTTCGGCCTTCCTCGATCATCCTCGCCACATCGTCATGCGTGACGCGAAGATTGCTGGGATCATCCGGTTTTGCGCCGATCCTCGCGAAAAACGCAGCGTTCTCTGGATCATCCCATAATTCCGGCGGAACAATATGTTTCCCGGGTCAGGCGGGCGTCGTCGTCCAAAACCAAAGATGGCCATGTCTGCGCTCCCAGCGAACGTCGCCGGGCACTGGAACATGACCGGCGTTTCCTGCCGGTAAAGGCAAGCGCGCAAGACGCTGTGCGGTTAACCGCGGTCAAGCTTTTCGATCGCATTGAAACCGCAAGCGCGCCGAAGGCCGTCTAAACGGCGGCCGTGATGCCATGGACATGGCGCAAGTTCGGAGGCGAGCCAAGCATCGGCGCCCCACGGCGTGTGAGAGGCCGCCACATCATGGTGCCCCAGCGAAGCTATAGTGCCCATCTTCATCGGCCGCGGCGCGCGCCAGCTCGTACAGCAGCATGGATTTGGTCTTGTCCGCCAGCATGACCGGTCGCGGGCGCCACGATCAACTTGGCTTCCTCACAAACGCGCGGAACGCACCGGCTAGACAATTGTTGCTCGCCGGCTTTTGGCGAACGGCTGAAATACAGCTGCGGGATATAAGGAACCGGGCGCACGCGAGCCCGTTCGATCCAGTGATTGACCATGGCCGCCAGCGCATCCGCAAAATCCAAGAAAGTCATCTTCGCCGCCGTGCTCGGCAACTTCATGGTGGCCGTCACCAAGCTGGTGGCAGCCCTGCTCTCCGGCAGTTCTTCCATGCTCAGCGAAAGCGCGCACTCATTTGTCGATACCGGCAATGAGGCATTGCTGCTTTATGGCTATTACCGCTCCCGCCGCGCGCCGGACCGAACGCACCCCTTGGGGTACGGCCGTGAACTCTATTTCTGGAGTTTTGTCGTCGCGCTGTTGCTGTTTGCCCTGGGAGCGGGGATTTCCATCTACGAAGGGATCTCCCATCTCGCAGACCCTTCCCCGATCGAGAACCTCACGGCAAACTATGTCGTGCTTGCTTTGTCGGCCCTGTTCGAAGGCGCCTCATGGTTGCTGGCGCTTGCCACATTCCGGACGATCAAGGGCGAACTCAGCTACTGGGAGGCGATCAGGCGCAGCAAGGACCCGCCCTCGTTTATGGTGCTTCTGGAAGATACAGCCGCCCTGATCGGCATTTCGATCGCAGCCCTTGGCATTTACTTGGCAGACCGCCTGGCGAGCCCCGCTCTTGACGGTGTGGCTTCGATCCTGATCGGCAGCATGCTCGGCGCCATGGCCCTGATCCTTGCCAGGGAGAACAAGGAACTGCTGATCGGCGAGCGCGCCCACGAGGCGATCAGCAACTCGATCCTTGCGCTGGCCTCGAACCAACCGGGTGTCGAAAAGGCAAACGGTGCGCTGACCGTTCATCTTGCGCCGGATCAGATCGTGGTCACGCTCAGCCTCAAATTTTCCGATAACCTGCGCACGCCCGAACTCGAACAATGTGTCGAGGCGCTCGAGCGGCGCATTCGCGCCAAGCATCCCGAGGTGGTTTCGCTCTTCGTCAAGCCCCAGACCGCCCGGACCTTTCATGCCGCCCGCCAGCTCAGATTCGGCCAAGCCTCTCGACGAGACTAAGACCGGCTGACAGCCGGCGCTCGGCGACGTCACGTATCCCGCCCCTCAGCTCGCCCGGGAACTAGCAAGCGCACGATTTCTGTCTTGCCGTTGACTTGCCGTTGGTCGCTGAACCGCAAAGTACTGGTCTTGGCTCAGCCGCAGCTTGCCCGGCAGTTCGAGCGCATGCGCCAGGGTCAGGCTCATGGTCACAGCCGCGAGCATCACCGTCAGAAGTTCGAGCGCATAATACATGGCCGCGTCCTTTCCACAGTCTCGGCCAAAGCAACCGTGTGCCGCGCCAACGCTTCGCGCCGGATTTTATCGAGGCAGTCGCATCCAGCGCCGTCGTCGAGAACGAATTCCGTGAACATCACCGCGCGACCAAGAACGGGCGGCGAGCGCACGTTGCCGCCACCGTGCTGGTCATGACGACATCGTGGATTCGGAGGAACGTCCGAATAGCGCATGAGTTGCGTCCTCAAACAGTGGATTACCGTCTCCGGTTGTTCCCGGCCCGCTCGGCTGCAGCGCCTGGCAGCGGGCTCAACATACGACGCGCGATGATTGGAGGAACTGGACATGCCGCTTTCGCCCGCCGCCGAGCGCATTCGCGAGAGCAGCGATCGCGAGTTGATCGATCTCCTGCACGTGGCGGGCGAGCCCCTTCCCGCGCCCGAACAGGAGAACTTTGGGGCCTGTTTCGATCGGTTCGCCCATGCAAAAATCGTATTGCTCGGAGAATCGAGCCACGGCACATCGGAATTCTATCGCGCTCGGGCGGCCATCACGCGGCAGCTGATCGAGTGCCATGGGTTCAACATTGTGGCAATCGAAGCCGACTGGCCAGACGTTGCGGCACTCGACCATCTGGTGCGGCAATTGCCGTCCGCACAGCCCACGGAGCCGCCATTTCAACGCTTCCCGGTGTGGATGTGGCGCAATCTGGAGGTCAAACAATTCATCGATTTTCTGCGCATCCACAACGACGGCCGCGCAATGGATCAGCGGGTCGAGCTGCGAGGTCTCGACGTCTACAGCCTCGGCAGCTCGATGGCGGCCG
Source organism: Bradyrhizobium diazoefficiens (assembly GCF_016616235.1). NCBI lineage: Bacteria > Pseudomonadati > Pseudomonadota > Alphaproteobacteria > Hyphomicrobiales > Nitrobacteraceae > Bradyrhizobium > Bradyrhizobium diazoefficiens. Next base: position 7,645,447 of record NZ_CP067100.1, read on the forward strand.
TGATCGACTATCTCGATCGCGTCGACCCAGAGCGCGCCCGGGAAGCGCGCGAACGCTACGGCTGCCTGACGCCTTGGCAATCAGATCCGGCCCGCTATGGCCATGCGGTCCTGTCCGGCCGCGATACCTGCGAGGGTGACGTGGTCGCGCAGCTTCGGGAGCTGCTCGACCATCGGCTTGCATATGCCCAGCGCGATGGCGAAGCGTTCTTCGACGCGGCGCAGAACGCGCGGATCGTGCGCGCGGCCGAACGCTATTACCGGATCATGTATCGCGGTTCGACGGAATCCTGGAATCTGCGGGACCGGCACATGTTCGACACGCTGCAATACGTGATCAAGCAGCGCGGACCAAAGGCGAAGGCCGTTGTATGGGCGCACAATTCGCATATCGGCAACGCCGCGGCAACTGCCATGGGCTGGGCCGGCGAGTTCAACATTGGCGAATTGACGCGCAACGCATATGGCGACGATGCCGTGTTGATCGGCTTCGGCACCGACCGCGGTACGGTCGCGGCAGCGACTGACTGGGGCGGCGACATGCAAATCAAGTCGGTGCGGCCAGCTCGCGAGGACTCTTACGAGTATCTGTTCCGGCGCACGGGGCTCGCGCGGTCGTTGACAGACTGGCGGACCCCTGGCCGCAGCGCTCTGAGCGATGCCTTGGCCGCTTCGCGGATCGAACGGGCCATTGGGGTCGTGTACCGCCCGGAGACGGAATTTCTCAGCCACTATTTCGAAGCGGTGCTGCCGGAACAGTTCGACGCATTCGTCTGGTTCGAGGAAACGCGGGCTGTCACCCCGCTTGCGACGAGGGGCGGTTACGGCGCCGCCGAGACCTATCCATTCGGATTCTGATGGATGAGAAGCGCACGAGAGCAACTCAGCGAAGTCTCGATCGGACCACACGTACTCGCAGGGATTCTGGGCGTCCCCGAGGGCGCGACCGGACTCGTGATCTTCGCGCATGGAAGCGGTAGCGGTCGCCTGAGCCCGCGCAACAACCAGGTGGCTGCCGGCCTGCGCGAGGCCGGCCTTGCGACATTATTGCTCGATCTTCTGAGTCCAGAGGAGGAACGTGACCGCCGGAATGTCTTCGACATTGCGCTGTTGGCGTCACGGCTCTCCGAAGCCGCCGACTGGACCCGTAAAAGGCGAGAGCTCGACAGACTTCCGATCGGTTACTTCGGTGCGAGCACGGGCGCCGCGGCAGCACTGGCTTCTGCGGCCAAGCGGCAGGACGTTGCCGCTGTGGTATCGCGAGGCGGCCGTCCGGATCTTGCCGCCGACGCACTGCACGCCGTCAATGCGCCGACGCTGCTGGTCGTCGGCGGGGCGGATCTAACGGTCATCCCGCTCAACCGCTCGGCGCTCGCGCAGCTGGTTTGCGAAAAGGAGCTCGTTGTCGTCCCTGGAGCGACCCACCTCTTCGAAGAACCCGGCACGCTTGACCAAGTCGTGCAGCATGCGAAACGATGGTTTCACCGATTCCTCTCCGCGCCGCTACCGGACCCCGCGTCCAGCGTCTTCGCCGACCGGCATGAAGCCGGACGCAGGCTCGTCCCAGCTCTGTCGAAGTTCAAGGACCGGAACCCCATCGTGCTCGCGCTGCCGCGTGGCGGCGTGCCCGTCGCGTTCGAAGTCGCACAGGCGCTGAACGCACCGCTGGATGTGGTCCTTGTCCGCAAGATCGGTGCACCCGGGCACGAGGAGCTCGGGCTCGGCGCCATGGTGGACGGCGCCCACCCGCAGGTCGTGATGAATGACGAGATCGTTCGCGCGGTTCAGCCGTCAAGCGCCTATCTGGAGGCCGAAACGTCGCGACAGCTCGCCGAGATCGAGCGCCGCCGTCGCATCTACCGCAGTGGCGAAGCCCCTCTCGAGGTCACCGGCCGCGTCGTCATCGTGGTCGACGATGGCATTGCGACCGGCGGCACCATGAAGGCCGTGCTCAAGGCCCTTTCGAGCGCGAAACCCGAGTGGTTGGTGCTTGCAATTCCGGTCGCGCCCGGCGACTCAATTGCCAGCCTGCGTGCGGATACTGACGAGATCATTTGCCTGACCACTCCTGATCCATTTTTTGCCGTCGGCATGCACTATCGGGATTTCGAACAGACCTCCGATGCCGAGGTCATCCAATTGTTGCGTCGCGCAAACCTCAGACGCCAAGGGCGAACGCGGGCGTGAATTCGACCCTACGGGGACAAGCGTTGACGGCCGCCGCGCATCTTCGAGCGCAGCGGCGCATCGCTTCATAGCGGAATCGCGCAGCGCAATCCGCCCATTCGACCATCTGTCCATCGCACCGCCGCCGACGGTCAGTGCTTCACATGCTCGAACACCACAATCACGCCGGTCGGCTCGGGCTCATGAGCCATCAGGCGCGTCAGGTCGGAATCGCCCCAATCGGCGAGGCTGACGACTTCGCCGCTCTCCCGCTCCGTACCCAGCGAGGGCGTGGGCTCGAGGACCTTGAGACCCATCTCATCGACGAAGAAAGTGTGCTCGCCGAACATGCCATTGAGCTGTGGCATGGCGGGATGCTCGTCGGGCAGCACCTGAGCACCGAGCTGATTGACGGTCTGCTTCACCTGTTCGGACGTTAGCTTCATCGGGCTGCTCCGTTTCTGTCGTGTCCGGTTTTATGAACTGAGCCGCGGCAAGCGTTCCCTGCGCCTGTGCCGCCTGGCTCAACTTCCGAACAGGCGCTGCAAACAAACGTTCCAGCGAAATGCAATTCGTGATCGCGGAGTTTCATCAGCCGCGCTCGCGGCACAGAAGCGCCACAGGATGCACATGATCTGGCCGGCGCGAGGATCCGCTACTCGCTGGCCTCGGCGACCTCGCCGACCGACAGCGCGCAGATGCGCGATAAATAGGTGTAGGGCAAGCCGGTCTCCTCGGCCCAGGTATTGAACTGCGCCTGCACCTTGGCAAGGTCGCCCTTCGACTTGACCTCTTCGGCGATTTCGAGGCCGGCCTCGCGCAGGCAGGCGACGACGTCCTTTGATGTCACAAAACCGTCCCAGCCGACGAAGCGCAGCAGCATCTGGCCGGTGTTACCGCCAAGCCGGCTGCCGCGCTTGGAGAGGAGATCGAGCAGGCCGACTTCGTTGGACGGCGGCCAGTTCGCCAGAAACCTGCCGAAGCTGCCGTGCTCCTTTGCGATCTCCTGCACGAAGGCGGCGTTGTCGCGCACCGACATGATCTTGGCGCCGTTGCGCACGATGCGCGCATCGCGCAGCAGGCCTTCCCAATAATCCTCGGGCTGGAAGCTGAGCCTGGCCGGCGCAAAGTGCAGGAAGGCCTCTTCGAAGCCATCCCATTTCGAATCGATGACGCTCCAGGCAAAGCCCGCGCAAAACACCCGTCTGGTCATCTCGGCGAGGATGCGATCGTCGCCGAGTTTTGCGAGGCCCTTCAGGTCGGGCTTGGCGGGCATCAGCTTTTCAAGCGCCTTGGGGCCGCCCTTGCGCTTCTCGGCGCGGGCACGGATGGTTTTGAAGGAGGTCATTGCGGATGCCCGCGTTGAGGGTGCGCTACGACATCAGAATTCGGTGGTCCGGTCCAGTTCCCGCAGCGGCGCTCGGCTTGCTTCGTCCTTCGCCGCGCATGATGGCGCTGCGGAGCCCCTTGCTCGGCCCGCCGCACGATCACGCCCGCGAGAGGCTCGGCACCTCCTCCGGCATGATGGCCTGGAGGCCGCCGAAGCGGCGCTCGCGGCCATGGAAGGAAGCCAGCGCCGCGGCGAGATCGCCGGCATCAAATTCGGGCCACATCCGCTCGGTGAAGTGCAGCTCGGCATAGGCGCCTTCCCACAGCAGGAAATCCGACAGCCGCTTCTCGCCCGAGGTGCGGATGATGAGATCGACGTCGCGAAGGCCGGCCTCGCCGGTGACAAGCTGCGAGAAGGCTTCGCGGGTGAGGCTGGTCAGCGCCGCCGCCTTCGCCGCGGCGTTGAGGATGGCATCGCGCGCGGAATAGTCGACGGCGATGCGTAGATGCAGCGTGGTGCCTAGCGAGGTGGCGTCCTCGGCGCGTGCGATCGCACTCGCGATGCCGTCGGGCAGACGATCGCGACGGCCGATCACGGAAAGTCGCACGCCATTCTTGACCAGGCTCCGCACCTCGTTGGCGAGATAGAAGCGGAGCAGGGTCATCAGCGCGGCGACTTCCGCCTTGGGCCTGCGCCAATTGTCGGTAGAGAAGGCGTAGAGCGTCAGTGTCCCGATGCCCTGCTTGGGCGCGGCCTCGACGATGCGGCGGATGGTCTCGACGCCGGCCTCGTGGCCGCGTACACGCGACAGGCCGCGCCGCGTCGCCCACCTGCCGTTGCCGTCCATGATGATGCCGACGTGAAGCTTCTCGTTCATGTTACTTTGCATTGCAAAGTCTCCGGTCAAAAAAGGGTAGGATCAGGTCGAGACGATGCCGAGGCGGCCGAGCGGCGGTGCCTCGCGGCCGGCGGCCTTGGCGGCGTCGCGCACCAGGCGCTCGAGCACGGCGAGATAGTCGAGGAAGCGGCGGCGGCCGGCCTTGGTCAGGCGGCAGGTGGTGTGCGGGCGGTTGCCCTCATAGCCCTTTGTCACCTCGACGAGCCCGGCCTCCTGGAGCACGGCGAGATGCCGGCTGAGATTGCCGTCGGTGAGGCCGCAGAGCTGCTTGAGATCGGCGAACGCGAGCCCCTTGGGATGTGCCATCAGCGAGGTCAGCAGCCCGAGCCTTGCCTTCTCGTGGATCACGCGGTCGAGCCCTTCATAGGAGAAGGGCGCGCTGTCAGTCTTCGACATCATGGTCTCCGGACGCAAAATACAGAATGGCCGCCATCACCGACTGCCCGATCACGAAGGGCAGGCCCATGGTCCACGGCGACAGCGTATGGGTCCGGCTCGCGAGCACCACGACTGAAAATCCTGATATGAAATACCAGGCGCCGGCGAGCGCGACGGTGCGCGGCAGCGAGCGGACGGAAGCAAAAATGCCGAGCGACACCAGGATCTGCCACAGGCCCGGCAGCAGCCACAGCGTCTCGCTCGCGAACTTCCACATCACCACCGCAAGCAGGATGCCGGCGACGCCCGCGGGGAGGAACTGCTCGATCGCCTGGTGGATCATGGCATCGGCGAGGCCCGAATGATGGCGGCGCGAGCGCGCGCGCATCTCGATGCCGATCACCAGCACCGAGAGCGCGGCGGCGATGAACCAGCCGAAGAAGAAGCCGAGCGGCTCGCTGGTGGGATCGCCGAGCAGCCAGAATTGCAGGATCGCGGTGATCAGCGCGACGGCGCCGGTCGCGGCCATGGTCGCCGGGCCATAACCGCGGAACGCGGTGCCGGCCGCAATCTGGCTGCGGATCGCCACGATGTCGGCCAGTGCCTTGTCGAGATCGCGCATCGGCAACGCCAAAACCTCGCTCCGCCCGTGCTGGTCGGGATTACCGTCCGGGTACTTTGCATTGCAAAGTATATAGCAATGCAAAGTAACCGCAAGAGCGAAGGTTGCGGCGGGGGATCGGCCGGAAGCGCAACTGCCGGTTGCGTTCGGCGTGGCCCGCCGGATAAGATGAGACCAAAACCATTCCCGGGGGCTGGTATGTGGCTGAAGTCGTTTGTTGCTGCGTCATTATTTCAGGTGGTCATCGCCGGAGCTGCACATGCGGCAGGGCCGTTCGGTAGCGTCAATGTCGGCAACTGGATCGGCGGCGCCTTCAGCAATGACGAGACGGGCGCCTTCTCCCATTGTGCGGCGACGACGCCCTATGCGAACGGCGTCATCCTCGTCGTGAGCCAGAATGCCGCCGGCACATGGTCGCTCGCCTTTGCGAGTCCCAGCTACCGCTTCAACAAGGGCGAGAACGCCGCGATCGACGTGACCTTTGACGGGCAGGAGCGAGCCAGGCTGTTCGCCACGGCTTACCGGTCCAACATGCTCACGGCCCTCATGCCGCTCAACGTTGTGCGTACGTTCCAGAAGGCGAGCCTGATGGTGGCGACAGCCGGCCGCGCCGTTCTGAATTTCGATCTGACCTCGACCGGGCCGGTGATCGCCGCATTGGCCAATTGCGTGACCAAAGTGAAGGCCGACGGGCTCGACAAGGCCGGCGACTTCGCAAAGGTTGTCGCCAAGCCCTCGGTGACTGGCGACAAGCAAGGCACGCCTTCGGCGCCCAAACAGGGACGCACTGGAGCCTTCTTTGGCACCGGTTTCGTGGTCAGTCCCAATGGTCACGTCGTCACCAACAACCATGTCGTCAAAGGTTGCGTCGGCGACATCAAGGGCAACCTCACCGGCGAGGCCGCGATGACTTTGCGCGTCGTGTCGAGCGACGCGAACAACGATCTTGCTTTGTTGCAGGCGCCATCAACGGCGGCATTCAAGGATTTTGCCCGGATTCGCGACCGCTCGATCCGCTCGGGCGATTCCGTCGTCGCGATCGGCTTCCCCTACCACGGGATGCTCACCTCGGACTTCACCGTGACGACCGGGATCGTGAGCTCGCTCAGCGGCATGCGCAACGACACGCGTTTCCTGCAGATCAGCGCGCCGGTGCAGCCTGGCAACAGCGGCGGCCCGCTGTTCGACGCCGCCGGGCAGGTCGTGGGCGTGGTCACCGGAAAAGTCGATGCACTCCGCATCGCGGTTGCGACCGGCAACATTCCCGAGAACATCAACTTCGCCATCAAGACGGGCGTGCTGCGCGACTTTCTCGATAATTCCGTGGTGCCCTACCAGACTGCAGAGCCGAAGGGTGAGCTTAAGACCACCGACATCGCCGGCAACGCGCGGCCCTACACGATGCTGATCTCGTGCAACGCCACCGAGCAGGCCGACGCGAAGCGGTAGCTTGCGATTGACGCACGCTGCTGCACCAACCACCGCCGTCATTCCCCGCGACCCGGCTACGCCAAGGCTTCGCCGGGGTTGAGATCGAGGGGCGCCGAAGCTTTAGCGTAGGCGGCAAGCGGGGAATCCAGTACGCCGCGGCCTCTCGATTCATGTACTGCCGTCTCGGAGTACTGGATCGTCCGGTCAAGCCGGGCGATGACACCGTTCGTGTGGACTCGACTAGCGGGCAACTCACCCGTGGCAGCACGTCTCCCTCGCTTGCGGCCCGTACTGGTCGCGCAGGCGGACCCAGTCCATCGGGTAGGGCAGGCCGTCCTCGTGACGGCCGAGCGGGGTGAGGTCGAGATATTGATAGGCGGCGTTCATCATGTCGAGGCCGCGGGCAAAGCAGGAATAGGTGTGGAAGATCTCGCCGGCCTCGTTGCGGAAAAACACGCTGATGCCGGGCAGCTCGGGCCCGTAGATCGCGGTGGTTCCGAAATTGTACATCGGCTTGCCGGTCGCGATCTGCTCCGCCGAGAAGGTCACGCCGTAGTCACGGTTGAACTCGTTGCCGCCCAACGAGACCCAATCGAAACTCCAGCCCATCCGCTTCCTGAAAGCTTCGAGCTTTGCGACCGGCGCCAGTGAGATCGCGACCACGGCGGTGTCGCGCGCGGCGAGGTGCGGCACCATTCGGTCAAGACCGTCGGCCCAGAACGAGCAGCTCTTGCAGGCCGCATCCCAGTCGGGCGCGAACATCATGTGCTGGACCACGAGCTGCGGATGGCCCTTGAAGAGATCGCCGAGCGCCACCCTGCCGTCCGGTCCGTCGAACACATAATTCTTGTCGACCTTCACCCAAGGCAGTGCGCGGCGCTCCTCGGCGAGACGCTCGCGGGCCGCCGTGAGCTCCTTCTCGCGCGCCAGGTGAGCCTTGCGCGCTGCGATCCACTGCTCGCGTGAGACGACCTGATGGGACTGCATGGCATTCTCCTCTGACTGGGCTTCAGGCAACGAAGGTATCGAGCTTGTCAAAGAACGAGCTCCAGCCGCGCTGGTGGTTATCGCGTGCGGTCTCGTCGAAGAATTCGGCGTGATGGAACACCATCAAGGTCCCGGCACCGTCCGGCTTGAACGAGATCGTCACCAGCGATTCGCGCTCCGGCGTTGAATGCCAGGCCCAGGTGAAGACAAGACGCTCGTTCGGCACGACCTCGCGATAGCTGCCGCCGGCCTCGAAATACTCGCCGTCATCGCGGGTGAAGCTGATGCGAAAGCTGCCGCCGGCGCGGACGTCGAGCTCGGCTTCAAGCGTCGTCGGCTTCATATTTGGCGGTCCGAACCATTGCGCTAACTGCGCGGCCTGCGTCCAGGCGGCGTAGACTTTTTCCGGCCGGGCGCGGAGCCGGCGCGTGAGTGTGAGGCTTGGACGTTCCGTTGGGGCAGCGGCTGTGCGGGGATCGGTGTTGACGGCAGCGTTGGCCATTTGTCTTCCTCCACGAAGGCAGCAAGGCGGTCGAACGACTCGGACCAGAATTGCGCGTAGCGACTGAGCCAGTTCATCGCCTGCTCCATCGGCTGGGCGGTGAGTCGGCAGGAGACGGTGCGCCCGGTCTTCTCCCGCACGATCAGGCCCGCATCCGTGAGCACGTCGAGATGCTTCATGATCGCCGGCAGCGAGACCGGAAACGGCGCGGCCAGTTCGCTCACCGACAGGCCGTCCTGCTTGCCGAGTCGCGCCAGCAATGCGCGCCGCGTCGGATCGGATAGCGCCGCAAAGGTCCGGTCCAGCGTCTCGTCCTGATACTTAACCATACGGTTTAGTATAGGCGCGAGTTGAGACGCGTCAAGCGGGAACCCGTGGGCGCGGGTCCGCACGACTGCGTGATCAGCTGCGATCAGTCCGAAGTGCGATTAGTACGACGGCACGCGCCGGTGCGGCCGCGGTGGCGGGAGCTGTTGCTGGCCATAGGCAAAGCGGGGGTTGCGGTCGCAGTACAGCAGACGGCCGGACACGCTGGCCTGGCACTGCTCATAGGTGCTGTAGGCGCATTCGCCGGGATAGTCATACTCGCCGCCCTGGGCGCACCAGGGATAGTCGCGGGCCGCGGCCGGCGTGACGGTCGCGATGCCGGCAAGGACCGTCGCGCCCAGCGTCAGCATCGCCAATTGCGTCTTGCGCATGATCCCAACTCCTCTTCTCACGGCGCGAGATACGCGCCATCTCTCATCAGGTTTCGCGGCGCCGTTTTATTCCAGCCCGGCGCACTGGCGACGCAAGAAAAAAGCCCTGCCGAACGGCAGGGCTCCATTTCCAGCCATCACAAGATCGCTACTCGACTTTCAGGCCGGCGAACTCGACGACCTTCTTCCATTTCGCGGTCTCGGCTTCGACCTCCTTGCCGAACGCCTCGGGCGTCTCGACCAGCGGATCGCCGCCGAGCTCGACCAGACGCTTGGTCATGTCGGGCTCCTTCATGAGCGTGTTGATCTCATTGTTGAGTTTGGCGATCATGTCCTTGGGCATGTTCTTCGGCGCGCCCATGCCGAACAGCGCGCTCGCCTCGTAATCCTTCACGGTCTCGCCGATCGCGGGCACGTCGGGCAGCTGCGGCGAGCGCTGAGCGGTGGTGACGCCAAGTGCGCGAAGCGAGCCGGAGCGGATGTGCTGGATGATCGAAGGCATGTTGTCGAAGATCACCTGCACCTGGCCGCCGAGCATGTCGGTGATCGCGGGCGCCGCGCCCCGATAGGGTACGTGCTGCATCTTGCAGCCGGTCATCGCCATGAACATCTCGCCGGACAGATGCACCGAGGTGCCGTTGCCGGACGAGGCCATGTTCACCTTGCCCGGATTGGCCTTCACATAGTCGATGAACTCTGCGACGGTCTTGGCCGGCACGTCCTTGTTGACGGTCATCACGTTCGGCACGCGCTGGAACGCGGCGATCGGCGCGATGTCGCGGACGAAGTTGAACTTGAGATTGGCGTAGAGCGTGCTGTTGATGTAGTTGGCCGGATTGACCAGCAGCACGGTGTAGCCGTCGGGCTCGGCATTGACGACAGACTCGGTGGCGATATTGTTGCCGGCGCCCGGCTTGTTCTCGACGACGAATTGCTGGCCGAGCCGTTCCGACAGCCGCTGCCCGATCAGGCGGGCCAGAATGTCGGTGGCGCCGCCCGGTGGATAGCCGACCACGAACTTCACCGGCCGGGACGGATAATCGGCGGCGAAGGCTTTCGACAGCGGGCTGGCTGCAAGAGGCGTGGCGGCAAGCAGGCCCAGCGCGGTACGGCGAGTGATCATCTCAAGGGTTCTCCCAGTGTTGTTCTTGAAAGCGAATATCTTGAAAGCGTCGTCGATGCGGTTGTAACAAAGCTAGCGGGGCGCGGAAAGTGCGGGGGGCGCACCAGGACGAAAGGATAAGGCATGACGGTCAGGGTTCACGCACTCGATCATCTCGTGATCAACGTCGCCGACGTCGCTGTGACCGCCGAGTGGTACCGCAGGATTCTCGGCATGGAAGTCAAGGTGTTCGACCCCGGCGGCGGCAAAGCGCCGCGGACGTCGTTGCAATTCGGTAACCAGAAGATCAACGTCCGTCCGCGCGATACCGACAAGGTGGAGTGGTTCACCGCGGACCAGACGACCGCCGGCAGCGAGGATCTGTGCTTCCTGACCTCGGCGACGCCAGACGAGGTGGTGGCGCATCTGCAGGCCCATGGCGTCGCGATCGAGGAAGGGCCTGGCCCGAGGCAGGGCGCGCGCGGCACGCTGCGCTCGGTCTATTGCCGGGATCCCGACGGCAGCCTGATCGAGATTTCGTCGTACGAAGATTGAGGCGGTCGGACCTTCAGCTGCCACCCCCAAACACCGTCATTGCGAGCAGCTCTTGCGACGAAGCAATCCAGACTACCTCGGCGGAGACAGTCTGGATTGCTTCGCTGCGCTCGCAATGACGGGGAGAGCGCGCTACACCCTCCCCGATTTGCTCGCCGCGCCATCCGGTGGCAGAAAGACGCAATAATCCAGAGGCGGCCGCACGCAAGATGCAGGCGCACGGGGAGGAGCCATGCCAATTCAGCAAACCGCCACCGGAATCGTAGGACCGTTCGACGGGCTCGACGTGCCCTGGCTCTTGAGGATGCGTGCGGAGACACGCCATGATCATCCATTCCTGATCTGGGCGCCGTTCGACGCGCCACCGCGGCGCTGGAGCTATGGCGAGTTTCATGAGCGGGTCGGTGCGCTCGCGGCCGGGCTCGCCAAGCGCGGCGTCAAGCCCGGCGAATACGTGCTCATTCATCTCGACAATTGCATCGAGGCGCTGCTGGCCTGGTTTGCCTGTGTCGAGCTCGGCGCCATCGCTGTGACCACCAACACCCGTTCGGCGCCGGCCGAGATCGAATATTTTGCCGGTCATTGCGGCGCGGTGGCTGCGATCACGCAGCCGGCCTATGCCGACGTGGTCGCGCAGAACTGCCGCAACATCCGCTGGATGGCGGTGACCTCGCATGATGCCGACGCGGCGCCTGCGCAAGCGGTCTCACGCGGCGACAGTTTTGAATCCCTGTTCGCTGACAGCGCCGATCGCCCGAAGCGCGCGACCGATCCGCGCGCGCCGTGCAGCGTGCAGTACACCTCGGGCACGACATCGCGGCCGAAGGCGGTGCTGTGGACCCACGCCAACGCGCTGTGGGGCGCGAAGATCAACGCCGCGCATGAGGACCTGCATGCGAGCGATGTGCACCAGACCTATCTGCCGCTGTTCCACACCAATGCGCTGGCCTACTCCATGCTGGCGACGCTGTGGGTCGGAGCGACTTGCGTGATCCAGCCGCGCTTCTCCGCGAGCCGGTTCTGGCGCGTTGCGCGCGAGCATGGCTCGACCTGGACCTCGACCATTCCGTTCTGCATGAAGGCGCTGCTCGAGCAGGAGATTCCTGGAGATCACAAATTCCGCCTGTGGGGCACCGCCGTCAACGAGCCGCCGCCCTTTGCCGCCTTCGGCGTCAAGATCATCGGCTGGTGGGGCATGACCGAGACGATCACTCACGGCATCATCGGCGAGGTCGACCAGCCCAACATCCCGATGTCGATCGGCCGCGCCGCGCCTGAATATCAGATCAGGATCACCGACGATGACGGCCGGCCGACCGCGGTCGGCGACACCGGCAATCTCGCGATCAAGGGCATCCCCGGCCTGTCGCTGTTCGCCGAATATTTGCACAACGATAAGGCGACGCGCGAGAGCTTTGACGAGCACGGCTTCTTCCTCACCGGCGACCGGGTCGAGCGGCTGGAAGGTGGCTTCATCAAGTTCGGCGACCGCGCCAAGGACATGCTGAAGGTCGGCGGCGAGAACGTCGCGGCTTCCGAGATCGAGCAGGTGATCGCGATGGTGCCGGGCGTGCGCGAGGCCGCGGTGGTGGCGAAGAAGCATCCGATGCTGGACGAGGTGCCGGTGGTCTTCATCATCCCGCAGGGCGGTGTGGCGGGTGCTGCACCCGATCTGCATGACCGCGTGATGGAGGCCTGCCGCAAAGGACTTGCGGATTTCAAGGTGCCGCGCGAGGTCAGGCTGATCGACGACATGCCGCGCTCGACACTGGAGAAGGTGGCGAAGGCGGAGCTCAGGAAGATGGTGGGATGACTTACCCTCCCCCTGCAGGGGACGGTAAGTACGTCGCGCGCCTCTACAATTACAACAACGGCTTCAGAACGACCCCAGCGCCACGGGGCGGAAGGCCTGCAGCAGCTGCTGGTCGAGCTTGCCGCCCATGCCTTCCATCATCGCGAATGCGCGCGAGTGGGTGAAGGGCATGCGGTAGGCGCGCTTTTCCACCAGCGCGGCGTAGATGTCGACGATCGTCGTCAGACGCACGATGTCGCTGATCTGGTTCGACGACAGGCCGTTGGGATAGCCTGAGCCGTCGAGGAATTCGTGGTGATGCAGGATCACGTCGAGCATCTCCGGCGGGAAGCCGCCTTGAGCTGCGAGCGCGTCATAGCCCCGGCGCGGATGCTGGCGGACCTCGGCCATCTCCTCGTCGGTGAGCTTGCCGGGCTTGTCGAGCAGGTGGGACGGAACGAAAGCCTTGCCGACATCGTGCAGCAAAGCGGCGCGGGTCAGGCGGCGCTGGTCATCCTCGCGCATGCCGAGATGCTGGGCGAAGGAGACCGCAAAGCCGGTGACGAACAGGCAGTGGCGATAGCTTCCGACATGGTGGCAGCCGACGGTGGTGAGCCATTCGCGCAAGGACGAGTGCTTGATCGCCTTCAAGATCTTGCTCTCGGCGGCGATGACGTCGTCGAAGGTCAGGGGCGCGCCGAGCGGCAGCTTCTCGAACATTTTCTTCAGCACCCCATGCGCCGCCTCGACGCCGCGGTTGAGCGTCTTGCCGCGATCGGTCGCGTCATAGGCCGCCGTATCGGGGAATGCGGCGCGGATGCGCTGGAGAATGTCCTCGGGCTGAAGCGGGCGCGAGATGGTGTCGGTGGCCCCCAACGCCCAGGCCTGCATGGTGCCGTGGTGCAGGGCATCGGCCAGCACGAACAGCCGCGGCATCGAACGATAGGCATCGCCGCGCAGCTTGTTGCGCACCCGCTGCACGCTCTCGGGCGAGCGCAGATTGATGTCGACGACGAGACCGGACAGGTCGCGCGACGGCTGCTCCGGAATGGCCTCGGTCGAGACCGTCGAGACATCGCCGACCGCCTTCAGGATGCTGACGAGCTCGGTGCTCCCGTCGCTCCGGTCGGAGGCGAGCAGAAGCCGGCGTTTGGCGGCGGATTTGGCTGAGGCGGTCATGGCTTCCCCAAAGCACGGGACTGGATTTGGGTTCAGCCTAACCGGATCAGGTTCTCCGGCCCTTAAGAGGCGTGCTCAATGGAACCCTGCGGGGCTGAGTGCAATTTTACGGGTTTGGGGTTCCCGCGGACGGTTCCAGTCAAAATGGCGAAAACAACCCCATGCACAGTAGGCGAGGCATTGATGACAAGGGGGAATTTCGAAGCCCGCCCACCGCTGTCATCGTCCGCGAAGGCGGGCGATCCAGTACGCCGAGACGGCGCGGCTGCAGCCGGAAGGCCGCGGCGTACTGGATGCCCCGCTTTCGCGGGGCATGACACCGAGATGGTGGAGAAGGCCTCAAAACAAATCCGCCGGAGGTTGGCCTCCGGCGGATCGTATCAAGCGGCCCTCAACCCGCCTTACGCCTTCATCGCGCCCTTCACGGCCTCGGCCGTGATCGGCAGCGCCCGGACGCGGGCGCCGGAGGCATTGAAGATGGCGTTGCCGATCGCGGGCGCCACCACCGTCACCGCGGGCTCGCCGACGCCGGTGGCCTTTTCGCCATTGGCGATCACGGCGACCGCGACCTCGGGCACCTGGCTCATGCGCAGGGGCGTGTAGCTGTCGAAATTGGTCTGCTCGATGCCACCGTCCTTGAGCGTTGCCTTCTCGTACAGCGCCAGCGACAGGCCCCACAGCGCCGCACCCTCGACCTGGGCGCGGATGTTGTCGGGATGCACTTGCGTGCCGACATCGGTTGCGACCGTGAGCTTCTTCACGGTCACCTCGCCCGACGGCGCCACCGCGACATGAGCAACGCACGCCGTCCAGCTCGCCGTTGCGCGTTCCTGCGATGAGACGCAGGCCACGCCCATGCCCTCGCCTTTCGGCAATTGCTTGGTGCCGTAGCCTGACAGGCCCATCGCGGCGAGCAGCGTGTTGCGCAAGCGCTGCGCGCCGCCGTCGTTCTTGCCCTTGCCGTCGAGCAGCGCGATGCGGAATTGCGCGGGGTCCTTGCCGGTCGCAGCCGCGATCTCGTCGATCATGCTTTCGACCGCCCAGAACGTCCAGCCCGGCGCCACCGAGCGAAGCTGCCCGGACGGCGTCGCATTGTGCGCGAGCTCGTTCTTGATCGCGCGCACATGATGGTTGGGTACGGTGTAGAAGAAGTCGGCGCCGTTCACCGTGAAGGAATCGAGCGGCCCCTTCTTGTCGACCGAGGGCGTGAGGAAGTCAGGGATTCCCCAGCGCGCGGTCGGCCAGGCCGAGACCACGTCGTGGCTGAGCGCGACCAGCTTGCCGTCGCCGTCCACGCCGGCCTTGACTTTTTGATAGGTGAGCGGACGCGAGAAATCCATCGTCATGTCGTTCTCACGCGTGTAGATCACCTTCACCGGCTTGCCCACGGCCTTCGCCGCCTGCACCGCGGGCACCATCATGTCGGCATCGAGCCTGCGGCCGAAACCGCCGCCGAGCCACATCTGGTGCATGACCACGAATTTCGGATCGATCCCGGCGGCGCCCGCCGCAATCGCGCCGGAGCGCGTCGCGAATTGGTTGCCGGAATAGATGTGCAGGATATCGCCCTTGAACTCCGCGGTGGCGTTCATCGGCTCCATCGGCGCGTGGATGTTGATGCTGGTGGTGTACTCGGCTTCCAGCACCTTTGCGGCCGAACCGAACGCCGCATTGGGATCGCCGTCCTTGACGAAGAACTGGCCGGAATCCTCCAGCTTCTGCAGCCGCATGGCTTCATCGAGCAGCGACTGGCTCGACAGCTTTGCGTTGGGACCGCCGTCATAGGCGATCTTCAGCGCCTGCGCCGCCTTCTTGGCGTTGGCATAGGTGCTGGCAACCGCAACGACCCAGCCCGATGTCGTGCCGGTCTTGTCGTCGAGGGTGACGGCCTTGATGAAGCCCGGCACTTTCTTTGCAGCCGAGTCGTCGACCGATTTCACCGTGGCGCCGAAGCGCACCGGCGGCGTCACCACCGCGCCATAGGCCATGCCCGGCAGCATCACGTCGATGCCGTATTTGGCCGTGCCGTTGGTCTTGGACGGAATGTCGAGCTGCGGCACCGACACGCCGATCATGGCGTACTGATCCGGCGTCTTCAGCTTGATCGCCTTCAGCTCGTCCGGCGTGAAGGTCTTGGTCGCCTTGCCGCTCTTGACGACATCGGCGAACGACATCTGCTTCTTCGACTTCGGATGCACGATCATGGAATCGCGCACCACGAGCTCCGACGCCGGCACGCCCATCGCGGCGGCCGCGCCTTCCGTCAACGCCATCCGTCCGGCGGCGCCAGCCCGGCTCATCGCATCGAAGTTCATCATGGTCGACCAGCTGCCGCCGGTGATCTGCGCCCCGAGCACGGGATCGTTGAACTTCGGATCATTGGAGGCGAGGTTGACCCGCATGTCGCTCCATTTCGCGCCCAGCTCCTCGCAGACGATCTGCGCCATGGTGGAGGCGATGTGCTGGCCCATATCGGCCTTGCCGCAGGTCACGGTGACGAGACCATCGGGCGCGATCGCGTACCAGACGCTCGGTTCGAAGCTCGAAGGCGCAGCCAGCGCTTCACCGATGCCGGGCACGCCGGCATAGCCGAGCACGAGACCGCTCGCGGCGGTGCCGACCAGGAAGGAGCGACGGCTGAGATCGGTCGCCTCGGCGCCGATGGTTTTCACGTGCTTATTCATGTGGGCCTCCGTTCGGTGGAGGTGGCGGAGGCGGTGCGCATCTCGGATGCCGCGCGCATGATCGCCTTCTGGATCCGCGAATAGGTCATGCAGCGGCAGAGATTGCCGTCCATATGCGCCACGACCTCTTCCTTGGTCGGATTGGAATTCTTCGCCAGCAGCGACGCCGCCTGCATGATCTGCCCGGACTGGCAGTAGCCGCATTGCGGCACCTGCTCGGCGATCCACGCCTTCTGCAGGGGGTGATCGCCCTTGGCGGAAAGGCCTTCGATGGTGGTGATCTTCTTGCCGGCGACATCGCCGATCATGGTCTGGCACGAGCGCACGGCTTCGCCGTTGACGTGCACGGTGCAGGCGCCGCACAGCCCGGCACCGCAGCCAAACTTGGTGCCGGTCATCTGCAATTGTTCGCGGATGGCCCAGAGGAGCGGCGTGTCGTTCGCCGCATCCACGGACAGACTCCGCCCGTTGATGGTGAGAGTTGGCATAGGCGTCTTCCCCTGCCGGTGCATGAAGCCGCTTACGACGGCAACACTTGAATGGCGGACGCCCACCGGGCTGGCGCCTGCCTTGAACGCAAGCATGATCGCGTTCGCGCGCGGAGGCAATTGCAATTTGGAATCGATCGAAGAAAGCGCCGCGGCGGCATGTTGTGCGTTGCGAGAACGGGGCGGATGCAGCGAGTGGACGCAACAAGCAGCGCATCCAGACATGAGTGCCAACGCGTTCGGGCAGTTTCTTCGAAGTAACTTGGCACGCTAGAATGCTGCCGCAAGCGACCCTTACCCTCCCTGGAGGGAGGGTCGATCGCGCGCAGCGCGAGCGGGATGGGGTGATCTCTCCGCGAGAAACACCGTTCGAGATGGAGAGACTGTCACCCCACCCCGTCTCACATTTCGCTGCGCTCAATGTGAGCCGACCCTCCCCCTCCAGGGAGGGTGAAGTACTGAGATCGCGGCTAGAGAAAAAGAAAGGGCGGAAACAATGCCGAAGATCGATCGGGACGGCGTCGGAATCTATTACGAAGTTCATGGCGACGGGCCGCCGCTGCTGCTGACCCACGGCTATTCCTCGACTTCGGTGATGTGGCATGGCCAGGTCGATGCATTCGCGAAAGACCACAAGCTGATCCTGTGGGACATGCGCGGCCACGGCCAGTCCGATTATCCGGACGATCCCAAGGCCTATAGCGAGGCGCTGACCGTCGGCGACATCGCGGCGATCCTCGACGCCATCGGCGCCGAGCGCGCCATCATCGGCGGGCTCTCGCTCGGTGGCTACATGTCGCTCGCGTTCTACCGCGCCCATCCAACACGCACACGAGCGTTGTTGATCATCGACACCGGACCGGGATTCAAGAAGGACGATGCGCGCGAGGCCTGGAACGCGCGGGCGCTCGGCACCGCCGACAAGCTCGATCAGGAAGGACTCGCCGTGCTGCAATCGGCGACGCGCGAGCGCGCCAGCGCCAGCCACCGCAACGCCAAAGGCCTCGCGCTCGCCGCGCGCGGCATGCTGACCCAGCGCGATGCCCGCGTGATCGAGCTGTTGCCCGACATCAAGGTGCCCAGCCTGATCGTGGTCGGCGCCGACGACACGCCGTTCCTCGCCGCGTCCGACTACATGGCCGCAAAAATCCCCGGCGCACAAAAGGTCGTGATCCCCGCGGCCGGCCACGCCGTCAACATCGATCAGCCCAAGGCTTTTGTTGACGCGGTGATGCCTTTCCTGAAGAACTTGCCGGGATAGGACGATCGGACAAGGACGGGCCATGAAGCGGGCAATGTTGGCTGCGGGTGCAGTGTTGCTATCGATGTCAGCGCCAGCGCAGGCCGAACCCTTCGGCGGCACGCCGCCGCGCCGGCCCTTCGTTGAAACCCTGTCGAACAACACACCGCTCGCCTTCGGCATGGACGCCGGGCAAACCGCGCGCGCGCTCGGGCAACCCCTACAGTATGTGCGGGGGCGTCCCGGCAATGAGATCTACCTCGCACTGCGCAACATCGGCGGCAGCCGCCTGATCCCCTACCGCCATCGCCTGTTCCTGCAATTCCGTCACGGACGGCTGGCAGGATGGAAGGAGGATTACGGCGAGAACTGGATGTGGGAGTGAGGGCGGAAGTGCGACTGTCTCCCTTATCCTGAGGAGCTTGCGCCGCAAGCGTCTCGAAGGATGAAGGCTCCGCTGCTGCATCTCGGCCTTTGCATCCTTCCAGACGCGCGCAAGGGCGCGCACCTCAGGATGAGGGGAGAGAGTGGATTGACGACCAACCAAGAAGGACAACCCGCGTGGGACAGGACATCAAGCTGACGGCCTCCGACAATTTCCGGCTCGGCGCCTATCGCGCCGATCCGGCCGGCGCACCGAAGGGCGCGGTGGTGGTGATCCAGGAGATCTTTGGGGTCAATCACCACATCCGCTCGGTGTGCGACCGGCTCGCCAGCGAGGGTTATGTTGCGATCGCGCCGTCGATCTTCGATCGGACCGCGCCGGGCTTCCAGTCGGGCTACACGCCGAACGAAATCGCCGAGGCGCGAAAATTCGTCGCCAGTCCCGACTGGGAGGCGATGCTGCGCGACACCCAGGCCGCGATCGATGCCGTAAGGAGTGTCGGGCCGGTCGGCATCATCGGCTTCTGCCTCGGCGGCAGCATCGCCTTTCTCGCGGCGACGCGGCTGTCGGGCCTCAAGGCCGCGATCGGCTATTACGGCGGCGCCATCGTCCGCTTTGCCGACGAGACACCGAAAGTGCCGACGCAGCTGCATTTCGGTGAGAAGGATGCCGGCATTCCCCTCAGCGACGTCGAGACCATCAAGGCGAAGCGGCCGGATGTCGAGGTGTTCGTCTATCCTGGCGCGCAGCACGGTTTTCATTGCGACGAGCGGCCGAGCTACGACAAGGCCAGCTCGGAGATTGCCTGGCCGCGCAGCATGGCATTTTTCGCCAAGCATCTGCAGACGTAGCGCGCGAGTCTCCCCTTTCCTCATTTCGGGATGCGCCGCGAAGCGGTGCAGGCCCGGAATGACGGAAACAGGAATCGGGTGGCTGCATCCTGCCGCCCGGCGATAGAGCTGGCCGATCAAGCCAAGTCACGCCGGGAGAGCGTCATGCAGCAGGCCAATACGAACATCGTCATCCGCAACCCGTTCGGCACCATGGACGTCCCGGCGCCCGGCGATTCCGAAGTCATGCACTATGCCATAACGGCCGCGCTGGCCGGCGACGTTGCGGACAGCAATGCGACGCCTTGGGCATCCATCCCGGCGCTGTCCGATCCGCTCGACGGCACCTGGGCGAGCCGCTGGAACGGCGGCGCCGATCCGACCATTCCCGGCGATACGCCGGAGACCTGGAAACAAGGTCGTGCGGAGGTCCGTGTCGCAGGCGGGCGGATCTATCTGCGATTCGATTGGGACGGCGGCCGCAGGCACGGACTGATCGATGCAGCGCGAGAGAGCGGCAATCACTTGGTCGGGAAGTACATCAACTTGACCAACCCGGCGATCATGCGCCCGTGGATCGGCCTCGTGGTCGATGCGGCACGCATCGACGGATGTTTTCCGAATGGGCGGCTGGACTTTCGGCGGTGAACTAGAACCAGCGCTCGCCGACGAACACGGTGTCGCCCGGCGCGAGCGGCGTGCCGAGCGGGACGACGGCGCGCATTGCGCCGCCGGCATCGGTGTGCGTGACGGTGACGACATCGCGCTTGGCGCGCGGCGAGAAGCCGCCGGCGATGGCGACGGCGCTTTCGACCGTCATGTTCGGCACATACGGATACTGGCCAGGCGCGGAGACTTCGCCGAGAATGAAGAACGGGCGATAAGTATCGATCTCGACGGCGACCGAAGGCTCGCGGATGTAGCCGTTACGCAGGCGCGCGGCGATCTCGCCGGCAAGGCCTGCGGTGGTGCGGCCGCGTGCGGGCACCGCGCCGATCAGCGGCATGGTGATGGAGCCGCCGGCATCGATGGCGTAGCTGTTGGTGAGACCTTCCTGGCCGTAGACCACGACGCGCAGCTTGTCGCCGGCGTCGAGGTGGTAGGAGGCGTCATAGCGGACCGGCGCCATCGGCGCGGCATAGCCGACCGGCATCGGCACAGGCGAGGCGGCAAACGAATTGCTGAGCGCGGCGATGGCGCCGCCGCCGCTGTTGGCGACGACGACCGGCTGCGGTGCGCTGTAGGGCTGGCCATAGGCCATGGTATCGAGATCGGCACGCGGCTGCACGTAGGCGACGGGACCTGTGGTCTGCATGCAGCCGCCCAGGGCCAGCGCGGCGGACGCTGTCAGGGACGCTGCCAAGATCGACCATCGAAACGCGCGTGCAACCGGCACCGGACCTATCCCTCGAAACGAGACAGCTCCAGTGATGCACTGGTTATGGTTAATAAAGCGTTGAGCGGCGGTGACGGTGCCACCCTCCCCTGGAGGGGAAGGGTCGGCTCATATCGAGCGCAGCGAGATATGAGACGGGGTGGGGTGGATCTCTCCACTCGGGCACTGTTGGAGGTGGAGGGACCGTCACCCCACCCCGCTTCGCATTGCGCTTCGCTTCATGCGAAGCGACCCTCCCCCTCCAGAGGAGGGTAAGAGACACCCTCGTTCGCGGCTGGCTTCTGCGCATCGGAGTAAGTGTAGACCGTGCTGCGGTACTGCGTGCCGATGTCGTTGCTCTGGCGCATGCGCCGCGCTCAGTCGGGGAATTGAAAGTTCAATCCCGCGAGTACCCGATCAGCGGCTTCCGCGGCCGGAACAGGATCATCAGCAGGATGCCCAAAATGCCGAGCACGGCGAAGACCGGCTGGTCCAGCACCAGGCGGATCACCGAGGTCCAAAGCCAGGGCGCCTTGGCTTCGACCCAGGTCCGGAATGCGGACTGGCTGGCCTGATTGATGTCGTTCCAGAATTGGCCGAAGCGGGTGAAGCGCAGGGTCTGGTCGGCCACCCAGCGGGCGCCGTCATAGACCATGAAGATGAACCCGCCGGCGAGCAGCAACAGCCCAATCAGTCGGAAAAAGCCGCGGATCATGCCTCACCCCAGATGATCGTCCGATCGGACGACCCGTATAATGCCAGCCAGCCAATAGCCAAGCGACGGCAGAAATTCAACCTCTTCAGGGCGTTACGGCGAGCCTCAGAGCGCCCAGGGGATGGTTTTCCAGCCCTGGAAAGCGTTGACGGTGCCACAGACCCTCTCTATAAGGGCGCCAACTGGCGGTGGGCGCAATCCTGCCGCCGCTGTTCTTTGAGCAATTGCAGGCCCCTTGAGCGCAGAGCTCGTCGAGGCCTCATGTTCCGGGAACGGCCCAGCAACCGAACACCCTAAATCCGAGCGTCGATTCCGCGGTCAAGCAGCCGGCGCTACCCGACCAAGACGCGACCGGTACCGCAAAGGATATTGAGACCATGGCCAATACCACCTCCGCCAAGAAAGCGACGCGCAAGATCGCCCGTCGCACCGCCGTCAACAAGTCGCGCCGCACCCAGATGCGCGGCGCCGTTCGCACCGTCGAGGAAGCCATCAAGACCGGCGACCGTGCCGCGGCCGTGAAGGCGCTGGCGAATGCCGAGCCCGCTTTGATGCGCGCTGCCCAGCGCAACATCATTCACAAGAACAACGCCAGCCGCAAAGTCTCGCGCCTCACCGCGCAGATCGCCAAGCTCGCCAAGTAAACCGGTGCAGCTTTCCCTGGTCGATCCATTCGACCGGTTGAAGCGACAGCGCGCGCGTCACATCAGCCCGGCCTCGTGCCGGGCTTTTCGTTGGCTGTCACAATTCACGCAAGCGGTCGCTCGACAGACAATCGCTGTTGCAATCGGTGTTGCACTCGCTGTTGGAAGACTCGCCTCCACCGCACCATGATGCGTCCCGTAGTTCTAGCTGCGGGTGTTTTTGCAACAGTGGAAACTCTCAGTGCGGTGCGAAAAATCCTTGCGAGGCGGGGCTAACTCGCATTTCCACGCGTGCGAGTTCTGCACACCGTAATTTCACCGGGACGCTTCGCGCGATGGAGTTACCCTGTGAAACGAGACTCAAAAAACGATGTCTCGCTAATCACTTATCGACATAGCATCAACAAGCATTTGGAAAATTCGCGCACACGGCACGCGCGTGACGCTTTTGTAAAAATTTTTTGGCGATGGCCGAGAATTGTCACATGACGCTCCGCGCTTTCGAATCTGTGCACGAATCCAAAAACTTGCTTCGAAGCCTGTGAACAAGTCCGCGCGGCGTTAACGCTGGTCAAGTTTTTTGATGCCTCAAGTGTGAATCAATTTCGTTGCGAGTCTTTCCGCTTAGTGTATTCCTTAAGTCGTCAGCGGCGCCCACGATCTTGAGACCAGCGCGGTATCGGAAAACGGGGCGAGCGTGCAAATCGGCGGCGATGTGCACGTTGGCGACGCTTCAACAAGCGATTGGCGGTTCAAACCCATAGCAATATGGGAACGGTAGCTCTTTGTCTGAATGTCTCCAAGCGGGATCTTTCGCATCCCGCTCGCGCCAGGCGCAAATGAGAGACGTCGCGAAGCTACCCCGACGCGCAAGGTGAGCGAAGTCGAGCGGACGAACAGGACAGACGGGCAGGGCATCCGTGACGGAATTACCGGAGCGGTTGTCGTCAGGACACGCAGGACCTTGCCGTGAGCAATCACGGCAGGACGGGGAGGTATCATGTCTTACGGACTCAACGCGGTATTGAAACACGTTTCCCACTTCAGCGATGCCGTTCTAGATCAGTCCGACCTCCACCCTCCCGCCTGTGACGAGGCGCCGAGTACGCGCTGACCTCGCGATCCCTCCATCTCTGACATCGCTGATCTGACCTGCGGCGCTCGCGCCGGACGGTCGAGCTTTGCCTGCAGATGGACTCGCTCGAGGTCGCGCCACGCCAGGGATCCGGGCAGGCCCCTGCATGGCGCCCACAACGCAACCTTATCTCTCAAGAGAAGTTTTTTGACG